>VXMU01000136.1 GCA_009840945.1 Chloroflexota bacterium | reverse complement strand
CATGTTGTCGCGCAGGTAGTCGAAGCCGAACTCGTTGTTGGTGCCGTAGGTGATGTCCGCCTCGTAGGCGTCGCGGCGCGTCACCGCGACCAGGTGCTCCATGCTCGACTGCTCGGAGACCGGCTCGCGCGAGTAGAGGTACGCCGCGCCGCCGTTCTGGATCACGCCCAGGCGCATCCCCAGCAGGTCGAGCGCCGGCCCGTACCACTGCGGCTCGCGGCGGGCGAGGTAGTCGTTGACGGTGACGAGGTGCGCGCCCTCGCCGGTCAGCGCGTTCACGTAGAGCGAGAGGGTGGCGACCAGCGTCTTGCCCTCGCCCGTGCGCATCTCGGCGATCATCCCCTGGTGGAGCGCGATCGCGCCGGTGAGCTGCACGTCGTACGCACGCTCGCCGACGGTCCGCCGGATCGCCTCGCGGCAGACGGCGAGGGCTTCCGGCAACAGGTCGTCCAGCGCCTCGCCGACGGCGAGGCGCGCGCGGAACTCGTCCGTCTTCGCGGTGAGCTCGACCTCGCTCAACGCCTCGATCGAGGGTTCGAGGTCGTTGATCTCCTCGACGGTCGGGTCCAGCCGCTTGAGCGCCCGTTCGTTGGGGTCGCCGATGATCTTGCGGAGCGGGTTGAAGGCCATGGTTACCCCACGGGCGGCGCGGCTAGCGGAACAGCTCGCCGACGGACCCCCCGGTGTGGATGCGGTGCATCGCGTCGCCGAAGTACGGCGCGACCGAGAGCACGTGCGTCTGCACGTGCTGGAAGGCGTCGGCGGCCACGGGCACGGTGTCGGTGAAGACCAGCTCGGAGATGTCGGTCGTGTCGAGGCGGTCGAAGGCCGCGCCCGCGAACAGCGGGTGGATCGTGCCGACGTAGACCGAGCGTGCGCGGTTCATGCGCAGCAGCTCCAGCGCGCTGGCGACGGTGCCCCCCGTCAGGATCTCGTCGTCGACGATGATCGCGTCGCGGTCCTCGACCTCGCCGATGATGGTCATCGCCTCGGCCTGCTCGTCGTTCGAGGTTCGGCGCTTGTCGACGATGGCGAGCTCCGCGCCCAGGCGCTCGGCCACGTCGCGCGCCCCCTTCGCGCCACCCACGTCGGTGGCGACGATGACGGGACGCGGCAGGTTGAGCGAGCGGAAGTACTCGGCGATGTGCGGCTGCGCGTGCAGCTCGTCGAGCGGGATGTTGAAGAAGCCCTGGATCTGGCCCGCGTGCAGGTCCATCGTCAGCACGCGGTCCGCGCCGGCCACCTCGATGAAGTTCGCGACCAGGCGCGCCGTGATGGGGACGCGCGGCTGGTCCTTCTTGTCGGAGCGCCCGTACGCGAAGTACGGGATCACCGCCGTGACGCGACCCGCCGAGGCGCGCTTCGCCGCGTCGATCATGATGAACAGCTCCATCAGTCGCGTGTTCACCGGCGGCGCGATGGGCTGGATCAGGAAGACGTCGCGTTCGCGGATGTTGTCCAGGAAGCGCACGAAGATGTTGCCGTTGGAGAACTCGAAGACCTCGTTGCGCCCCAGGGGCATCTCGAGGTGCTTGCAGACCGCCTCGGCGAATGCGCGGTGGGCGTTGCCGCTGAAGACCGCCATCTCGCGGAATCCGGCGAAGTTCAACGGCTCGTTCATGCGTCCATCACCCAGTTTCGCGCAGCCTGCGTGGCATCGTGTGCATGTCGTGCGCCGCCGGAACGCCGACCGCGCCGCGGAGCGACGCCTCGGGCGCCGTGCGCAGGCCCGCTTCGGCGGGGGTGCTCCGATGGTACCATGAGGGCCCGGCAGGCTCGCGGTGAGCCCGTGCCGGAGCAGGCGAAGAACCGACGGACGAGGCGCTCCCCATGGACTTTGAGTTCACCCCGGACGAGGAACGATTCCGCGAAGAGCTGCACCAGCTTCTGCTCACACACCTCCCCGGTGACTGGGCGAAGCGCGGCCTCGCGGAACCGATCGACTCCGAGGAGCGACATGCCCTCGCCGACCTGATCTCGAAGCAGCTCGCCGACCGCAAGTGGCTGACGATGGCCTGGCCCGAGAAGTTCGGCGGCCTCGATGCCTCCTATCTCATGCAGTACCTCTTCAACGAGGAGATGGCCTACCTGGACGCGCCCGGTGGCGGCGGCGTCGGCGTCACCTCCGTCGGCCCCGCCATCATGATGTACGGCAACGAGGAGCAGCAGCGCATCTACCTGCCGCGCATCGCCAACGCCGACGACCGCTGGGCCGCGCTCTACTCCGAGCCCGGCGCCGGCTCCGACCTCGCCTCGATCCAGACGCGCGCCGTCCGCGACGGCGACGAGTACGTCATCAACGGCCTCAAGACCTGGGTTGCCGGCGCGGACCGCGCCACCATGGGCTGGCTCGCCGCCCGCACCGACCCGAACGGGCCGAAGCACCGCGGCCTCTCCACCTTCGCCGTCCCGATGGACGATCCGGGCGTCGAGATCCGCCCGATCGAGAACCTCGCCGGCGAGCGCCAGCTCTCCGAGGTGCTCCTCCACGACGTGCGCGTGCCCATCGAGAACCGCGTCGGCCCCGAGAACCGCGGCTGGTACCACGTCGCCTCGACGCTCGACTTCGAGCGCTCCGGCGTCGCCTCGTACGCGCGTGGCAAGCGCCACATCGAGCAGCTCGTGGACCTCGTCAAGGAGAACTCGACGCTGTCCGAGCAGCGCCAGGCGGTGCGTTACGAGCTGGCCGACCGCTGGATCGAGCTGCAGGTCGGCTTCAACGTCGCGCAGCGCATCCCGTGGCTGCAGACGCAGGGCATCTCGCCGAACCACGAGGCGTCGGTCTCGAAGGTCTACGGGTCGGAGATGACGCAGCGCATCGCCGGGACCGGCGTGCGGCTCCTCGGCATGGCGGGACTGCTCCAGCGCGGCACGGACGGCGCCCCCGCGGGCGGCGCGTTCGCCCGCCACTACCTGACCTCGGCCGGCAGCACGATCGCGGCCGGCACGTCCGAAATCCAGCGCAACATCATCGCCCAGCGCGGGCTCGGCCTGCCGCGGTAGCTATTCGGGGCGGAGGCGAGTGATGACGAGCATCACCCTGCACGACCTCGACGACCGCGTCGCCGCCGAGCTGCGCGCCCGGGCGGCCGAGCACGGCCGCTCCGTGGAGCAGGAGGCCTGCGCCGTCCTCACCGACGCGCTCGGTGTGGAGGGTGGAGACGAGGGCGAACCCCTGCCGGAGAAGCTCGGCACTGCGATCCACGAGCTCTTCAAGCCGTTTGGAATCAAGGAACTCCCGATCCCACCGCGGGAGCCCGCGCGCGAACCGCCGACGTTCGACTGATCCCGGGACCTGATGCTCGTCCTCGATACGAATGTTGTGTCGGAGCTCATGCGCGACGCCGTAGACCCCGCTGTTCTCGCGTGGGTCGACGCTCAGCCAGCGAGCGACTTGTTTGTCACCGCCGTGACCGAGGCAGAGATACATGTGGGGATCGCACGTCTTCCCGTTGGGCGTAGGCGAGCCGATCTGGACGCGGCAGCGGAGTCTGTCCTTGATGGGTTCTTCGCCGGGCGGGTGCTCACGCTCGACAGCGCCGCCGCGCGGGAGTACGCCGCAGTGGTGTCCGAACGGAACGCGGTCAGACGTCCTATCGGCGCGTTCGACGGTCTGATCGCGGCGATCGCGCGAGTGCATGGAGCGGCGGTAGCAACGCGCGATGTCGGTGGGTTCGACGGCCTCGGGATCGAAATCGTGAACCCGTGGACCGAGGGATAACGCCGGGGCGGCCTTGTTAGCTGCTCAGGAGTGCGATGGCGCGGCGGAGGTGGTCATCCTCCAGGAACGGCGCGCCCTGCGACTCCTTGAGCTCGCCCGCCTTCGCAAGCACCTCGGCCCGTGACATACCGGGTGGCGGCTCCGTCGTCCACGCGATGAGCGCGATCAGCACCTGGTTCGGGTCCTCGAGGAAGACGAGGCGCTCGTAGCCGCGCCGGATCTCCTCGCTCGCCTGCAGGCCGGCCGACGAGAGCCGGAAGTACGCCTGGTCGATGAACTCGCTGGTGACGTGGAGCGTGAGGTACTGCATCGAGCCGACGCCCGGGCTGGACTCGGCGATGTTGATGCCCTCGCGGTTGGGGCCGACGAGGAGCAGGTAGTCCTCGCCGCCTGCGTGGAGGAGCACCTGGACGGAGTCGGGGTCGTCGCGGTTGGGCTCCATGAAGAGGCGGCGCATGCCGAGCTTCTCGTAGAAGTCGATGCTGGCCTGCATGTCCTTGCAGATGATGGCCGGGTAGCCAAGGCCGCGCAGCTCCATGCCGTCCGCCTTTCGATCGCGTGGTCGACGCGCTCCGCACGCCTCGCATGACTGTAGGCGGTTATGGCGAGCCGCGCAGCCTCGACGCACCGGATAGGGGATGCCCGGCCGGGCGCTACCATCGGCGCATGACGCCCTCGCCGACACCTGTGCGCTTCACCGCCACGCTCCGCACGCTCGCCATGAACTACTGCGTCGACGTGCCCGCCGCCGCGAGCCGCGCGCTCGCCGGCGACCCGCCGGAGCGGTACGTCCGCGTCGAGGGCGCCGCGAACGGCCACCCGTTCACGACACGCCTCACCCCACGTGGCGGCGGCGCCTACCGCGTCTTCCTCGACGGCTCCGTGCGCGCGGCGGCTGGCATCGGCGTCGGCGACGAGGTGGCGATCGAGGTCGTCCGCGCCGCGGGCCCGCCCGAACCGCCGCTTCCCGACGACCTGCGCGAGGCGCTGTCAGGCCTCGACGGCGGCGTCGAGGCGTTCGCCGCCCTCACCGAGGCGCAGCGCACCGGCATGCTCGCCTTCGTCGAGCGCGCCCGTACCGCGTCGACGCGCGCGAGGTATGTGGAGCGGGTGGTGGATGAGGTGCGGCGGCGGGCGGGAGGCTGAGCCGTCTCAGGTCGGGCCGCGTTGACCCCTCCACACCCCCTGCCTACCATCCATCCATGCACCAGCGTGCACACCGCGACGTAGTAGTAGCCGGCGGCGGCTAGCCCGGCCCCACGCATCGAGGGCCGCGCCGGTCGCCTGCGCCCCGCTCCCGCGGGGCGTCGCTTTGCCCGCTGCCCGCGCCAACCCCCGAGGAACCCCAGCCACCGAGGAGCCCGCCCGTGACGACCGAACCCGCGCCGCCCGCGCAGGAGATGGCGACCGCCTACGACCCCTCGCAGGTGGAGGAGCGCGTCTACGACGCGTGGGAGCAGGCCGGCGCCTTCCGCCCGCAGGGCGGCGAGCGGCCGTTCACCGTGATCATGCCGCCGCCCAACCTCACCGGTGAGCTGCACATCGGCCACGCGCTCACCGTCGCCGTCGAGGACGCGCTGGTGCGCTGGCACCGCATGCTCGGCGACGACACGCTGTGGTTGCCCGGCGTCGACCACGCCGCCATCGCCGTCAACGCGCTCGTCGAGCGCGAGCTGGCCGCCGAGGGCATCTCGCGGCACGACATCGGCCGCGAGGCGTTCCTCGACCGCGTGTGGGACTTCGTCGGGCGCTCGCGCTCGCGCATCGCCGAGCAGCACCGCCGCCTGGGGGCCTCGGCCAACTGGGAGCGCGAGGCGTTCACGATGGACGAGGCGCGGCAGCGCGCCGTGCGCCAGACGTTCGTGAACCTCTACGAGGACGGCCTCATCTACCGCGGCGAGCGCATCATCAACTGGTGCGTCGACTGCGGCACCGCGCTCTCCGACCTCGAGGTCGAGCACGACGACGAACCCGGCGCGTTCTGGCACTTCCGCTACCCGGTGCTGGACGACGACAACGAGCAGACCGGCGAGTACCTGGTCATCGCCACCACGCGGCCGGAGACGATCCCGGCCGACACCGGCGTCGCCGTGAACCCCGAGGACGAGCGTTACCAGCACCTCCTCGGCCGCAACGTGCTCGTGCCGACCTCGGACCGGCCGGTGCCGGTCATCCCCGACGAGGCGGTGAGTATCGAGGCGGGGTCCGGCGCGCTGAAGGTCACGCCCGGCCACGACCCCGTCGACTTCGAAATCGGGCAGCGCCACGGCCTGCCCGTGCTCAACATCGTCGGCGCCGACGGGCGGCTGACCGAGGACGCCGGCAAGTACGCCGGCATGGAGCGCTTCGAGGCGCGCGACCGCGTGGTCGAGGACCTCGACGCGGCGGGGCTGCTGGAGCGCACCGAGGAGTACACCCACTCGGTCGGCCACTGCCAGCGCTCCGGCACGATCGTCGAGCCGATCATCTCCGAGCAGTGGTTCGTGCGGGCCGAGCCGCTCGCCAGGCCCGCCATCGACGCGGTGCGCGACGGGCGCATCGAGTTCGTGCCGAGGCGGTTCGAGCGGACCTACTTCCACTGGATGGAGAACATCCGCGACTGGACGATCAGCCGCCAGATCTGGTGGGGCCACCGCATCCCCGTGTGGTACTGCGACGCCTGCCCCGAGACCATCGTGGCCGTCGAGGACCCCGACGGCTGCTCGAAGTGCGACGGCCCGGTCCGGCAGGACGAGGACACGCTCGACACGTGGTTCTCGTCGGGGCTGTGGCCGCACTCGACGCTCGGCTGGCCCGACGACGACGCCGACGACCTCGGGCGCTTCTACCCGACGCAGGTCATGGAGACCGGCTACGACATCATCTTCTTCTGGGTCGCGCGCATGGTGATGCTCTCGCTCTACAACATGCGCGAGCTCGGTGACGACGCGATCCCGTTCGAGACTGTCTACCTGCACGGCCTGGTGCGCGCCCCGGACGGCCGCAAGATGTCGAAGACGCTCGGCAACGTCGTCGACCCGCTCGACATGATCGGGCAGTACGGCACCGACGCCCTGCGCTACGCGCTCATCTCCGGCACCTCGCCCGGCAACGACCAGCGCATCACGGACGACCGCCTGGAGGCGGGCCGCAACTTCGCCAACAAGCTGTGGAACGCCAGCCGCCTCGTCCTCACGCTGATCGAGCAGGAGCAGCTCGGCCGCGACGACCTCGCGCTGCCGGCGGTCGGCGATCCCCAGCTGCTGCGCGAGGACCGCTGGATCCTCTCGCGCCTCGAGCGCACCGTCGCGCTCGCCGACGAGCTGCTGCGCAAGTTCGAGCTGGCCGAGGCGCTGCGCCAGACGCGCGACTTCTTCTGGGACGAGCTCGCCGACTGGTACCTCGAGCTCGCGAAGGTGCGCGTGCGCGCGGGCGACACGACGCCGCTGCCGGTGATGCTGCACGCGCTCGACTCGGTCATGCGGCTGCTGCACCCGTTCATGCCGTTCGTCACCGAGGAGCTGTGGCAGCGCATGACGCCGCTCCGCGCGAACGCCGCCGATGACCCCTCGCAGCTCATCGTCGCCCGCTACCCGATCGCCGACGATAGCCGCTTCGACGACGAGGCGGAGCGCGAGCTGGCCGCGGTGCAGGACTTTGTGCGCGCGATCCGCAACGTGCGCGCCGAGCGTCGGGTCGACGCCGGGCGCTGGGTTGAGGCCTACATCGTCGGCGCCGAGGCTGCCGAGGCCGCGCGCGGCACCGCCGAGGCGCTGGGCCAGCTCGCCCGCGTACGGCCGCTGCACGTCGTCGACACCCCCGAGGAGGCGCCCTCGGACGGGGTGGTCACGTCGGTGCTGCCGGTCGGCCGCGTCGTGCTGCCGATGGCCGGGCTGTTCGACCTCGACGCCGAGCGCACGCGGCTGCAGAAGCAGATCGACGACGCGGCGAACGAGGTGCAGCGCCTGGAGCGCAAGCTCGCGAACGAGCAGTTCCGCACCCGCGCCCCCGCCGAGGTGGTGGCCAAGGAAGAGGAGCGCCTCGCCACCGCAGGCGGCCGCCTGCGCGGCCTCGAGGAGTCACTGGCGGAGATCAGCTAACCGGAGCGTCCGCTGCCGACAGGGGTGGCGCAGACTCCTCGCGGGCGTCGACCCGCAGACCCCCCCTCACCCTCGCCCTCTCCCCCCGGCAGGAGGGAGAGGGGATCAGAGCTTGGGTGTGCTACGCTCGTTCCCGGGCCCGCGCGGGCCAACGAAGCCTCTAGAGCGGGAGCATCCGGCATGAAGACGATGACGGTGGAAGACCGGCTCTACGGTGCGCTTGAGAAGGCCGCCACTCGAGATGGGAGGCCGGTTCAGGATCTGTTGACCGAGGCCATCGAGTCGTGGCTGGCAGATGCCGCGCTGGACGATGCGGACCGCGCTGTGATTGAGCGCTCCCGCGCTGAGGCCGCCGAGCAGGGCGGGGTTGAGTTCGAAGCCTTCTTCGAGGGGCTGCTCGCGGACGACGACTGATTGCCTTCGACGTATCGGATTGAGCTGGCCGCGGCCGCGCAGCGCCAGGCACGACGGCTCGCGCCGGACGACGCCCGGCGCGTGCGGGATGCGCTCCGTGAACTCACCACCGATCCACGGCCCGTAGGAAGTTCGAAGCTTTCCGGATTCGCCGCCGTCTGGCGTGTCAGGACTGGCCGGCTTCGAGTCATCTACGAGGTGCATGAACGTGAGCGCACGGTCATGGTGCTCCGAATCGCGAGGCGCGACGAGCGCACGTACAGGGGTCTGTGACCGACTCGGCGCCCGGCTACGAGAACGAGGCGCAGGCGGTGGCGTGGATGCGGAGGACCGAGTCCTGGTGGAAGCGTCGCTCGTACTCCTCGGAGATCTCGTCGATGAGTTGCAGCGTCTCGTCGCCGGGCGCGGCGAGGATCCACAGCACCTTCGATCGCTCGCGCTGAATCGTGCCCGAGTCGTCTCGCCACTGGCCCGCGCCGTCGAGGACCGTGAGGCCCGCGGGGAAGCGCGGCGTGACCGTATCGGCGAGGAACGCCGCCCACTGCTCGTCGGTGACCTCGTCGCCGTCGGCGGTGCTGCGGCCGAGGAAGAGCTGGTACTGGGCGTAGCGTTCGCTGCCCTCGGGGCAGGGCTCCCCGCCGTCGCCGCCGCACGCGAGGAGCGCGAGCGCGGCGAGGGCGATCAGGGCGGTCGCGATGAGGCGTTGTGGCGGCATCGCCGGGATCCTATCAACGCGTGTGGTTGGCGGAGCGGGCGGGCGCCGATGAGAGCGCCGGGCGACGTTGACCATGCACGGGGCCGCTGCTACGTTCCCCTCGGCTGCGCGCCGTGCCGTTGCACGGCGGAACCGGTGCTGCGGTGAGGGGTCGGGACAGCCGTGGATCAGCTCTTCGGCAACTATCTCCCCGTTCTGATTGCGACCGTCACGGGCTTCATCCTCGTGATTACCGCGCTCATCGGATCGCGGCTGCTCGCGCCCTTCTCACAGGAGCGCGAGAAGGCCACGACGTACGAGTGCGGCATGCTGCCCGTGCGGCGCACCAGCACCAACGTGGGCGTCCGCTTCTACCTCTACGCCATCCTGTTCATCATCTTTGACGTCGAGGCCGTCTTCATCTTCCCGTGGGCCCTGTCCTTCGTGGAGGTGGGCGCGCAGGCGTACTGGGAGATGGTGCTGTTCGTCGCCATCCTCGCAGTCGGCCTCGTCTACGCGTGGAAGAAGGGAGCGTTGCAGTGGCGCTGAGACCTCCTGACGTGACCGGGACCACGGCTCCGCCCGATGCTCCCGAGACCGCACCGCCCCTGGTACCAACTCCGCTCGTACCGGAGATACCGCCGACCGAGCACCCGGCCGAGGCCCCCCGCCTCGTCCCCATCGAGCCCGTACCGGGCAAGGCGCTCTACCGCGTCGTGCTCCCGGGCGTGATGCAGGTGCCGGCCGACCTCGTGCTCGCCGCGTCGCGCAAGTCCTCGCTGTGGCCGATGACCTTCGGCCTGGCGTGCTGCGCGATCGAGATGATCGCGACGTACATGGCCCACTACGACCTCGACCGCTTCGGGATCGTGCCGTGGCCGTCGCCGCGGCAGTCCGACGTGATGATCGTCGCGGGCACCGTGACCAAGAAGATGGCCCCCGCCGTGAAGCTGCTCTACGAGCAGATGCCGAACCCCAAGTGGGTGATCTCGATGGGCGCCTGCGCCACCAACGGTGGCCCCTACACCCGCTACGACCGTGTCCTCCAGGGCGTCGACAAGATCGTTCCCGTCGACGTCTACGTGCCCGGCTGCCCGCCGCGGCCGGAGGCGCTCCTCGATGGCTTCGTCGCCCTCCAGGAGAAGATCATGGAGGAACGCGGGGCGACCGGTCGATGACGACCGACGAGCCCAACGGCTCCGCTGCCGACTCGCTCGACGACACCATCTGGGGCGCCGTCGACGCCGCCCTCGCCGGCATCACCGCCGACCCCGAGCGCGGCGCGCAGGACCTCATCGTCTTCATCCCGAAGGGCGAGCTCACGCGCGGGCTACGCGTGCTCAAGTCCAGCGAGGGGCTCTCGTTCGACTACCTGCGCAACCTGACCGCTATCGACTGGGAGGAGGAGGGGATCGACGTCGTCTATCACCTCTACTCCACCGAGCACCGCCACAACCTGACCGTGAAGTGCCACCTCGACAACGACGACCTCACGCTCGACACCGCGACCACGGTGTGGCGCGCGGCCGGCTGGCTGGAGCGCGAGACGGCGGAGATGTTCGGCGTGCGCTTCGAGGGTCACCCGGACCCGCGGCCGCTGCTGCTCCCCGAGGACATGGACGACACGTTCCCGCTGCGCAAGGATCACCCCCTCGCGGAGATCGAGGTGCTGCAGGGCGAAGGCATCGCCTACGCTGAGGAGGCGTTCGAATGACCCAGCCTCCCCCCGTGCTCGAGAACGAGTTCGAGACTGAAGACATCTTCGTCAACATGGGGCCACAGCACCCCTCGACGCACGGCGTCTTCCGCATGGTCCTCACCATCGACGGCGAGCTGATCACCGACGTCACACCGTACGTCGGCTACATGCACCGCGGGGCCGAGAAGCTCTGCGAGACCATGGACTACCGCCAGGGCATCGGCTACATGGACCGCACGGAGTACCTGGCGAACTTCAACGCCGAGCTCTCCTACGTCATGGCCGTCGAGCGCCTCGCCGAGCTTGAGGTGCCGGAGCGCGCGACGTGGATCCGCATGATCCTGTGCGAGCTCAACCGGCTCTCCAGCCACTTCATGTTCCTGGGCGCGTTCGGCACCGACGTGGGCGTCTTCGGCACGGCCTTCGTCTACGGCTTCCGGAACCGCGAGGTCATCCAGGACCTCTTCGAGGAGATCACGGGCGACCGCCTGATGTTCGCGTACTTCCGCGCCGGCGGCCTCGCCTGGGAGGTCCCGGACAACTTCGAGACCCGCGTGCGCGAGGTGCTCAAGGATTCGCGCGAGGGTCTCCGGGAGCTCGACGGGCTGATGACCCAGAACGAGATCTTCCGCGCCCGCACCGAGGGCGTCGGCGTCATCACCGCCGAGGACGCCATCGACTGGGGCACGAGCGGCCCCACGCTGCGCGCCTCCGGTGTGCCGATGGACATCCGCCGCGACGAGCCGTACCTCTTCTACGACCAGGTCGACTTCGACGTCATCACCGGCGACCACGGCGACGTCTTCGACCGCTTCTACGGCCGCATCCGCGAGGCCAGCGAGTCCATCAAGATCATCGAGCAGTGCCTCGAGCGGCTCGAGCCCGGGCCGATCGTCCCGGACCGGCTGCCGCGCATGCTGCGCACCCCGGCCGGCGAGGTGTACACGCGCACCGAGGCCCCGCGCGGCGAGTACGGGATCTACCTGGTGAGCAAGGGCGGCAACCGCCCGCACCGCCTCAAGATCCGCTCGGCGTGCCTCTCCAACCTGCAGGCGCTGCGCGACATGACGATCGGCGGCTACGTCGCCGACGCGGTCGTGATCCTCGGCTCGCTCGACATCGTGCTCTGCGAGGTTGATCGATGAACGTCGGCCTCTTCGGCATCGAGAACGTCAACATCTGGGTGGACGCCGTCATCCGGCTCCAGCTGATCGTCATCCTCATGACGGTGGTGGTGATGGGGCTGATCTACGGCGAGCGGAAGATCATCGGACGCTTCCAGCGCCGCCTCGGCCCGATGCGCACCGGCCCGTTCGGCATCCTGCAGTCGCTCGCCGACGCGCTGAAGCTGGTCGGCAAGGAGGACCTGCGGCCGCGCGGCGCGGACCCGTGGGTCTTCGAGCTGGCCGTCTACTTCGTCTTCGTCCCGGTGTTCATGGCCTTCGTGGCCGTGCCGTTCGCGTTCGACTGGAACGTGCGGGTGCTCGAGCTCGGGCTCTTCTACGTCGTGGCCATCAGCTCGATCAACATCGTCGGCTGGGTCATGGCCGGGTGGGCGTCCGACAACCGCTACGCGATGCTGGGCGCGCTGCGCGCCGCCGCGCAGGGCATCTCCTACGAGCTGCCCCTCATCCTCTCGCTCATCGCCGTCTCGATGGTGGTGAGCACCGACGCCGGCCGCGGCTCGCTGGACCTCGGCGTGATCGTGGCCGAGCAGGGGCACATCCCGTACATCGTCTGGCAGCCGCTGGCGTTCGCGATCTTCTACGTCGCGATGCTGGCCGAGCTGAACCGCACCCCCTTCGACATCCCGGTCGGTGAGTCCGAGGTGGTCGGCGGGCCGTTCGTCGAGTACAGCGGGATCCGCTGGTCGATGTTCTTCCTGGCCGAGTACGCCGGGCTGTTCATCCTCTCGCTGGTGGGCGCCGCGGTGTTCCTCGGCGGCTGGGCGTGGCCGCTCGGCGAGGAGGTCGGGCCGGTGTGGCAGCTGCTGCTGACGGCCGGCAAGGCGCTGCTCCTCATCTTCTCGGTCTTCTGGGTGCGGGTCACGATGCCGCGTATGCGCATCGACCAGCTCATGGGCTTCTCGTGGAAGGTGCTGCTGCCGATGTCGTTCGCGCTCATCCTCGTGAACGGCCTGATCCTGGTCTACGACTGGCCCGACGTGGTGCTGCTGGCATCGAACGTCGTGGGCCTGATCGCGCTCTACCTGATCATCGACCGAGGCATCACGCGGCGACGTGTGCGGCCGCCCGCGCGGGCGGGTGCGGCCACTACCGCGTAAGGGACGATCGTGAAAGGCTCCGCGCCATGAAGGGCGTACTGAAAAGCCTGGGTGCGACCGCGAACGCATTCGTGCGGCGACCAGTCACGCGCCAGTACCCCGAGATGCATCGCGACCTTCCCGAACGCGACCGCGCGTTCCCCATCCTGCTCTGGGACGATGACATCGATGAGCCGTACTGCACCGGCTGTCACGCGTGCGAGCGCGCGTGCCCGGTGGAGTGCATGACGGTGCTGATGAAGGACAACCCGAACCACGAGAGCGTGGGCGGGGACTCCCGGCGCCGCAAGATCATCGACAAGTTCTGGATCGACTACGCCCGCTGCATGCGCTGCAACATCTGCGTCGAGGTCTGCAACTTCGAGGCCATCGCCATGAACAACACATGGACGGGCCACGAGGTCTCGGTCTACGACCGTGCAGACCTGGTCATGGACCTGCCGCAGCTGCTGGCGCAGCATCGGGCGGGCGAACTCGATGAGTGGGTCGCCGACATCTAGGTCGGCTCCCATCCGGAGCGTGGTACAGGGCCTGACGTGATCGAACGCCTACCGCTTCCTGCCCCGCTTGCCGCCCTGCTGCGGCGCGCCTTCTTCCCGGAGGGCTCGTTCCGCCTGCCCCTGCCCGCGCAGCTCGACCGCGTCATCATCTACGGCGGCCTCGTCGCCGGCGCGGTGGTCACGCCGATCCTGCTCGTGCTCATCGTGCTGCTCGTGCTCAACGTCCTCACCGCGCCCGAGCTGGTCTTCTGGCTTGCCTCCGCCGTGATCATCGGCGGGGCGCTCGGCTCGGTGCTGCTCAAGAACATCGTCCACGCCGCGCTGTCGCTGGTGATGACGCTGCTCGGGGTGGCGGCGATCTTCCTGCTGCTCGGCTCCGAGTTCCTCGCGCTGGTGCAGGTCCTCGTCTACGGCGGCGGCGTCACCGTGCTGCTCCTGTTCGGTCTCATGCTCACCAACGCGACCGATGACCCCATCGTCTCCGACGGGGCGCAGAAGCCGTTCGCGTTCCTCGTCGGCATCGCACTGGCGGGGATCCTCTCCGTGGCGCTGGTCGACCAGATCTGGGGCGCCCCCACGGCGTCGACGGTCGCGTTCCGCGAGCTGGGCGCTCGGCTCTACCGGGACTTCGGCCTGCCGTTCGAGATCGCCTCGCTGGTGCTGGTCATCGCGCTGATCGGCGCCATCGCCATCGCGCGGCGTGACCGCCCCGAGGACACCGAGGACACGGCGATGGGAGACGGCGCCTGATGGCCGGCGACATCCCGATGGAGAACTTCCTGGTCCTCTCGGCCATCCTCTTCGGGATCGGCTTCTACGGCGTGCTCGCGCGGCGCAGCGCGATCCTCATCCTCGTCTCGGTGGAGCTCATGCTCGCCGCGGTCACCATCAACATGGTCGCGTTCGCGGCCTACCTGGACCCGGAGCGCTTCACCGGCCTGATCTTCGCCATCTTCGTCATCACGGTCGCCGCCGCCGAGGTCGGCCGCGCGCTCGGCATCGTGCTGCGGCTCTTCCGCGACCGGCAGACCGCGATGGTCGACGAAGCGAGCGATCTCAAGTGGTAGGCCCCGACGCCATGCGGTCATCGCAGGCAGCGGACGCCACCAGGCGGCTGTTCGAGATCGCGGCTGCCGCCGCAGGGCTGGCCGGGGAGTAGCGCGGCATGGGCATGGAGCAGGTCTGGCTGCTGCCGGCGATCCCCGCCGTGCTGTTCGCGCTGATGGGGCTCTTCAACCGCCTCGTCCCGCGCCGGGGCGACTTCATCGTGATCCTCGGCATGGCCGCGGTGGTCGTGCTCTCGTTCCTCGTGCTGCTGGACTTCCAGGGCTCGTTCAAGGACGGGCACTTCGCGCCGGGCGACAGCAACTTCTACTCGTTCTCGTGGGTCGAGATCGACACGGGCGTCGTCGATGACCTGCTCCTGATCGAGTTCAGCACCTTCGTGGACGGCATCACGGTGCTCATGCTGGCGGTGGTCAGCATCGTCACGCTGATGGTGATGGTCTACTCGGTCGGCTACATGCACGGCGAGGTCCGCTACGGCTGGTACTTCGCGGTGCTGTCCGGCTTCGGCGCGGCGATGCTCATGCTCGTCGTCTCGGGGAACCTGCTGCTGCTCTACCTCTCGTGGGAGGCGGTGGGCCTCGCCTCGTACCTGCTGATCGGCTTCTACTGGGAACGCCAGACGGCCGCCGAGGCGGCCAAGAAGGCCTTCATCACCACGCGCATCGGCGACGTCGGGCTGCTCATCGGCATCATCCTGCTGTGGCGCGGCGCCGGCTCGTTCGACATCCAGGAGATCATCCACTTCGCCGAGGGCGGCGGGTACGGCGAGACGTACCTGACCGTCGCGATGCTGATGCTCTTCGCCGGGGCCGCGGGCAAGTCCGCGCAGTTCCCGTTCCACGTCTGGCTCCCCGACGCGATGGAGGGCCCCACGCCCGTCAGCGCGCTCATCCACGCCGCGACCATGGTTGTCGCCGGGGTCTACCTCGTGGCCCGCATGATGCCGGTCTTCGACGTGGCGCTCGTCGCTCGAGACGTGGTGCTGTACATCGGCCTCACGACAGCCGCGCTCGGCGCGACGCTCGGCTTGGTGACCAGCGACATCAAGCGCGTGCTCGCGTATTCCACCGTCTCGCAGCTCGGCTTCATGTTCGTCGCGCTCGGGGTCGGGTCGGTGACGGCGGCGATGTTCCACCTGTTCACGCACGCCTTCTTCAAGTCCCTGCTGTTCCTCGGCTCCGGCTCGGTCATCCACGCCACCGAGGAGCAGGTAGTGGAGACGCTCGGCGGGCTGCGCCGCAAGATGCCCGCGACGACGACGCTGTTCGTCATCGGCTCGCTCGCGCTGGCCGGGATCGTCCCGCTCGCCGGGTTCTGGTCGAAGGATGAGATCCTGCTCGTGCTGCAGGACGGCGCCGGGTTCGGGCCGTTCGTCATCCTCGCCGCGACGGCGGCGCTGACCGCTATCTACACCACGCGCCTGGTGCTGCTCACCTTCTTCGGCGAGCCCAAGGACCAGGCCGCCTACGACCACGCGCACGAGTCGCCCGCGGTGATGATCCTGCCGATGGCGCTGCTCGCGCTGCTCGCGGTCATCGCCGGCTTCGTGGCCCTCGACCCCGTCGGCAAGGCGCTGGGCTTCACGGGCGGCATCGGCGAGGTCGTGTTCACGCAGGGCCACGAGGGCCACGCCTTCAAGCTCGACCCGACGATCGCGATCGGGGCGACGCTGTCCGCCCTCGCCGGCATCGTCATCGGGTTCATCTACTGGTCGGGAGCGGCCGAGCGCGCCGTACGGGCGCGGCAATGGTCGCCGGAGTTCCACGACCTGCTGGTCAACCGCTACTACATCGACCACCTCTACCAGTTCGTGATCGACAAGGTCGTGCTCGGGCTGGCGACGGTGGTGGCGTACTTCGACCGCTGGGTTGTCAACGAGACGGGTGTCGACGGGAGCGCGCAAGGCATCAGCTTCGCGGGCTACCGGCTCAAGTTCTTCCAGACCGGCCGCATTCCCAACTACGCGCTGGCGATGGCCATCGGGGTCGTCGTGCTGGCGCTGGTCGCAATCGGCCGGACGTAAGGCGCTGAGGGTCGAGGGTCTAGAGGAACGATGACGGATAACGAAGGATATCTGCTCCTCTCGCTCCCGCTGATCCCGCTTGGGGCAGCGGTCCTGCTGATGTTCGTCCCCTCGGGCGAGCGGACGCTGATCCGCATCGTCACGGGCGCGGCGTCCGTCGCGATGTTCGTCATCTCCGTCTACGTCTTCTTCGCGTTCGACTACCGGGGCGAGCAGTTCCAGGGCGTGCTCGCGTGGCCGTGGTTCGAGAACGTCGGGTTCCTCGGCGAGAACGGGGTGCAGCTCAAGGTCGGCGTCGACGGTATCGCCGCGCCGATGGTGCTGCTGACCGGGATCGTGATCCTGACCGGGACGTGGGTGTCCTGGAAGCAGGAACACCGGTCGAAGGACTTCTTCATCCTGCTGTTCGTGCTCGTGGCCGGGGTCTACGGCACGTTCGTCGCGCTCGACCTGTTCTTCTGGTTCCTGCTCTACGAGACCGCGGTGCTGCCGATGTACCTGCTGATCGCGGTCTGGGGCTCCGGGCGGCGCGAGTACGGCGCGATGAAGCTGATGATGATGCTCGTCGCCGCCTCGATCCTGATCTTCACGGCGATCTTCGGCATCTTCACCGAGGCCGGGCTCGGCACGTTCGACCTGCCGGCGCTCTTCGACGCGACTTACGACCCGACGTTCCAGAAGATCATGTTCCCGCTGATCGTGCTGGGCTGCGGCACACTGGGCGGCATCTTCCCGCTCCACCCGTGGTCGCCGGACGGCCACGCCGCCGCGCCGACGGCCGTCTCGATGCTGCACGCGGGCGTGCTGATGAAGCTGGGCGCGTTCGGCATCATCCGCCTCGGCTTCCAGATGATGCCCGAGGGCGGCGAGTTCTGGGCGCCCGCGCTGCTGACGCTCGGTATCGTCGGCGCGCTCTACGGCGCCATCGGCGCGCTGCGCCAGACCGACTTCAAGCTGATGACCGGATTCTCCTCGGTCTCGCACATGGGCTACGTGTTCCTGGGGCTCGGCACGCTCAACCTCATCGGGATGAGCGGCGCGGTGCTGCAGATGTTCGCGCACGGCGTGATGACGGCGCTGTTCTTCCTCCTCATCGGCGCGCTCTACGACCAGTCACACGACCGCGAGATCACGCACTACTCGGGGCTGGCGAAACAGATGCCGATCTGGGCGGTGTTCTTCGTCATCGCCGGCCTCGCGTCGTTCGGCCTGCCGGGGCTCTCCGGGTTCATCGCCGAGGTCCACATCTTCATCGGCGCGTTCCGGGCGTACCCCATCGTCGGCGGCCTGGCGGTCCTCACCGCCGCGATCACGGCGACGTACCTGCTGCGCATGTTCGCGCGCACCTTCTTCGGCGAGGCCGACCCGCGCTGGAGCGGCATCGGCGAGATCACCTGGGCCGAGCGAGCCGGGGCGACCGTGCTCTCGATTTCGATCTTCGCGCTCGGCCTCTGGCCCGCGCCGTGGATCGACCGCATCGCGATGGGTCTTGAGATGGGTATTCCCGAGGTGCTGTCGTGAGCGAGCTGAACTTCGAGTACGGGCTGCTGCTCCCGGAGTTCATCCTCGTCGGGGCTGCTGCTGCCGTCCTGATGCTCGACGCGTTCCGCGAAGACCTGCGCATCTCGCGCAACCTGCTGCCGGCCATCACGGTCCTCGGCGCGCTCATCGCCGGTGTGGCCAGCCTGCTCTTCCTCGACCGCGACCCGACGGACTTCGCGCAGCTCATCGCCGTCGACGACTACACGACGTTCTTCCGCATCCTGTTCATCGCGACGCTGATCGCGATCGTGCTCGGCTCGTACGAGTTCGTGAACCGCAACATCACGCACCAGGGCGAGTTCTACGCCCTGCTGCTCGCTTCCACGATCGGCGCCATCTACATGGCCGCCGCGCGCGAGCTCCTCACCGCGTACATCTCCATCGAGCTGCTCTCGTTCTCGCTCTACGTCGGCGTCTCGCTCGCCAAGACCGACACGCGGTCCGGTGAGGCGGGGCTGAAGTACGTCCTGCTCGGCGGCGTCGCCTCGGCGATGCTGCTCTACGGGCTGAGCATCATCTACGGCACCACCGGCGCCACCACGTACGACGGCATCGCCGCTGCGCTCGAGGACGGCGTGGTCGGCACGCCGGCCTTCCTGCTCGGCCTCGCGTTCCTCGTCGGCGGCCTCGGCTTCAAGGCCTCGGCGGTCCCGTTCCACATGTGGACGCCCGATGCCTACGAGGGCGCGCCGCTGCCCATCACCGCCTACATCTCGGCGACCTCGAAGGCGGCGACCTTCGCGCTGATGCTCGCGCTCTTCGGCATCGCGCTCGACGCTGCGAAGGCGGACTGGCAGTGGATGCTCGCCTCGCTCGCCGTCGCCACGATGGTCGTCGGCAACCTCATCGCCATCCAGCAGTCGAACATCAAGCGGCTGCTCGCCTACTCCTCGATCGGCCAGGTCGGCTTCATGCTGATGGCCATCACGACGGTGTCGGACGCCTCGGGCTCGGCGCTGCTGCTGCACCTCGCCGGCTACCTGATCACGAACCTCGCGGTGTTCATCGCGGTGATCGCGTTCTACAACCGCACCGGCTCCGAGGAGATCGAGGACTTCCGGGGCCTGGCGGAGACGCAGCCCTACCTCGCGCTCGTGATCACCACGGCGTTGTTCTCGCTGAGCGGGATGCCGCTGCTGGCCGGCTTCGTGACGAAGTTCGTGCTGTTCCAGGCGGCCGCCGAGGAGGGCTTCCTCTGGCTGGCCACCGTCGCGGTCATCATGAGCACCGTCTCGCTCTACTACTACCTGAAGGTCATCCGCCAGATGTACGTGGCCGAGCCCGCCGACGGCGATTCGCGCTGGCGGCTCTCGCCCATCGCCTACCTCACGACGGGGGTGTTGTTCCTCGGCATCTTCCTCGTCGGCCTGTGGGCGACGCCCATCTTCGAGGCCGCCGACGGCGCCTCGGCGATGCTCTTCGGGTAGGCGCCCTGCCGCCCGTGACCACGGCCCAGCGGCACACCACTCACGCACCCATAGTCGGGAGGGACACCGATGGCATGGACGCGTAACCGACCGTCCGGACTCGTCTACCGCGACCCCGATCAGTCGCACGACGGCTACACGCTGTTCTCGAACGTCGAGGGCTACCACGCCACGCTGCTCGACCTCGAGGGCCGCGTCGTCCACCGCTGGGTGCACGACGAGGGCGTGCAGTATGCGAAGCTCCTGCCGGGCGGCAACGTGCTCTTCCACACGGTGAACCCCGTGCACTTCATGGAGGCCGCCGACGTGAGCCCCGTGGGGGTCATCGGCGGTCACGCGCACGCGCTGATCGAGCAGGACTGGGACGGCAACACCGTCTGGGAGTACCGCAACGACCAGCAGCACCACGACTTCGTGCGCCTCGACAACGGCAACACCGTGATCCTGCACTTCGAGCTGCTGCCCGACGAGATCCGCCGCCAGGTGCGCGGCGGCTTCCAGGGCGCGAACGACCCCGACGCGATGGTCGGCGACCTCGTGCGCGAGATCTCGCCCGACGGCGAGACGGTGCGCGAGTGGAAGTCCTGGGAGCACTTCGACTATCGGCTCGACGTGCTCTGCCCGCTCGAGCGGCGTCGCGAGTGGACGCACGCTAACTCGGTTTCCGTCGCGCCAGACGGCCGCTGGCTGGTGAGCATGCGCCAGACCGACACCGTGATGATCGTCAACCCCGACAGCGGGGACATCGAGTGGCGCTGGGGGCCCGGCGTCACCTCGCACCAGCACCACTTCACGATGCTGGAGAGCGGCAACGTGCTGCTCTTCGACAACGGCTCGCACCGCCGCGGCGGCCCCGGGCACTCGCGCATCCTCGAGGTGGACCCCGAGACCGAGGAGATCGTCTGGCAGTACCAGGCGGAGGTGCTGCTGGCGTTCATCAGCTTCATGACCAGCGCCGCCGACCGCCAGCCCAACGGCAACACCCTCATCACCGAGGGCGCCACGGGCCGCATCTTCGAGGTGACGCCCGAGGGCGAGACGGTCTGGGAGTACGTCACGGGCTTCATGCCCGCCGGCCGCTTCGGCAAGACGCCCTCGATGTTCCGCGCCCACCGCTACGCCGCCGACGGCCCGGAGCTGGCCGGGCGCGACCTCGACCCGTCGAGGTGGGCAGCGGAGACGGCGAAGCTCGACGGCGGCGAGGACCCGTACGAGGGCTCGTACACCCCGTACGACCGCCCCGAGAACGTGGGTTCGCAGCGGTAAGCCGGACCCCTGGGCGCTGCCGGGCGCGGCGCCCCCGCCCGGCCCGGCGTGGTTACCACGCGCGCGAACCGCGGAGGTAGAAGACCGCGCGGGCGCGGGCGAGGTAGAGCCGGAACCCCAACACGTCCGTGGCGGTCGTGACGATCACGGCCGAGGCTACCGCGGGGTCGACGCCGATGCGCCGCAGCGCGAGTGGCACGGCGGCGCCGACCGTCCCGGCGATGACCATGTTGCCCAGCATCGCAATCCCGAGCACGAGCCCCAACCCCGGGTTCCCTTGCCACGCGACCGCGATCACGGCGACGAGCACACCGAGCCAGATGCCGTGCACGAGCCCCAGCACCGCCTCGCGCACCAGGAGCTGCCGCGCCCGCACGCCGACGAGTTCGCCCAGCGCGATGGACCTGACGATCAGCGTGAGCGTCTGTGTCCCTCCGATGCCGCCCTGCCCGGCCACGACCGGCAGGAAGGCGGCGAGCACGACCACCTGCGTGAGCGTGGACTCGAACAGTGCGATCGTCGCCGCCGCGAGGAACGTCGTGCCGAGGTTCACGGTGAGCCACGGCAGCCGCGTCCGGATCGACGCCGCGAGCGGGCCACCGACGGCCTCGCCGCTCACGCTCGCCACGCGCAGCATCTGCTGCGTGTCCTGCTCGACCGTCGCGCTCAGCAGCGACTCGGCCGCGACCACGCCGACGAGGCGCTGTTCGTCGTCCACCACGGGGAGCTGCGTGAGGTTGTAGTGGCGCTGGAGCCGTGAGCACTCCTCGGCGGGCGTCTCGACGGTCACGGTCGCGATGACGGGCGTGGCGAGCTGCACGACCGTCGCATCCGGCTCGGCGAGCGCGAGGTCGACCATCGCGATCTGGCCGGCGAGGCGCTCCCCGTCCACCACGAAGACGTGCGTGAAGCGTCGCCGGTCCTCGTCGAGCGCGCGCAGGCTCGCCCGAGCCGCCTCGGCGCCGTCGTCGAGCGCCACCGCCGGGAACCGGCCTGCCATGAGCGAGCCGGCCGTGTCCGGCTCGTGCTCGAGTTGCGGCGTCTCCTCGACGTGTCTCGGGAGGATCGCGGTGAGTTCGCGCGCCGTCCGGGTCGGCAGCCGCAGCAGCGTGTCGAGCGCCTGCTGCGGGCGGAGTTGCTGGAGCACCGGCGTCAGCACGCGGGAGCCGAGGCGGGCGCCGACGCGCCCCGCCTCGACGGGGTTCATCTGGCGCAGCATCCACGCCACGGTCTCCGGCGTCATCACGCGCAGCATCGCGTCGCGGCTCGTGCTCGGCAGGCCGGCGACGATGATCCCGATGTCCGCCGGGTGCAGTAGGCGGATGCGCTCCCACGCGGAGTGCTCCTCGCCCGCCTCGATGAGGTCGCGGACCTCGCTGGCGATCTCCGAGACCTCGTCCAGCGAGATCGCGACGGGCGCGCCGCCTTCCGGGTCCAGCGTCGGCGTGTCGGGTGTGCCGTTGCTCATGGGTCGTGCTCCGCCCGCGGGCCGGGGACGGTGGCCGCCGCGCACGCGGGATTGAATCGAGGGTGCGCGGTAGACTCGCACGGCAGCCCGGAGGAGGGAAGCGCATGACGCAGGACAGCGGCGACGGCATGGGCAACGAGCGCTGGCAGGCGTGGCGTGACGACACGCCCGCGCTCACCCAGTACGCCTACATGAACTCCGGCTTCTCCGGCCCCAAGCGCCGCGCCACCCACGCGGCCGTCCAGGAGCGCCTCGACCTCGAGCTCATGCACGGCTCCACCACGCGCTACGCGCTCGACGACCGCTTCGAGGTGGCCGCGCAGTACCGCGAGACCATGGGCCGCCTCGTCGGCGGCGCCTCGCCGGACGAGATCGCCATCACCGGCAACACCACCGAGGGCATCAACATCATCACCAACGGCCTCGAGGTGACCTCGGCGGACAGCATCGTCACCACCGATGTCGAGCACGGCTCCGGCATCGTCCCCGCCTACTACCTGCGCGAGCGCACCGGCTGCGAGGTGGCCATCGTCCCCATCGACGCGCAGGACTCGCCCGGTCAGGCGATGGAGTCGTTCGTCTCCTCGATGGACGCGGCGAGCGGCAACATCAAGCTCGTCATCGTCTCCGAGATCTCCTACTCGACCGGCCAGCTGCTCCCGCTCAAGGCGCTCGTCGAGGAGACGCACCGCCGAGGCGGCTACGTGGTCGTCGACGGCGCGCAGACAGCGGGCCACATCCCCATCGACGTGCGCGAGACGAACGTCGACTTCTACGCGATCCCTTCGCACAAGTGGCTGTGCGGCCCGGACGGCCTCGGCGCGCTCTACGTGCGCGAGGACCTCATCCCGCTCGTCGCGCCGATGAAGGTGGCGGGCCGCTCGGCGGCCTCGTACGACTTCGAGGGCAACTTCGAGCCCGAGCGCGACCGCATCACGAAGTACGAGCTCACGACCACCTCGACGCCGCTCATCGCCGGCACGCTCGAGGCCGCCGAGTGGTTCCTCGACTCCGGCCCCGAGGCGGTGCTCGCGCGGGCGCGCGACCTCAACCGCTACGCGGAGCAGCGCTTCGGGCGCATCGAGGGTGTGAGCGTGGTGAGCCCTCGCCACGACTCGACGCGGACGGGGCTCTTCTGCTTCGTCGTAGACGACCTGCCGGCAGCCGACGTGAACGCGTTCCTGCAGGCGGAGGCGAAGGTCGTGTGCCGCTCGGTCGCGGAGTTCAACAGCGTCCGGCTCTCACTGCACGCCTTCAACACGCAGGCCGAGATCGACGTTGCCGCCGAGACCGTGGAGCGTGCGATCCGCGAAGGCATCCCCGACGACGTCGAGCCCGCGTTCCCACCGGCCATCTTCGCTGGCCGCGGCCCGTAGTCTGATCCCCTCGCCCCCGTCTGCGGGGGAGAGGGTGAGGGTGAGGGGGTCCGGCCTCGCCTGACGCAGCATGTGGCGCGGAGGCATCGAGGAGCCCGCCCGGACCCTCACCCCGCCCGCTCCCAGAGAGGGAGAGGGAGCCGGACTTCCGATCGCCTCGCCCCCGTCTGAGGGGGAGAGGGCTAGGGTGAGGGGGTCCGGCCTCGCCTGGCCCAACATGTGGCGCAGAGGCATCGAGGAGCCCGCCCGCTCCCAGAGGGAGAGGGAGCCGGACTTCCGATCCCCTCGCCCCCGTCTGCGGGGGAGAGGGCGAGGGTGAGCGGGTCCGGCCTCGCCTGACCCAACACGAGGCGCGGAGGCGTCGAGGAACCTGCCCGGACCCTCACCCAACCCTCTCCCGCGGCGCGGGAGAGGGGGCCAGACCCAGACCTACCGCGAGTCCAGCACCTCGCGCGCCGCGCGCATGGCGGCGAGGTGCCCAGACGCGTCGAGGTCCGCGCCCAGCGTGCGCAGACAGAGGTGCGTCGCGCCCGCCGACTCCCACGCGCCGACATCTGCAAGCCACTCCGAGGGCTCCCGGCCGGCCACGGGCACGGCGCCTTCGACGCCGATCGATGACGGGTCGCGGTCTGCCTCCTCGGCATGGCGCGCGATGACTTCCTGCGTCGGGGCGACGTGCTCGCGCGGGACGATTGCGAACCAGCCGTCGGCGAGCCGGCCGATGCGCCGGGCCATGCGGTCGGCGAGCGGCGCGCCGCCCCCCGGCCCGATCCAGACAGGGATGGGGCGCTGCACCGGCAGCGGACTGATGCCCGCGCCCTCGACGCGGTCCCAGCGGCCCTCGAAGTCCACGGACTCCCGCGTCCACAGCAGCCGCAGCAGCTCGAGCTGCTCCTCGCAGCGGCGCCCGCGCGTGTGGAAGTCCTGGCCGAGCGCCGTGTACTCCTCGGCGTTCCCGCCGACGCCGACGCCGAGGCGGAGCCGGCCGCCGCTGAGCACATCGATGGTCGCGGCCTGCTTCGCCACCATCACGGTCTGGCGGGCGGGCAGGATGATGACCGAGGGGACGAGCTCGATGCTCGTGGTGTGCGCGGCGACCCAGCTCAGCAGCGTGAGCGACTCGTGCAGCTCGCCGCTGCCGAGGCGGATCAGCAGCTCCGGGACGCGCAGGTGCGTGAAGCCGAGGTCGTCGGCGGTCCGCGCGAAGTCGCGGCCGCCATGTCGTTGTGGAGCTCCCGCACGGGGAGCGAGATGCCGATGCGCACGGGTCGCCTCCTCAAGCGTCGCCATGCTACCGCGCGGCGCGGCGTTCCAACTCGACGCACCGCGCAGGCGGCCCGACGCTGCGCACCGGTGCGCGTATGATCGCCCCCGACGCGGAGCACGGCGCGATGGGGAGGCGACCATGACGACCGCTCAGTCCGAGTTGCTCACGACCACGGATTGGCTGGCCGACCACCTCGATGGCGTCGGTTCGGAGTTCGCGCTCATCGACGCCGGTGAGGCGGTCGCGTACCGGCGCGCCCACATCCCGGGCGCGGTGGGGCTGCCGCACCCGTACCTCAAGGGCCGCGAGCAGACGCGGCTGGTCATGACCGCGCCGGAGTTCGAGTCGCTGGCGGGCCGGCTGGGCATCTCCAACGACACCCCCGTCGTGATCTACGACGACAACGCCTCGCTGCACGCCGCGCGGGTGTGGTGGGTGTTCGAGCACTTCGGCCACCGCGACGTGCGCGTCGTCGACGGCGGGCTCAACGCCTGGCTGGACGAAGGCCGCCCGCTGACCTCCGCGCCCGCACGGCCCGAGGCCGCAACGTTCGAGGCGCGCGTCGACCGCGGCGCGCACTGCACCGTGGACGAGCTGCTCGCGATCGTCGAGGCGGGGCCGGACGCGCCCGACGCGCCGCAGATCTGGGACACGCGCTCCGATGGCGAGTGGGACGGCTCCAACGACCGCGGCAACGACCGTGCCGGCCACGTGCCCGGCGCGAAGCACCTCGAATGGCTGCGGCTCATGCAGGGTCCGCCCTCGCGCCGCTTCCGGCCCCTCGACGAGATCCGGGCGCTGATCGAGGGCGCGGGGATCGACCCGGAGGCCGCGACCGTCACCTACTGACAGGGCGGCATCCGGGCCGCGTTCGCGGCCTTCGTCCTGCGCATGCTCGGCAATGAGCGCACCCGCAACTACGACGGCTCGATGGGCGAGTGGGCGAACCGCGAGGACACCCCGCTCACGCTGGAGTAGCCCCGGCCGACTTCGAGCGCTGACGCCCGGCGCCTACGCGCCGCGCACGACCTCGACGAGCCTCGCCGGGTAGTCCCCGCAGATCAGGTCGACGCCCGCCGCGTGCATGCGTCGCACGTCGGCGTCGTCGTTGACGGTCCATGTCGCCACGGTCAGGCCGGCGTCGTGCGCGTCGCGGACGAGTTGCGCGTCCACCATCGAGTGGTGGAGGCTCACGCCCGCGAGACCGAGGTCGGCGGCCTGCGCCAGCACCTCGGCCGTCTCGCGGTTCGGCGCGGCGAGGAGCGAGACGGGCATGCCGGGCATGGCGGCCGCCGACGCCGCGCACACCCCGGCGTCGAACGCGCACAGCGAGCAGCGGGCCAGCGCGTCCGCCTCGCGCACCGCGCGCGCGACGAGGTCCTCGATGCCGGCCTGCTTGACCTCGATGACGAGGTGCGTCGCCGCGGTCGCGGCCAGCGCCTCCGCGAACGTCGGCACGGGCTGGGGACCGACGGTGCCGTGCGGGTCGATGACGCGCAGCGCGCGCAGCTCGTCGAGCGTGACCGCCTCGACCCCGCGCTCATCGCCTGTCGTGCGGGCGAGCGAGTCGTCGTGCATCAGCACCGGCACCCCGTCGCGCGTTGCGTGGAGGTCGATCTCGACGCCGTCGACGCCCGAGGCGACGGCCGCCTCGATGCCGACGATCGTGTTCTCCGGCCGCATGCCCATCGTCGTGCGGTGCGCGATGAGCACGGGCGAGCCATCACGTGATGCCGTCAAGCGTTCAGCGGTCATCGGCGCCTCCCGGGTGAGGGTACATCCGCCGCGTGTGGGCCGCCGTAGTGTTAACGTGACCCCCATGATCACCTCGCGCGCCGAGCGACCGAGGGTGGGCGCCGCGTGAGCGGCGCACGGGCCGTCGTGGCCTGTCTCGCCCTCGCCGCGCTCGCGTGGCTGCTCGTCGCATCGCCCGTGGCTGCGGACGACGACGAGGGGGTGGACGACGGCACGACGGATACCACGCCGGAGCAGATCGCGCCGGTGGCCGAGGACGACGACCCCGCAGCGCGGGTGCTGCCCGAGCGTGTGACCGGGCTGCGGGTCAAGATCGGCGGCCCGGACTCGCTCACGGTGCTCTGGGACCGCGCCTCGGGCGACGGCGAGCCCGTCCTCGGGTACCTCGTGCAGCGCAGCAAGAACCGCGAGCAGTGGGTCGATGTCACCTTCAAGAGTGGATTTCCCGGCCTCCCCGACCGCGATCTGGAGCTGGGGCAGCGCTACTGGTACCGCGTGCGCGCGGTCAACGCGGCGGGCCACGGCCCGTGGTCGGAGACCATCTACAACGCCCCGGCAGCGCCGCCCTCGACGATCACCGACCTCGCCGTGACCGCTCTGGATGACGGTGCGCTCTCCGTCACGTGGAGCGAGCCGGTCGATAACGGGAGCCGCGTGATCCGCTATGAGCTCGAACGGCTCTTTGGCGCGGACCACGGCATCGTCGTCGGGTTCTGGGGGTTCACGGAGTGGCCCCGCGAGCACGCGACGTTCGCCTTCACCGTCCGCGACGCCTTCGAGGGTCCCGGACGCGCGTACCGGATCCGTTCGTGGAACCTCGCGGGCGGGAGCGGGTGGTCGGAGCCGGTCGTCGCCGGCGAGGGCATCGATGTGCCCGCGCGGCCGGAGACGCTGCGGATCGTGGGCATCGCCCCCCGGGAGGTCCGCCTGCGCTGGGTGGAGCCCGACGACAGCGGGATCGAGATCTTCGCGCAGCAGGTCTACCGCAGGCACGCCATCGACCACTTCCTCGGCTACGACCACTGGTCCGAGGTGGCCTGGGTCGCCGGCAAGACCACCACTACCATCGAGACCGTCTTCCACGGCTCGCCGCGCACGTACCGCGTGCGGGCGTGGAACGACCGGGGCGAGGGCGCCTGGTCGCCGTGGGCCGGCATCCAGCCCGGACTCATCACCATGACCGGCTCGCACGAGGAGTTCCGCGAGATGCTGGCCGCGCAGTGCCCGGGAGGCGTCGTGGTCTGGGGCTCCGTGCTCGAGGGCGAGGGGTCGCAGTGGGTGGCGTACGCCGTCGACCCGAGCGGGCTCGCGAGCCCTGGCAACGCGGAGTTCGAGGCGTCGTTCCCCCTCGCGTTCCACGTGACGCCGCTGCGCATCGACTTTTGCGGCCCGCCCACGTACCTGGACCCGCGCGTACACGGGACCACCGAGACGCTCACGATCTACACCGGCGGGATCGAGCGGCTCTTGCACGCCCTCGAGACCGAGTGCGTGCCCGGCGCGGTCGCCATCGCCAACGGGCGCCACGAGTGGGACGGCCAGTTCGTCACGCTCTCACCCACCGCCGACGACGAGGCGAACGCGGGGTTCGTCGGCTCGTTCCAGTTCGACCGCTTGTGGCAGGAGCCGCTGATCATCCGCGGCTGCGCGGCCTAGCCGCGCGGCCTTCCGTGCCCGCTCGCCGCGCCGGACCGGTGCTCACCCTCCTCGCGCTCCTCGCCGTGCTCGCGGCGTGCGAAGCCCGCGAGCCGGTACGGGGGCGCGGGCTGCTCACGCCCACGCCCGAGGCGAGCCCGACGCTGCGCGCTGTCTCGGCGACGCCGGCCGCGACGGCGGCCTCCCCTGCTCCCGCGCAGCCCCCGACGCCGGGCCGGCGGTCGGTGACGGTCGGGTTCGTCGGCGACCTCATGTTCGCGCGCGACGTGGTGACGCTGATGCAGGAGCACGGCGCCGGCTACCCGTTCGAGCGCGTGACGCCGCTGTTCGAGGGCGCCGACGTGCTCGTCGGGAACCTCGAGGGCACCTTCACCGAGCGCGGCGAGCGTGCGGACAAGTACTACACATTCCGCGCCCCGCCCGACCTCGCGTATACGCTGCGCGACGCCGGCTTCGACGCCGTCTCGCTCGCCAACAACCACGCGCTGGACTTCGGCCCGGTCGGCCTCGCCGACACCCTCGAAGCCCTCGACAGGCTCGACGTGGCGCGCTTCGGCGCGGGCGAGGACGCTGCGGAAGCCGCGCGGCCACTCGTGATCGAGGCGCGTGGGTGGCGTCTCGCGCTGCTGGGCTTCAGCGCGGTGCGCTCCTCGGTGTTCGCGGACGAGGCGCGGGCCGGCGTCGCCGAGGCGCGCGTCGAGGCGGTGCGGGCGGCAGTGGAGGCCGCCATGCCGGACGCCGACGTGGTCATCGTGGTGTTCCACTTCGGCGTCGAGTACGACGCCACGCCCACCGCGGAGCAGCGCACGCTCGCCCACGCCGCCGTCGACGCCGGGGCCACGCTGGTGGTCGGGCACCACGCGCACACGCTCCAGCCGTGGGAGCGACGCGGTGATGCGCTGATCCTGTACGGCCTCGGCAACTTCGTGTTCGACCTCGACCGCGAGGACCTCGCGACGCTGGGTGAGGGGCCGTTCGCGACGGCCGTGGCGATGGTGGAGCTGCTCCCGGGGGCCGCGCCGCGCGTCACGTTCCGCCCGGCGTACATCGACCCCGACGAGAACCGGCCGCGCCCCGCTACGGACCCCGAGGCTGAGCGCGTCCGCGCGGCGCTCAGCGAGATCGACGGCGAGTGACCCCGCTCAACTGGCCGCACGATCCGCAAGACGATGCACGCGAGAAACATCGGTGAAACGTCGACGGCCTACGATCCCCGCACGATGACGACAGCTTCCGGGGCCGACTACGATCAGCGCCAGCACGTGATCCAGGCGTGCTACGACCACGACGTGAAGTTCATCCGCCTGTGGTTCACGGACATTCTCGGGATGCTCAAGTCCGTCGCCATCACTATCGAGGAGCTGGAGCACGCACTCGACGACGGCGTGACGTTCGACGGCGCGTCGATCGAGGGCTTCGCCCGCGTCGACGAGGCCGACATGGTGGCCGTGCCCGACCCCTCGACGTTCCAGCTGCTGCCGTGGCGGCCGCGCGAGCGCGCGGTGGCGCGCATGCTGTGCGACATCCGCCGGCCGGGCGGCGATCCGTTCGAGGGCGACCCGCGCTGGGTGCTGCGCCGGGCGCTGGCGCGCGCGGCGGAGCAGGGCCTGACCTTCTACGTCTCGCCGGAGATCGAGTTCTTCTACTTCCGCGACTCCGGGGGCACGGAACCCCTCGACCGCGGCGGGTACTTCGACCTCACCCCGCTGGACTCGGGCACCGACCTGCGCCGCGAGACGGTGCTGACGCTCGAGAGCATGGGCATCGGCGTGGCGCTCAGCCACCACGAGGCCGCGCCGAGCCAGCACGAGATCGACCTGCGCTACACCGACGCGCTGACCATGGCCGACTCGATCATGACGTACCGCCTGGTCGTGAAGGAGGTCGCGATGCGCCACGGGGCGTACGCGACGTTCATGCCGAAGCCGCGACGCGACGTGAACGGCTCCGGCATGCACCTCCAGCTCTCGCTCTTCCGGGGCGAGGACAACGCCTTCGCGGACGTCGACGACGCGCTGGGGCTGAGTCCGCTGGCGCGCAACTTCATGGCCGGCCTGCTCGACCACGCCTCGGAGACGATGCTCGTCACCAACCAGTGGGTGAACTCGTACCGCCGGCTCGTGCCGGGCTTCGAGGCGCCGACGCACGCCACGTGGTCCACCACGAACCACGCCGACCTGCTGCGCGTGCCCAACTACAAGCCGGACGACCCGGGCGCGACGCGCATCGAGTACCGCGTGCCGGACCCGGCCTGCAACCCCTACCTCGCCTTCGCCGCGCTGCTCTCGGCCGGCCTCGACGGCGTCGACCGTGAGGCGGCGCTCCCGGCCGCGCTCGACCGCGACGTGCGGGAGATCGATTCGGACGAGCTCGGGCAGCGGGCGATCGCGCCGCTCCCCAGCTCGCTCGGCGAGGCGATCGCCGCCTTCGCGGACTCGGCGCTGCTGCGCGACGCCCTCGGCGACCACGTCTGCGACTCGCTGGTGGCGAACAAGCGCCACGAGTGGGGCGAATACCGCACGCACGTCTCCGAGTTCGAGCTCGAACGCTACCTCGGCGTCCTCTAGCCCCTCGCCCGCCCCCTTCGTCGCCCGGCGCCCCGACCTATGATGGCCGCGAGGTGCACGCGGAAGGGCAGGGAGCGCCATGGGCAAGCTCGACGGCAAGGTGGCGATCATCTCCGGCGCGGCGCGCGGCCAGGGTGAGGCCGAGGCGCGGCTCTTCGCCCGCGAGGGCGCCGCAGTGGTGCTGGGCGACGTACGCGACGACGAGGGCGAGCGGGCGGCCGCGAGCATCGTCGACACGGGTGGGCAGGCGCTCTACCACCACCTCGACGTGACCAGCGAAGACGACTGGGCCGCGCTGGTCGAGCGTGCGAACGGCGAGTTCGGCGGCGTGCACGTCCTGGTCAACAACGCCGGGATCGGCGGGGCGTCGACGTTCGTCGAGGACACGAGCCTCGAGGACTACATGCGCGTGATTAACGTGAACCAGGTCGGCGTGTTTCTCGGGATGCGCGCCGCCATCCCCTCGATCCGCGAGTCCGGCGGCGGCTCGATCGTAAACATCTCCTCGACCGCGGGCCTCGAAGGCTCGCCGACGCTGGCGGCCTACGCGTCGAGCAAGTGGGCGGTGCGAGGGCTGACGAAGGTGGCGGCGATGGAGCTGGCCGTCGACGGCATCCGGGTCAACTCGGTCCACCCGGGCCCGATCGACACGCCGATGCTGCGCGGCGCGAACATCCCGATGGACAACTGGGGCCGGTCGGTCCCGCTCAGCCGCGTCGGCACCGTCGACGACATGGCCTCGCTGCTGCTGTTCCTGGCCTCGGACGAGAGCTCGTTCTGCACGGGTACGGAGTTCGTGATCGACGGCGGCATGACCGCCGGCCGCCCGTTCCGCCGGCGACGGCAGTAGCCCGACGGGGAGCCCTCGAAGCCCTCGCCTCCGCCTCTGGCTCCCTCTCCCGCACCGCGGGAGAGGGCGGGGGTGAGGGTCTGCGGGCTTCTCGATTGCTCGTCACACTACGGCGGTAGACAGACCCCCTCACCCTCACCCTCTCCCCCGCAGACGGGGGCGAGGGGATCAGAGGCGGAGGTGAGAGGATCAGAAGCCCGATCTGGCTGTCCCGCCGGTCGCCTCCCAGAGAGGGGAGGGGCCGGAGCAAAGCGAGGGGCCCCCGTGAGGGGGCCCCTGCTTGTATGGCCTGCGAGCGAATCGCTAGTCGTTGAAGTACATCTCGTACTCGAACGGGGTGGGCCGCTGGGCCTGCTCGGAGACCTCGGAGCGCTTGAACTCGAGCCACGTGTCGATGAGGTCGTCGGTGAAGACGCCGCCCTGCATCAGGTAGTCGTGGTCCTCTTCGAGCGCGTCCAGGGCCTCGCCGAGGTTCGCGGGGACCTGCGGGAGGCCCAGCGCCTCCTCGGCCGGCAGGTCGTAGATGTTGCGGTCCAGCGGGTCGCCGGGGTCGATCTGGTTCTGGATGCCGTCCAGACCGGCCATCAGCATCGCCGAGAACGCGAGGTAGCAGTTCGCGCTCGGGTCCGGCGGGCGGAACTCGATGCGCGTGGTCTCCGCCCAGTCCGGCATGCCGATGCGGTAGGTGGAGATGCGGACCGCCGCGGAGCGGTTGCGCATGGAGTAGACCAGGTTCACCGGAGCCTCGAAGCCCGGGACCAGCCGCTTGTACGAGTTGGTCGTCGGCGAGGCGAAGGCGAGGACACTGCGCGCGTGCCGCAGCAGGCCGCCCGTGTACCAGCGCGCGAGCTGGGAGAGCCCGGCGTAGCCGTCTGCGTCGAAGAACAGCGGCTGGCCGTCCTTCCAGAGCGACTGGTGGGTGTGCATCCCCGAGCCGTTATCGCCGTAGATCGGCTTCGGCATGAAGGTCGCGACCTTGCCGTGCTGGCGGGCGATGTTGCGGACCAGGTACTTGTACCACTGGGCCACGTCGGCCTGCCGGAGCAGCGTGTTCTTGCCCACGCCGATCTCGGCCTGGCCGGCCGTCGCCACCTCGGGGTGGTCGACGAAGGTGTCGATGCCGCCGGCGTTCATCGTCGAGACGATCTCGGCGCGCAGGTCGGCGGTGTCGTCGAACGGCGGGAGCGGCGCGTAGCCCTCCTTGCCGGGGATCTTGTAGCCGAGGTTCGGGCCGTCGCCGGAGCCGCTGTTCCAGTGCGCCTCGCCCGAGTCGATCTCGTAGTAGGCGGCCTGGGGGGTCTGCTGGTAGCGGACGTCGTCGAAGAGGAAGAACTCGAGCTCCGGGCCGATGAACGCCTCGTCGGCGATGCCCGTGGACTTCATGTACTCCTCGGCCTTGACGGCGACGTTCCGCGGGTCGCGCGAGTAGCGGTCACGCGTGACGGTGTCGATGACGTTGCAGACCAGCGCGAGCGTGGGCTGGGCCGGGATGGGGTCGATGACGGCGCTCTCGGGGTCCGGCACGAGGAGCATGTCGGACTCGTGGATCTCCTGGAAGCCGCGCAGGCTCGAACCGTCGAAGCCGTTGCCGTTCTCCAGGAGGTCGTCGTCCAGCGCCTTGGGCGGGACGGTGAAGTGGTTCCAGCGGCCGAGCAGGTCCGTTACCCGCAGATCGACGCGCGCGATGTTGTTCTGCTGTACCAGTTCCGTCAGCTCCTGCAGGTTCAAGCCGCTGCCTCCCTCTCACCGATGACCGCCCGCGGGCGGTCGCACCATGTACGTTGTGCTCCCGATGTTGCACCAGACGGCGCGCGTGATCACCCGCCGCCACGCCATGCAGGCTAGGGGTGCGCCATTACCGCCGGATTACCCGGTTGTTACCGCTATGTTTCGCGCTCCGGCCCCAACGCGCGAGCCCCGAGGTGGCGCCGGCGCTGCAACCCTTAGTCCGACCGCCCTCTGGTCCCCTCGCCCCCGTCTGCGGGGGAGAGCGCTAGGGTGAGGGGGTCTGCCTGCGCGGTGGTTCGACGGGCCATCGAGGAAGCCCCTCGGACCCTCACCCCCCGCGGGGGGGCGGGCGCGCCCGGCCGGGGCGGGGGGGGGGGGGGGGGTGGGACGAGAGGCGAGCCGCCGCCGCCCGAACGGCGAGGGGG
>VXMU01000134.1:930-33851 GCA_009840945.1 Chloroflexota bacterium | reverse complement strand
CACCCCCGCCCTCTCCCGCAATGCGGGAGAGGGGGCCGGACGCGGATCCCTCGCCCCCCGGCGCACGGACGAGCGGGAGGTCCGATGGGGTTACCCCGCGGAGCGAGAGCGGGGCCGGGATCAGAGCGGCGGGTTCATCTCCACGAACCGGTACCCCACGTTCCGCACCGTCTCGATGTACGGCTCGTGCTGCTCCACCTTCGCGCGGATGCGGCGCACGTGGACGTCGACGGTGCGCGAGCCGCCGTAGTAGTCGTAGCCCCAGACCTGGTTGAGCAGCATCTCGCGCGTGAACGCCTTGCCGGGGTTGAGCGCGAGGAAGCGCAGCAGCTCGTACTCCTTGTACGTGAGGTCCACCACCTCGCCGCCGAGGCGCACCGTGTAGCGGTCCTGGTCGATTGCCAGCTCGCCGCGGCGCAGCAGGCCGGTCTCCGGCGCCTCCCCGGCCGAGCCAAGGATGCGCTCCGCGCGCAGGCGCAGCTCGTCAGGATCGAACGGCGGCACGATCACGTCGCCGATCGGCACGCCCGCGCCCACGAGGTGGAACTGCATCGGCGTCGCGATCGCGAGGAGCGAGGTATCGGCCTCGAACTGCGGGTCGCGCATGAGCGCGGCGAAGCCGCCCATCGTCAGGCCGATGTTGAGGTCGACGCAGAAGAGCCGGGGCGGATCGTCGCGCATGGCCAGCAGTCCGCGCTCCAGCGTCGGCTCGCAGCGCAGCTGGTAGACGTCGTCGCGGAACGCCGCCTCGGCGGCGTCGATGAAGGCGCGCGAATCGCTGACCATCAGTACCTTCGGCACGGGTGCAGTGTAGGGAATCCGGCGCGCGATAGGCGAGGGGCGCTGCGGGTGCCCTCGGCCGTGCGTTCGCGGCTCTGGGGGGCGTTGGCTACAATCAGGCGACTCTCACCTCGTGACGCTGTGAACATCGCCACGAGCAGCCGGTTCCTTTGAGGGAGTGCGGCCTCGTATGCGTGTCGTCGAGGCGGTGGACCTCACGAAGGTCTACCACAACCGTTACATCGCGCTGAACGCGCTCGACCTCACGGTCGACAAGGGCATGGTGTACGGGCTCGTCGGCCCCAACGGCGCGGGCAAGTCCACCATCTTCCGCATCATGCTCGGCCTCCAGCGCCCCACCGCCGGCGACGTTCGCGTCTTCGGGGAGTCGATGACGCCCCAGCGCGCGGACCTGCGGCGCCGGATCGGGTTCCTCCCGACGAACCCCTCGCTGCCGCGCGACATGACGCCGATCTCGTACCTCCAGTTCGTCGGCAAGCTGCTCGGCATGGACCGCGGCGAGGTCATGATCCGCCTCACGACGCTGTTGCAGGCGGTCGACCTTACCTCGGCGGGCTCACAGCGCATCGACGAGCTCTCGACGGGCATGGTCACGCGGCTCGGCATCGCCGCCGCGCTGATGAACGACCCGGAGCTGCTGATCTTCGACGAGCCGACCTCGGGTCTCGACCCCGCCGGCCGGCGGCAGACGATCGAGCTGATCCGGGAGCTCTCCGGCAACGACCGCACGATCATCATCGCGACCCACATCCTCGGCGACGTGGAGCGGGTGTGTACGGACATCGGCATCATCACCGACGGCCGGATCATCCATCAGGGCCCCATGGCCGAGATGCGGCGGCTCGTCCGGCAGCGCACGCTGTCGCTGGAGGTCGAGGGCAACATCCGGCACTTCGAGCAGCAGCTCCCGGAGCTGGACCCGTTCGGCGCGATCCGCTTCGAGCGCATCGGCTCGGAGTTCCGCATCAGCTTCCTCGGCGCCGAGCCGATCCCGACATACGTCCAGCGCGTGCTCGACCTGGTCGACCGCACGGGCGTGGAGCTGCTGCACCTCAACACCGGCGCCTACGAGATCGAGGAGGCCTTCCTCCGACGCCTCGAGGAGGACCGCGCGCACAGCTTCGTGCGGGCGTCGGCCTGGACCACGGCGCAGAAGCTCGCCCTCCCGCCCGGCAGCAATGGCGCTACCGCCGACGTGATCACCGAGGCGATCCCCGCCCCGGACCACGAGCGCGACGGCATCGATGCCGCGAACGTGGACGCAGACCTCGACGCCGACGGTCACGAGGAGTCCGCGCACGCGGGCGGGGACGGCGATACGGAAGCGGAGGCAGCGGATGGAGGCGTACTTCACTCTGGTACGCCGTGACCTGGAGCAGTTGATCAGCTCCTGGCTCCTGCGCGGCTGGGTCGTCCTGCTGGCGGCTCCGGCCGCATTCCTGGTGGTGGTGGCCGCTCGCGAGGACGAGTTGGCCTCGGAGACCCTCGCGGCCTACGTCGCGGCGGTGCTCGCGCCGCTCTCGTGGATCGTGATCTCCGTGCTCGCCGGGACCGCCGTGAGCGGCGAGGCGAGCACGATCGCCGACTCCGTCCTCTCGAAGTCGGTCACGCGCAGCGAGTACATCTGGGCGAAGATCACCAGCCGCCTGGTGGTCTTCATGACGATCTACTTCTCCGTCGTCATCCCCTTCGCGTACCTCATCGACCGCTACGCGATCTCGAACGACACGACGATGAGCGGTGTGATGAGCGGCGTGGTGCTCGTGGGGGTGCTGTTCGTGTTCCTCACGTCGTTCGGGATCGCGCTGTCGACGGTGTTCCGCAACTCGCAGTTCGCGGTGGTCGCCGCGCTGCTCACGGTCGCGGTGTCGGGGGCGGTGCTGCAGTTCCTCGGGCTCAAGTGGATGAGCACGACCGCGGTGATCGGCGGGCTCCCCGAGACGTTCCGGGGCGACACGCCGTTCGCCGACCAGCTGCGCGTGCTGGTCGTCTTCGCCGCGCTCAGCCTGGCCGCCATCGTCTCCGGCGTCTGGGTGTTCGAGCGCCGCGACCTCTGATGCCTGAGTACCGCGGCGCCGGGCTGTTCTACACCACCGAGGTGACCCGCGCAGACATCGGCGAGCACGCCGGGCGCGTCCTCCGCGGCCGCGTCGAGCGGCACGTGCTGCGCATCGCGCTCGGCGCGCGTCGCGGCCTGCGACTGTACGGCGGCCGGCTGCGGCCCGTCGCCGTCGAGGTCACCGCTGTGGGCGACAGCCGCTACGACGTACCGATTCCGGCGACTCCCGATCCGCGGCTCACAATGCTGCGGCGCATCGCCGTCTGCTGGGCGGTCACCGCCACCGCGCTGGGGGTCGTCGGCCTATGGCGCGCGAGGGCATCGTGAGCGCCGGGCCACCGGACGTCCGCGCCGAGGGGATGGACGGGCTCGCCTCGATCCCGGAGCGGGTGACGGCATCGGCATGTTTCGGCGAGGCGCACACCGTCGGCGACCACGTCGTGATCCCGGTGGCCGAGGTCGTGTACGGGGTCGGCTTCGGATACGGCTTCGCGGGCGACGACGCGGCGAGCGAGGACGGCCGAGGGGGCGGCGGTGGCGGTGGACGCGGCCGCGCGCGCGCCGTGGCCGTGATCCACGCCTCGCCGGACGGTGTGCAGGTACACCCCGTGCGCGACGAGACGGCCATCACGCTCGCCGCGATCGCGTCGGCGACGGCCGCGACGATCATCGTCGCGAGGATGCTGCGGAAACTGCTCAGCGGCTGAGCCGCGGCGCGCCCCCGAAGCCGGGGCGAGCGCACAACGAAGGGGAGCCCCGAAGGGCTCCCCTTGTGCTTGCGTGGACGCGCGGGCGCTGCCCGCGGCCGTTGCTAGTCCGGCTCAGCCACGTAGGCGCCGGCCATGGCGAGGTCGCCCGGCTCGGCCTGCATGAGCTCCGCCAGCGACTCGCCTTCGCCGTCGGCGCCGTCGGGGCGCTCGAAGTCGAAGATGAACGGCAGGAGCAGAGACTCCGGCATCGGCATCTCCGCGATCGGCGCGGGCCGCTCGACGGTGATCTCCGCCCGCGCGGGGATGAGCTTGCCGATGATGACGTTCTCCTTGAGGCCGCGCAGGTGGTCGGTGGCGCCGCCGATGGCGGCCTCAGTGAGCACGCGCGTGGTCTCCTGGAACGACGCCGCCGCGAGGAACGAGTCGGTGCTGAGCGAGGCGCGCGTGACGCCCTGCAGCATCGGCTTCGCCGTGGGCACCGCGCCCCCGGCCTGCTCGATGCGCTCCACCTCGCGCTCGAAGAGGTGCCGGTCCACCGGCTCCTCGGCGAGGAACTCGCTGTCGCCGGGGTCGATGATGCTCACGCGGCGCATCATCTGCCGCACGATCACCTCGATGTGGCGGTCGTTGATGTTCACGCCCTGCGAGCGGTAGACCTTCTGTACCTCGTCGACGAGGTACAGCGTGACGGCCTCCGGCCCGAGGATGGCGAGCACGTCCTGCGGGTCCAGCGCGCCCTCGGTGAGCTGCTGACCCGCGCGCACCAGCTCGCCGGTCTCGACGCGGATGCGCGCCGAGGCCGGGATCGGGTACTCACGCTCGTCCACCACCTCGGAGACGACACGCAGCGCGACCGGCCGCTTCGCGCGGCCCTTCCGCACGAACTCGATGCGGCCGCCGAGCGTCGACTGGACCGGGACGGTCGGCACCGAGGTGTCGGCGTCCTTGTCCGCGGCGGGCGGCTCGGCCAGCACCTGCTCGGGGCCGACCTCGTCGCCGTCCTCGACCAGCAGGTCGAGGCCCTTGGGGAGCTCAAGCTCCTCGGTGTGGGTCTCCGTGTTGGTGACGGTGATGGTGCGCACGTCGCCGGAGCGCAGCACCTCGACGTGGCCGTCGATCTCCGTGATGACGGCCTGCCCCTTGGGCACGCGCGCCTCGAAGATCTCCTCGACGCGCGGCAGGCCCGAGGTGATGTCGAGGCCGCCGGCGACGCCGCCGGTGTGGAACGTGCGCATCGTCAGCTGCGTGCCCGGCTCGCCGATCGACTGGGCGGCGATGATGCCGATGGCCACGCCGTGCTCGACCAGGTCGCCGGTGGCGAGGGACTGGCCGTAGCAGCGCTGGCAGACGCCGCGCCGCGCCCCGCACGACAGCGGCGAGCGCACGTACACGCGCTCCACCTCGGCCGCGACGATCGCGCGGGCGTCGTGCTCTGTGATCTCGTTGTCGGCCTCGACGAGCACCTCGCCGGTCTCGGGGTGCGCGACGTCCGCGGCCGCCCAGCGGCCGGTGAGGCGCTCCTCGAGCGAGGCGAGGATGCCGGTCTCGGCGTGCTCACGGAGCCAGATGCCCGGCGGCAGCTCGCCCTCGGGCGTGCAGTCCTCCTCGAGCACGATCACGTCCTGTGCGACGTCGATCATGCGGCGCGTGAGGTAGCCGGAGTCGGCGGTGCGCAGCGCCGTGTCGGCCAGGCCCTTGCGGGCGCCGTGCGTGGAGATGAAGTACTCCAGCACGGACAGGCCCTCGCGGAACGAGGAGCGGATGGGCAGGTCGATGATGCGGCCCGTCGGGTCGCTCATCAGGCCGCGCATCCCGCCCATCTGGCGGATCTGCGCGATGTTGCCCTTCGCGCCGGAGCGCGACATCAGCGCCAGCGGACCCATCGGGTCCAGGCTCTCCTCGAGCGCCGTCGAGATGTCGTCGGTGGCGTTCTGCCAGATGTCGATGGCCGCCATGTACCGCTCGTTCTCGGTCATGAGGCCCATCTGGTAGTCGCCCTCGAGCGCGTCGACGCGCTGGTCGGCGTGCTCCATGAGGTCGGTCTTGCTGGACGGGACCACGATGTCGGAGACGGCGATCGAGATGCCGGACTGGGTCGCGTAGCGGAACCCGAGGTCCTTGATCGCGTCGACGAACTCGACGGTGCGCTCCGAGCCCAGGTCCTGGTGGACGCGCGAGACCAGCGAGCGCAGCGCGCGCTTGTCCTGGATCTCGTTCTGGAACTCGAAGCTGTCCGGGACGATGTCGTTGAAGAGCACGCGCCCCACGGTGGTGTGGATCACACCACCGTTGCGCAGCCGGATGTGGTCGTGCAGCCGCACGTGGCCGAGCTCGTAGGCCATCCGCACCTGGTTGGCGGAGCCGTAGAGCGCGGTCTCCTCGCCGGCGGCGTCATCGGCCGGGGGGCCGGGCTCCGGGTCGGCGAAGGTCATGTAGTAGCAGCCGAGGACCATGTCCAGCGTCGGCGCGACCACCGGCTCGCCGTCCGAGGGGGAGAGCAGGTTCTTGGTGCTGAGCAGCACCTGGCGCGCCTCGGCCACGGCCTCGTAGGACAGCGGCACGTGGACGGCCATCTGGTCGCCGTCGAAGTCGGCGTTGTAGGCGAAGCAGACCAGCGGGTGGAGCTGCAGCGCCGAGCCCTCCACGAGCACCGGCTCGAACGCCTGGATGCCCAGGCGGTGGAGCGTGGGCGCGCGGTTGAGCATGACCGGTCGGTCCTGGATGACCTCCTCGAGGACGTCCCAGACCTCGGGCCGCGCGCGCTCGACGATGCGCTTCGCGCTCTTGATGTTGTGTGCGAGTCCCTTGCGTACCAGGGCGTGCATGATGAACGGCTTGAACAGCTCAAGCGCCATCTTCTTGGGCAGCCCGCACTGGTGCAGCCGCAGGTCCGGCCCCACCACGATCACGGAGCGCCCCGAGTAGTCGACGCGCTTGCCGAGCAGGTTCTGGCGGAAGCGGCCCTGCTTGCCCTTGAGCAGGTCGGACAGCGACTTCAGCTTGTGGTTGCCGGAGCCGCTCACGGCGCGGCCACGCCGGCCGTTGTCGATCAGCGAGTCGACCGACTCCTGCAGCATGCGCTTCTCGTTGCGGATGATGATCTCGGGCGCGCCGAGGTTCAGCAGCCGCTTGAGGCGGTTGTTGCGGTTGATGACGCGGCGATAGAGGTCGTTGAGGTCAGACGTCGCGAAGCGGCCGCCGTCGAGCTGCACCATGGGGCGCAGGTCCGGCGGGAGCACCGGCAGCTCGCGCACCACCATCCAGTCCGGGCGGTTGCCGGACTTGCGGAGCGCCTCCACCACGCGCAGGCGCTTGGTGGCCTTCTTGCGGCGCTGCCCGGACGCGGACTGCGTCTCGCCCTGCAGCTTCTCGCGAAGCACGTCCAGGTCGATGCGCTCGAGGACGGAGAGCACCGCCTCGGCGCCCATGCCCGCCTTGAAGACGAGGCCGAAGCGCTCGTCCAGCTCGCGGAACTCCGGCTCCGTGAGCACGGTGAGGGCGTCGGCCTCCACCGGGTCGCGCAGCTTCTCGAGGCGCTTGAGCAAGTCCTCGTTCTCCTTGCGGACCTGCGTGCGGACCTCGGCCACCTGCGTGCGCAGCGGCTCGAGCTCCTCGAAGGCCTCGTCGCGCTTCTGCTGCCGGGCGGCCTCGGCGCTCTCCTCGAGGTCGGTCTTGCGCTGGGCGATGCCCTGCTCGACCTCGGCGACCTGCTGGCTGGCGGCGTCGTGGAGCGCGGAGATGGTGTCCGCGCTGATCTCGGTGCCGCGCGTTGCGAGGGTCTCCTTGCGGAAGGCGAGCTTGGCGCGCAGCTTCTCGCCGAGGCGACCCTGCAGGTCCTCCTCCATGCTACGGGCCTCACCCATGACCTCGTCGATGAGGCCGGGGAGCTCGGCTTCGGCGGTGGCGACCTCTGCGTCGCGCTTGCGCTCGATCTCGGCCAGCTCCTGGTTGAGCGAGGCTTCACGCACGGCGATGTGGCTGGAGGCCTCGCTCTCGCGGCGGGTGACCTCCTCCTCGATTTCGAGCTGGAGCTGCTCCAGCGCGTACTGGCGGGCCTCGTCGTTCACCTCGGTGATGACGTAGTGGGCGAAGTAGAGGACGCGCTCCAGCGTGCGCGGGGCCACGTCCAGCAGCAGGCCGAGGCGGCTGGGGACGCCCTTGGCGAACCAGATGTGGGTGACGGGCGCGGCGAGGCTGATGTGCCCCATGCGCTCGCGGCGCACCTTGCTGCGCGCCACCTCGACACCGCACTTGTCGCAGACGATGCCCTTGTAGCGGACGCGCTTGTACTTGCCGCAGTAGCACTCGAAGTCCTTGGTGGGTCCAAAGATCTTCTCGCAGAAGAGCCCGTCCTTCTCGGGCTTCAGGGTCCGGTAGTTGATGGTCTCCGGCTTGGTGACCTCGCCGTACGACCACGACTTGATCTGCGCCGGGGATGCCAGCGACAGCCGGATCGCGTTGAAGTCGTTGACCTCAAGCACTCGTGCTCTCCTCTGCCTCGCGCCCGGACAGGTTGATGCCGAGCGACGGGATCGCCTCGATGTAGTCCTCCGAGAACGCGACCTGTTCCTCGTCCTCGTTGAGGATCTCCACGCTCATGCAGAGCGACTGCAGCTCCTTGACCAGCACCTTGAAGGACTCCGGCACGCCGGGCTCCATGGTGTTCTCACCCTTGACGATCGCCTCGTAGGCCTTCACGCGGCCCACGACGTCGTCGGACTTCACGGTGAGCATCTCCTGGAGGATGTGCGCCGCGCCGTAGGCCTCCAGCGCCCACACCTCCATCTCGCCGAAGCGCTGCCCGCCGAACTGCGCCTTGCCGCCCAGCGGCTGCTGCGTGATCAGCGAGTACGGCCCCGTCGAGCGGGCGTGGATCTTGTCCTCCACCAGGTGGACGAGCTTGAGCATGTAGATGTAGCCAACCGTCACGGGCTGGTCGAACGCCTCGCCCGTGCGGCCGTCGTAGAGCGTCTGCTTGCCCCACACCGGTGGCGCCTCGCCCAGGTCGCGGGCCACCTCGCTGACGCGCGCCTCGACGGCGGCGTCGTCCAGGTCGCGCGCGTCGCGCGCGCCGCGCTGCTCCAGCCACAGCGTCAGGCAGGCCCGGCGGGCCGCGCCGACGTGCTCGTGGCTCAGCACCTGGTCCGGGTCGAGTCCGCCCTCGCGCACGTACGCCTCGAGCGCTGCGAGGTCCAGCCGTGCGCCGAGGTCGCCGGAGCCGTTGGCGCCGTTGCCGTTCCCGTTGGGCGAGCCCTCGGGCAGCACGGCCTCGGCCTGTATGGCCAGCCAGGCGCGCGCCAGCGCGTCCTCGATCTCGGCGTCGGATGCGCCGTCGAAGACCGGGGTCACGGCCCGCATGCCGAGCGTGTTGGCGGCCCACCCGAGGTGGGTCTCCAGCACCTGCCCGACGTTCATGCGCGACGGCACGCCGATCGGGTTCAGCACGATCTCGATCGGCCGCCCGTCGGCGAGGTACGGCATGTCCTCGATGGGGGTGATGCGGCTCACCACGCCCTTGTTGCCGTGGCGGCCCGCCATCTTGTCGCCCTCGGCGATCTTGCGCTTCTGGGCCACGGAGACGCGGACCATCATGTTCACGTCCGTCGGCAGCTCGTCGTCGGCGGTGCGCTCGAAGACGCGCACGTCGATGACCTTGCCGCGCTCGCCGTGCGGGACGCGCAGCGAGGTGTCCTTCACCTCGCGCGCCTTCTCGCCGAAGATCGCGCGCAGCAGCTTCTCCTCCGGCGTCAGCTCGGTCTCGCCCTTCGGCGTGATCTTGCCGACCAGGATGTCGCCCTCGCGCACCTCCGCGCCTACGCGGATGATGCCGCGCGGGTCGAGGTCGCGCAGCGACTCGTCGCCGACGTTCGGGATGTCCCGCGTGATCTCCTCGGGGCCGAGCTTGGTGTCGCGCGCCTCGACCTCGTACTTCTCGATGTGGATCGAGGTGAACTTGTCGTCGCGGATCACGCTCTCCGAGAGCACGATCGCGTCCTCGAAGTTCAGGCCCTCCCACGACATGAAGGCGACGAGCACGGACTGGCCGAGCGCCAGCTCACCGTTCTGCGTCGACGAGGAGTCCACGAGCGGCTGCCCCGCGACCACCGTGTCGCCCTTGGCGACCAGCGGGCGCTGGCTGATGCACGTGCCCTGGTTGGAGCGCACGAACTTGCTCAGCGGGTAGCGCTCCTCGCGGCCCGAGTTGTAGCGGATGGTGATGAAGTTCGCCGACGACGACAGCACCTCGCCGTCCTCCTCGGCGGTGAGTACCTGGCCCGAGTTCTCGGCGACCTGGCGCTCCATGCCGGTGCCGACCAGCGGCACCTCCGGCCGCAGCAGCGGCACGGCCTGGCGCTGCATGTTCGCGCCCATGAGCGCGCGGTTCGCGTCGTCGTGCTCCAGGAATGGGATCAGCGCCGCGGCGACGGAGACGATCTGCTTCGGCGAGACATCGATGTAGTCGACCTCGCCCGAGCTCACCATGCGCAGCCGCTCGGCGTGGCGCACCTCGAGACGGTCGTCGATGAGGTTGCCCAGGTCGTCCAGCCGCACGCTCGCCTCGGCGATGCGGTAGTCCTTCTCGGTGTCGGCGTCCAGGTACTCCGTCTCGCGCGAGGCGAACGGGCGCACCTCGAGCCGGTCGTCCGCGGCCTTCGCCAGCGCCTTCGCCAGCTTCTCGTCGACCTCGTCGCCGGCCTCCGCGATGGCCTTGCCCTTCGCGTTCGCCACGTCTGCGGTCAGCACGCGGCCGACCAGCTCCGGGCTGGCCTTGCCGACCTCGCGCCGCACGGGGCGGTAGGGGGTCTCGATGAAGCCGAAGTCATTGATCCGCCCGTAGGTCGCGAGGTTGCCGATGAGGCCGATGTTCGGACCCTCGGGCGTCTCGATGGGGCAGATCCGGCCGTAGTGGCTGAAGTGCACGTCGCGCACGTCGAAGCCGGCGCGGTCGCGCGAGAGGCCGCCGGGGCCGAGCGCGGAGAGGCGCCGCTTGTGTGCGAGCTCGGCGAGGGGGTTGGTCTGGTCCATGAACTGCGAGAGCTGGGAGCCGCCGAAGAACTCCTTCATGGCGGCCACCACCGGGCGCACGTTGACGAGCGCCGAAGGCGTCGCCTCGTCCGGGTCGGTGATGGTCATGCGCTCGCGGACGACGCGCTCCATGCGGAGCAGGCCGACGCGGAACTGGTTCTGGATCAGCTCACCCACGGACCGCACGCGGCGGTTGCCGAGGTGGTCGATGTCGTCGGGGTCGCCGGCGTGGTTGTTGATCTCGATCATCTTGCGGACGATCGTGATGATGTCCTCGCTGCGCAGCGTGCGCTCCGCCGGGTCGTCGGCGAACGCGAGGCGCTTGTTGACCTTGTAGCGGCCGACGCGGCCGAGGTCGTAGCGGCGCTCCCCGAAGAACAGCGTGTCGAGGAGGTTGCGGGCGTTCTCCGCGGTCGGCGGGTCGCCGGGGCGGATGCGCCGGTAGAACTCCTCGAGGGCCTGGCGGCGGTCCTCGGTGGGGTCCTTGGCGAGCGTGGCGTCGACGTAGGAGTGCTCCTCGTCGGTGTCGACGGCGCCGAGCATGCGGCGGATACGGTCCTGGGTGCCGAGCTCGTCGTCGCCCATGCCCTCCTCGATGTCGATGGCGCGGAGGAGGATGGTGACGGGGATCTTGCGCTTGCGGTCGACCTTGACGGAGAGGATGTCCTTGTTGGAGGTCTCGAACTCCAGCCAGGCGCCGCGGTTGGGGATGAGCTTGGCCTGGGTGAGGCGCCGGCCCGTCGCGGGGTCGACGGTCTCGGTGAAGTAGACGCCGGGGGAGCGCACGAGCTGGGACACCACGACGCGCTCGGCGCCGTTGATGATGAAGGTGCCCTGCTCGGTCATGAGCGGGAGGTCGCCGAGGTAGAGCTCCTGCTCCTTGACCTCGCCGGTCTCCTTCACGGTCAGCTCGGCGATGACCTTGAGCGGCGCGCCATAGGTGGCGTCGCGCTGGCGGCACTCACGCGCGTCGAGCTTGGGACTCTCGATGTAGTAGTCGATGAAGGACAGCGCCATGCGGGTGCCGGTGAAGTCCTCGATCGGCGAGATCTCGTCGAACAGCTCGCGCAGGGAGCGGTCCAGGAACCGCTCGTAAGAGCGCTTGGGCATATCGATGAGATGCGGGACGTCCAGCACGGGGTGCGACTTGCCATAGTCGCGCGTGATGAGTTGCCCGCTCACTGACGTACTGGCTCGCTCGGTGGTGACCAAGTAGCGGCTCCTTCGCATTCGTCACGGTCGACCGTGCAGCGTTGCGCTTCGGTTTCTCTATGAGAGCCTTGGCTGGGCAGTGGGGGAGTGTTGCGACACAGCTAAGCAGCGCCGGTTCCCAGCCGGTGCTGCGTGATGTGTCATCGCCCAAGAAGTTCGCCGCGCCCAACGCTTGAGGTATGTTACCGGATCGCGCACAGAAAAGCGAGCGTATCGAGGAACCCTCGACCTGTCAACGGATTGTCCACGTTCCGTGCAGGTCAGCCACCATTGAGCGCCCTCGACAGTCGTACACCTGTTCTCTAAACTAATCTCTTCCACCACCGCCCTCCCGTACGAAGGGGAGTTCGATGCAAGACTACCTGTTGCGTGGCGAGGTGGCCGACGGCCAGTTCGACACCGAGGCCGCGGTGACGTTCAAGGACGTGCGTGGCCGCGTCATCACGACCCTCGCGTCACGGTCGCTGCTGCACCGTGACAGCCGGGGGCGTGAATCGCTTCGGGTCCGGGTCCTGGCGGAAGGGGAAGGATACGTCGTCGCCGAAATCCCCGGCGACGTGTACGGAGCCACTCGTGACGTAGCCGTAGTCCCCGATCTTCTGGAGCCGCTCGCGACCGCAGGATGATTCTCAGCAACACCTCCATCCAGCAGGCGCTGGACGAGGGACGGCTCCAGATCGAGCCGGAACCCCTCCCTCGGAATCCCACGCTCGGCGAATCCAGCCCCTATGGGCGATCTGCCGTCGATCTCACTCTGGGTTCGCGCCTGCGTGTCCCGAGATCGGGCCTGGCAATCGGTGTGGATCCCGGAGGCGGCGACACCTTGGCCACGCTGAACGCGCTGTACGCGTTGCAGGAGATACCGGCCGAAGGATTCGTGCTGGAGCCGCATCGCCTCGTGCTCGGCGTGACGCACGAGCGAGTCAAGCTTCCGCTCCCGCACGAAATTGCCGAGGGCGTGCGCGAGAACGGATGGCTGGCCGCTCGAGTCGAAGGGAAGAGTTCACTCGCACGCTTCGGACTGTTGGTGCACTTCACCGCTCCGACGATTCATGCGGGGTTCGAGGGCCATATCACCCTCGAGATCATGAACCTCGGCCCGTCCCCGATCATCCTCCGGCGCGGGATGGCGATCTGTCAGCTGATCCTCGAACTGGTGCATGGTGTCCCCGCGGGACCGCCAAGCCGGTTCGCGGGACAGGCCGACCCCTCCGGCTCGACATAGCCACTACGGCCCGCCGGCACCACCCGCGGTCTCGACGGGCCGGCTCGCGGTCTCCTCCCACACCGTCCACGCCTCCTTCTCCCTATCCCCGGCGTCGCGCAGCCCGACGCTCGACAGGAGATCGAGGTCGGAGCCGTCGACGAAGGCCGGGTCGCGGCCGGCGAACCAGACGACGAAGGCGGCGGTGAGGGTGTCGGCGTCCGTGAAGAGGCGCTGCAGGTAGCGGCGCTGCTCCGGCGGCGTCGAGGAGTGCACGCCGTCCGGCGACGGCGCCGACGCGAAGCCCACGGCTGCGAACGCGATCGGCAGCTGCGTGTGGTCGCGGATCTGGTGGTAGTAGAGCGGCGGCAGGTCGTTCGCGACCTCGAACGCGACCGAGGGGAACGTGGCCACGGCGAAGACGTCGAGTCGCGCCGCGAAGTCATCGAGCAGCTCCCATCGCGGCTGCCTGGGCGGCTCCCACGGCACCACACCCAGCAGCTGCTCGTACTGGAAGGTCGCGAACACCAGGGTCTTCGGGCTCACCGTCTTCACCGCGCGGTACGCCTCCCAGTACGCGGCGAGGAACGCCTGGTACTGCGCGGGCGAGCGTTCGAAGGTGGCGTTGATCTCGACGCCGAGCGCGAGGTACGCGGGCTCGTAGCTGGTCGCGATGTAGCGCGCTTCGGCGACGAACGCCGCGCGCAGGTCGGCGTTCGAGAAGTCCGCGCCCTCGTAGCCCTCCGGGAGACCGGTGAGGCGGCCGCGGTCCAGCGGGTCGAACGGGTCGAGCGCGTAGAAGAGGCGCAGCGCGCGCTCCTCGACGGCGACGCGCTCGCGCAGGGTGACCTCGTCGAGCCGCTCCGAGGGCTCGACGCCGGGGAGGAACTCGGCCCACTCGGGGGCGCGCTGGATGAGCAGGACCTCCCCGTAGTGCGCGGCGAGGTCCAGCGCGTCGCGGTACGACTCCTGCGTGAGCTCGGCGGGGACGGAGGAGAAGCCGAGGAGGAACGGACGCGGGGTCCCGCTGTACGTCTGGGGCGTCGGCTCGAAGCCGGGCTCCTGGATGAGCTCCTCGCGACACCCAGACGCCGCCACCGTGACGAGCACGAGCGCCAGCGCCGCCGCCGCGCGGGCGGCGCGCCGCAGCCTCCTCGCCGAGCGCGTGTGCTCCACGTCACGATTGTCCGGACGGGGGCTAAGCCGGGTCAAACGCCCCCGTGGCGTGGCGGGCGGCCCGCGAGGTGTAGACTCGCGCCATGGACGGCTCGCAGAACATCGACGTGGACGGGCTGCGGACGTCGCTCCAGTCCGTCGAGCACCTGCTGCTGCGGTTCACGCCCGTGGCGGAGCGGCTCCTGCTCGACTTCCGCACGCGCGAGGGCACGGGGCCGGGCGTTGCGTTGCTGCCCCCCGTCGACTCGTTCGCCGAGCGCCTGCGCACCATCGAGCGCGAGCGGCCGGGGTTCCCGCGTCCGAAGCGCATCCACGTGGTGAACTGGCCGCTCCGCGTCGCCTCGCTTGAGCGCCTCGGCGTCCTCGAGACCGTGCGGAACCGGCTCGCCGACATGGACGCGTTCGACACCATCGGCAGCCTGAACGAGACGTACGAGCGCCTGCTGGAGATCGAACGCGAGGAGACGAAGCGCGCGATCGAGGGCGAGGGCTACCATACGATCTGGCCGGCCGAGACGCGCGGCCGGCGCGGCGGCTGAGCCGCCTGCCGACGTCGATGCATCGGGACCGCTTCCGCCGCCTGGTCCAGCAGGCGCTGAACTCGCTCCCACCCGAGATCGACGGCTACCTCGACAACGTCGCGATCGTGGTCGAGCGCGAGCCCACCCCTGAGGACCTCGACGACGCGGGTATCCCGCGCGGCACGGAGCTGTTCGGGCTCTACATCGGCACGCCGCTGATCGACCGCAGCGAGTACCACATGACGCTGCCGGACCGGATCGCGATCTACCAGGGGCCGCTGGAGCGCGCGTTCCACCCTCGCGTCATCCCGGAGGAGGTGCGGCGCACCGTCCTTCACGAGATCGCCCACCACTTCGGCTTCGACGAGGACGAGATGGAGCGCCTCGACCTCCACTAGCGCGGCTCCCCGTTCGTGCGAGCGAGACGAGCTGCGAGATGGTCCGAGTCCGGCTCCCTCTCCCGCACCGCGGGAGAGGGCGGGGGGTGAGGGTCCGAAGGCTCCCCAATCGCCGCCGGCCTGCGGAAGAGCAGACCCCCTCACCCTCACCCTCTCCCCCGCAGACGGGGGCGAGGGGATCAGATCGGGCTCCGGCTCCCTCTCCCGCACTGCGGGAGAGGGCGGGGGGTGAGGGTCTTAAGGCTACTGGCCGCTGAGCGCGAGGATCCGCGCGGCCTCCTCGAGCGTCGAGGTGACGCGCAGGGCGTCCCAGACGTCGGTGCCGCGCGCGTAGCTGCCGTGCCCACGCACGACGACGATCGGGTGCTCGCGCAGCGCCTCGGCGACCGGCTGCGCCGAGGCCTCCCACTCCACGTCCAGCACCGGCACGCTGCCGAGGAACAGGCTCCCCTCGAGGTTCGCGGGGTCGATCGCGTCGCGCCCGTAGGCGAGGGCGATGGCGTGCACCGGGTGGGCGTGCACCACCGCGCCCGCGTCGGCCCAGGCCTCGTAGATGGCGAGGTGTACCGCCGTGTCGGAGGAGGGCGCCGCGGCATCCGGTTCGCGGAGCTCCCCGCCGGCTTCGACCGCCACGAGGAGGTCGTCCGTCAGGCGGCCGAGCATGGCCCCGGTCGCGGAGATGATCGCGCCGCCGCGCGGGCGGCGCGCCGAGACGTTGCCCCCGTGCGAGGTCACCAGGCCGTCCGCGCGCAGGTCCTTGCCCGCCTCGGCCAGGTCGCGCCTCGCGGCCTCCTCGGCCGCGATCGCGGCGGTGTCCCACGTCCCGCGCCGCACGAGGCGCTCCGCGGCGCCCTCCGCCAGCTCGGCGGCGCGGCGCATCGCTTCGGCCTCGAAGATGCGGTTCGTGGTCAGCGTCTCGAAGTCGACGACGCCCGACGTGGCGCCCTCGACGGCGCCGGCGACGACCACGCACGGCGTCTCGTAGCGCTCGGCGAGCGCGGTCACGAGCTCGAGGGCCTTGCCGTACGTCGTCTGCGCGTCGAGTCGCCCCTCGCCGGTGACAACGAGGTCGGCGTCGCGGACCGCGTCCTCCAGGCCCACGGTCGTGGCGACGAGCTCCGCGCCGGACTGGATGGCGCCGCCGATGGTGCCGATCAACCCCGCGGCGAGGCCACCTCCCGCGCCGCCGCCGGCGAGGTCCGTCACGCGAACGCCGAGCTCGTCTTCGATCACGCGCGACCAGCGCCCCAGCGCGTCCTCGAGGGGCTGCATCGTGTCGGCGTCGACTCCCTTCTGCGGGCCGTAGATCACCGTGGCGCCCTCGAGGCCGAGCAGCACGTTCGTCACGTCGACGGCGACGGTCAGGTCGACCTCACCGAGGCGACGGTCGACGCCGGAGTGGTCGAGGGAGACGAGGTCGCGCAGGTCGAGCGGCGGGGCGGGCTCCGGCAGCGCCAGGCCGCCGCGGGCGACGAGCTGGTAGCCGAGCGCCTGCGCGGCTCCCGCGCCGCCGTCGTTGGTGCCGGTCCCGCCGACGCCGACAGTGATCTCGCGCGCCCCGCGCTCGATCGCGGCGCGCATGAGCTGGCCGACGCCGTACGTCGTCGCGCGCGCCGGGTCGCGCTCCTCGCGGGGGACCAGCACGAGGCCGGCCGCCTCGGCGGCCTCGACGACGGCTGCGGGCGAGCCGCCCTCGGTGGTCGGGGGCAGCAGCGCGAAGCGCGCCTGCACCGGCGCGCCGAGCGGGCCGGTGACCTCGGTTTCGACCATCTCGCCGCCGCGTGCAGCCGCGAGGATGGCGGCCGTGCCGGGCCCGCCGTCGGCGAGCGGCATCTCGATGATCTCGGCGTCGGGCTCGGCGCTGCGCGCGCCGGCTGCGAGCGCGGCGGCCGCCTCGAAGGCTGTGAGGGAGCCCTTGAACTCCTGCGGGCAGACCAGGATCCGAAGCGGCGTGGTCATCGCTGCGTCCTTCCGTGGGGTGCGAGGTGCGCGGCGCGCCCGGGCGGGGCGGCGGGCGCTCCTCGTCGCGGAGTTACGTGCCCCAGAAGCCGGCGAGGCGGAGTACGGCGCTGATCAGGATCGCGGCGACGTACGCGTAGCCGAGCGTGCGCGCGTTCTTGCCGAGCTGGCGGAACCGCCTCGGCTGCATGATGGTCATCCAGACGAGGGCCAGCCCGACGACCACGAATATCCAGTAGACGAGGCGCCACATCGCCTCGCATCGTAGCGGAGCGTGCCCGCGAGCGCGCAGCGGACGGCGGGGCCGGGTCGCGGCCGGAGCGCGGCGGTCGTCGACTGGACACGAACGCACGTTCTGACTAGACTATGTGAAACGTCTGTTCGATGGAGACGACCGATGGTCACCACCTCCGCACCCTCCACCCCCACCGTTCACCACCCGGCGCGCCCTCGACGCGCGCGCGCGGGCGCCGAGGCTGCCCGGTCCGCGGCCGCCGAGGCGGTCACGCAGGTGCGCGAGCCGCGCAGGCTGCGTCGCATGGTCGCGTTCGGGCCGCGCTGCCCGGACTGCGCCGGGCCGCTCGCCTTCGGCGAGGGCTGCTCGCTCTGCCCCGTCTGCGGCTACTCGGCCTGCGGCCCGGCACGGCGAGGCCCCTGAATCGCCTGCGCGGAGGCCGGTTTTCGGCACTTCGCGCGTAGCCCTTGTGCGTGACCGTTCGTATACTCGCCAAAACCCCCTGGGCGCAGAGGCGACATGGTCATCGGCGCGGCACGTGACACGGACCTGACCGCGCTGGGCAGGCGCATCCGACGCCATGTCGTGCGCATGGTCTACGACGCCAAATCGGGCCACATCGGCGGCTCGCTCTCCGCCGTCGAGATCATGAGCGTGCTCTACTGCCGCGTCATGCAGCACGACCCCGAGCGGCCCGACTGGCCCGCCCGCGACCGCTTCATCATGAGCAAGGGCCACTGCACGCCGGTGCAATACGCCCTCCTCGCCGAGCTCGGCTACTTCCCCGTCGAGGAGCTCTCGACGTTCCGCCAACTCGGCTCGCGGCTGCAGGGGCACTCGGTGCGCAACCGCCCGCTCGGCGTCGAGAACTCCGCCGGCTCGCTCGGCATGGGGCTCTCGTTCGGCCTCGGGATGCGGCTCGCGGCACGACTCGGCGAGGGCGACGTGCCGGCCGACGCGCGCGCGTGGGTGCTCATGGGCGACGGCGAGCAGAACGAGGGCCAGGTCTGGGAGGCGGCCATGGCCGCCGCACACCACGACGCCGAGGGCCTCATCGCGCTCATCGACCGCAACGGCATCCAGAACGACGACTTCACCCGCTCGACCATGGTCACCGAGCCCCTCGACGAGAAGTACGCGGCCTTCGGCTGGGACGTCATCTCCGGCGTCGACGGCCACGACATCGACGCCGTCGAGGAGGCGCTGCTGCGCGCCCGCGACGTGCGCGGCAAGCCGGCCTGCGTGATCTTCGACACGGTGAAGGGGCACGGCGTCTCCTTCATGGAGCACAACCCCGGCTTCCACGGCGCGCCGCCCAGCCCCGATCAGTTCGAGGAGGCGATGCGCGAGCTCGCCGACCCCGACGACGTGAACGGAGCCGCCTCGTGACGACCACCGAGGCGCCCGCCCCCGCCGCGACGCGCGAGGCCCTGGGGCCGACACTGATCCGCTTGCGTGAGGAAGGCATGGACCTCGTCGTGGTCGATGCCGACCTCGGCAACTCGACCTCGGCACGCAAGTTCCAGGCCGCTTACCCGGAGCGCTTCTTCACGCTCGGCGCGGCGGAGCAGAACATGATCTCGGTCGCCGCCGGGATGGCGGCGATCGGCAAGGTGGCGTTCGCCTCGACCTTCGCCGTCTTCGCCGAGCACGCCTACGACCAGCTCCGCATGTCTGTCTCGCAGCCGAACCTCGACGTGAAGCTCGTCGCCTCGCACGGCGGGCTCTCGGTCGGGGAGGACGGCGCCTCGGCGCAGTCGGTCGAGGACATCGCGGTCATGAGCTCGCTCGTGAACTTCCGCGTGATCGTCCCCGCCGACGTGGTCGAGGCGGCGGCGGCGGTCGAGGTGGCCGCGCGCACGCCGGGCCCGTTCTACATCCGCACGGACCGCCCCAAGCACCGCGTGCTCTACACCGAGGGCGCCCGCTTCGAGCTGGGCCGCGCGGACACGCTGCGCGACGGCTCGGACGTCACGCTCGTCTCCTACGGCCTGATGGTCGAGCGCACGCTCGCCGCCGCCGAGGAGCTCGCCGCGGACGGCATCTCGGCGCGTGTGCTCAACATGGCCACGCTCCGCCCCCTCGATGTCGCTGCGCTGGAGCGCGCGGCGACCGACACGGGTGCGATCGTCGTGGCTGAGGAGCACCTCGTGCACTCCGGGCTCGGGGCGATGGCCGCGCAGGCGCTCGCCTCGCGCCGCCCGGTGCCGATGGAGTTCGTCGGCGTGCAGGACCGCTACGGCGAGTCCGGCCTCTGGCACGAGGTCCTCGAGGCAGTCGGGCTCACGGCCGAGAACATCGCTGCCGCCGCCCGCCGCGCTGTTACTCGGAAGCGCGGGTAGACCCGCACGGGCGCCCGCAAGTAGCCGGCAACCCGGCCCCGAGCCCTACTCCAGTCCCAGGTACGGCCACGCCTCGCGCAGCTCGAGCCCAGTGCGAGTGTGTCCACTCCCGGCCGATGCTCACCACGAGCACGCGAGCGCCACCACAAAGGTGATGACAGGAATGTGTCCAAGACAGGCCCCTAGCGTGTAGAATCCGGATCAAGATGAGTCCGCAGGGGGCGTTGAGTGCAGAGCCAGAAGTCTACCGAGGAGACAGCGCGGCTCGGTCGCGAGCTGTATGAACGCGACATCGAGCCGCAGCTCGACGCCTCGCGGACGAACTCCTTTGTTGCCGTCGACATCGACAGCGGTGAATGGACGATTGCCGAACGCGACATCGATGCTTGCGACGCGCTCTATGCACGTCGGCCGGACGCGGTGAACGTGTACGTCGCTCGCCTCGGACACCGGGTGGCCGTGCGGATGAGGCACGCTCAGGCTCGCCGGGCGCTCGGGTGATGGACGGGGTGATGAGCGCCATTCGGGAGCCCGTGGTGCCGCTCGGTCTCTTTGGTGGCACCTCCGTCCGATTCGTCGACGCTGTGATTGATACTGCATTCACTGGCTGGCTGACGTTGCCGCCGGAGATCGTCGCTGACATGGGTCTCCGTAGCGCTGGAGTTCGCCACGGCGCGCTTGCAGATGGCCGAGAAGTCGCCTTCGATTCGTACTACGTCACAGTGATGCTTGATGGCGACCCGCACAGGGTCATCGCCCAGGTTGCCCCGCCGCCCGCCCTCGCCGGTATGGAGTTGTTCGACGGGTATGTGATCTGCATCGAGGACAGTCCCGGAGGTGCGGTGACGATCCGCCCCTCCTAGGTCCAGTGTCCTGCGCCCCTACTCCAGCCCCAGGTACGGCCACGCCTCGCGCAGCTCGCGCACCTCCACGTCCGGCACCAGGTCGCCGCTCGGGACGCGCCAGTCGCCGCGGTTCACCCAGATGGCGCCGACGCCCGCGGCGTGCGCGCCCACCACGTCGTGGTACGGGTTGTCGCCGATGTAGACGGCTGCCTCCGGAGCCACGCCGAGCGGTCCGAGGGCGAGCGCGAAGATCGACGGGTCCGGCTTCTGCACCCCCGCCTCGCCCGAGACCACGACCACCTCGAAGTAGCGTTCGAGGTCGTAACGCTCGATCTTCGGGCGCTGGATCCGGGAGAGGCCGTTGGTGATGAGGCCGACCCGATAGCGCGCGCGCGCCGCCTCGATCGTCTCGATGGCGTCCGGGTAGATCCCGACGTGGTGGACGTGGATCGCGCGGTAGTGGTCGGCGAGGCGGCTAGCGAGTGCCGGGTCGGGGCGCAGGTGGGTGGCGATCAGCCGCTCGTAGGCCTCGAGAGTGAAGCGCTCGTCCCACTCGCCGCGGCCGGCCGCACGGAATGCGTCCTCCGTGTAGTGCCGGAAGTAGCCGTCGTAGATCTCCTCGGGCGTGCCGAGGGCCTGCAGCGCCGGTTCGGCCGCGTGCAGCTCCTCGATGGACTCGGCGAAGCCCGCGCGCCACGAACCCCGCGCGTCGACGAGCGTGTCGTCGAGGTCGAACAGCACGGCCTGGAGCCGGTCGGGAGCGGGCAGGTTGTTACTCATGGTCGCCGGTGCGACGGGGGCTGATGGTCACGGATCGGGGGAGTGCCCTACTCGGACTCCTCCTCGCCGTCGGCATCGGCATCGTCGTCGCCGTCTTCGTCCTCGCTGTCGTCGTCGGCGAAGACGCCCATCTCCTCGCCGCGCCACACCGTCACGATCAGGTCCTCGCGGTACGGGTCGGCGGTGGTCACGATCTGGTCGTCGACGGCCTCGATCAGCTCCTGCACCTGGTCGTCGCCGAGGGCAGCGTGGACGACGAGCGTCCCGTACGCCGCGGAGCCGGTGTAGTGCACGTCGAAGCGGCCGAGGGCGTGCTCGCCGTCATCGATGGCGTAGACCTCGGAGTACGGGGTGCGCGCCTCGCGCCTGAAGCGATAGTCGGCCATCGGATCCCCTCGTTCGCCGCGACCGCGGAGGCGGCTGTTAGTGCGGCTGCTAGGTGCGCACCTGGCCGGTGCCGAGCACCACCCACTTGTAGGAGGTCAGCTCGCGGAGGCCCATGGGGCCGCGGGCGTGCATCTTCTGCGTCGAGATGCCCACCTCGCAGCCCAGCCCGAACTGCGCCCCGTCGTTGAAGTACGTCGACGCGTTCACGAACACCGCCGAGGCGTCCGCCTCGCGCTGGAAGCGCTGCGCCGCGGCGTACGAGTCCGTCACGATCGCCTCGGAGTGACCGCTGCCGTGCACCTCGATGTGGTCGAGCGCATCGTCCAGCGAGTCGACGATGTGCACGGAGCAGTCGAGCGAGAGCCACTCGCGGTCGTAGTCCTCGGGCTCCACGGGGAACGCCGGCGCGGCGTCGCCGACGAGTCCCGCGGCGCGGTCGTCGACGTGGAGCGTGACGCCGTGGTCGCCGAGGGCGCGCGCGACGCGCGGCAGGAACGACGCGGCGACGTCGGAGTGGACGAGCAGCGTGTCCATGGCGTTGCAGACCGAAGGGCGCTGCGTCTTGGCGTTCACCACGATGCGCTCGGCCATGTCGAGCTCGGCCTCGTCGTCCACGTAGGTGTGGCAGACGCCGATGCCGCCGGCGACGACGGGCATCGTTGCCTCGTCGCGGATGCGGCGGATCAGGTCGGCGCCGCCGCGCGGCACCATCAGGTCGATGTACTCGTGGGCGCGCAGCATCGCGCCCACCTCGGCGCGGTCGGTGGACTGGATGAACTCGATGCAGTGCTCGGGGAGCCCGGCCGCGGCGGTCTCGCGCTGGAGGATGGCGGCGAGGGCGGCCGAGGTGGCGTGCGCGTCGGTGCCGGAGCGCAGCAGTACGCCGTTGCCCGACTTCAGGCACACGGCCGCGATGTCCACTGTCACGTTCGGGCGCGACTCGTAGACGGCGCCGATGACGCCAAGCGGCACGCGCATGCGGCCGATCTGCAGCCCGTTCGGCCTCGTCGCCATGTCCTCGACCTCGCCGACGGGGTCGGGGAGCGCGGCGATCGCGCGCACGTCGCGCGCGATGCCGGCGATGCGCTCCGGCGTGAGCGTCATGCGGTCGAGGAAGGCATCGGTCAGGCCGTTGACCCGTGCGCGCTCCAGCTCCGGGCCGTTGACCGCGAGCAGCGCGTTGGTCTCCGCCTCGATGGCGTCGGCGATGCGCAGGAGCGCGGCATCCTTGAGGTCGGTGGAGGCGGTGCCGAGCTGCCGCGCGGCCCGGCGCACGCGCGCGGCTCGCTCGACGGCCTCGATCTGTGTCGTCGTAGTCATGACAGGGAGTGTACCTGCCGGATCCGCTGTGTGCGCTCGCCCGGCGGGGCGGGCGCTACTCGGAAGCGGCGATCAGGAGCGGCACCACGACACGTGGCGGCGGGTAGCCCTCACCATCCGAGACGTCCCCCTCGAACACCTCGAGGTACGCGAGCTGCCGCTCGCCCGAGGCGTACTCGACGGTGAACGCGAAGGGCGCGGGACCGTCGAAGCCACCGCCGCTCGTGAAGCCGCCCGCCAGCACCTCGCCGGTGCGGTCGAGCAGCCGCCAGACCACGTTCGACTCGTGCGTGCGCGAGCATCCGCCGACCTCGAAGCCGCTCGCGACCTCCTCGCCCGCGGCGGGCGAGGTCACGATCACCAGCGAGGCGTCGGGCAGGCTGTCGTCGCAGGCGAGCGCGCTGGCTGTGTCGACTTCCGCGCTCACGGGTTCTAGCTCCTCGAGCGACTCGCCCACGAGGCGGAACGTGCGGATGACGGGCACCGAGGGCGCCTCGGCGTACGGCGCGCCCGGCGGCCGGTCGAGCAGCGCGACCGCGATGACGCCATCGTGGATGGAGAGGCCCAGGACGCGGATGCGGTCGCCCAGGAAGACGGCGTCGGCGTCGTGGATCTCGCCTTCCTCCTTGAGCAACGCGTGCAGGTAGCGGAAGTTCCCGCTGCCGCCCGCGTTCTCGACCGTGATTGCGGCGGCGTCCGTGATGCCGTTGCCGTCGAGGTCGCCGACGGCCGACTGGGAGAGGCGGATCTCGAGTTCGCTGGCCGAGCCGGGCGCGACCGGCGCCCGGAACTCGCCGTCCTCGAGCGTGACCGTGCCCGCGTCGGCGTGCTCGGTCAGGATGGTGGCCCGCTCAAGGGACACTCTGTCCGGCGCTGCCAAATCGTTGTCGGCTATCCCGTCGCAGGACGCCAGCAGCGTAGCTGCGAAGAGCAGTGCGCCCATGGCCGCCATGCGTGACGCGACGCGTCGGATCCAGTGTCGTCTCGACATGTTGACTCCCTGCGCTCGGACGTCACCGGCAGAGTACGTCGAACTCGTAGCCGCGGCCGGTCAGGCCCTCGAGGACGGCCGCGAGCGCCTCGACGGTCTGGGAGCGGTCGCCACCGCCGTCGTGCATGAGGACGATCGAGTCCGGCCGTACGTTGGTCATCACGTGCGAGGCGATCTGGTCCGCGCCGGGCCGCCGCCAGTCCTGCGTGTCCACGCTCCACAGCACGATCGACTTGCCGAGCTCGGCCGCGAGGTCCCTCGTTTGCTCGTTCATCGCGGCGTACGGCGGGCGCAGGCACGCGATGGGGTCGACGCGCTCGCCTGCCGCGGCGTGCAGGGCGTCGTCGGCCGCGTTGACCTGCGAGATGAAGAGGTCGCGCGGCGCCCGGTCGAGCCAGACGTGGTCGTAGGTGTGGTTCTCCGCCTCGTGCCCCTCGGCGACCAGGCGCTCGACGATCTCCGGGTAACGGGTCGCGCTCTGGCCGAGCACGAAGAAGGTCGCGGGCGCGCCGTAGAGGTCGAGGACGTCGAGCACCCGCGGCGTCCACGTCGGGTGCGGCCCGTCGTCGAACGTGAGGTAGACCACGGGCGCGCCCGAGGCGTCGTGCGCGCTCGGCTGCGAGGGCTGCACGTTCGCGGGCGCCGGCTGCGGCTCGGGCTGCTGCCACGCCGCCTCGACGGCAGCCCACGTCGCCTCGTCCACGACGCCGGTGGGTTCGAGGTCGGCCTGCTGCTGGATCTGGATGACGGCCTCGCGGGTCGCGGTGTCGTACAGGTCGTAGTAGCGGCCGGGGTCGAGGAAGCCCAGCCCCCGGACACGCACCAGCCGTTGCTGGAGGGCGCGCACGTGGCGGCCGCGGTCGCCCGAGCCGAGCGTGTAGCCCTGGGCGAACCACTCGGCCGACGGGCCGGGTGACAGCTCCTCGGGCTCGGGCAGCTCTGGCGGCACGCCGGGCGGCTCCTCGATGGAGTCGAGGTAGGACTCGACCCGCTGCAGGAACGAGTCGCCGGGTGCGAGCTCAGCGGCGCGGCCCGCCGCCTCGCGCGCCCGCTCAAGGTCGTCCGGCGACGCGAGCGCGAGCCCGAGCGCGCGCACCGCGTGGATCGACGCTTCGTCGGGCCGCTGGGTCAGCGCGCGCCCTGTGTAGTCGAGGATCGTCACGGCCATCGTCGCGAGGTCCAGCTCCGCGGCCGTGCCCGCGACGAGGGGTCCATCGAGCGCGAACGCCGTGGCGGGAGCGTGCGCGCGCATCAGGGCGAGTGCCGCTGCGTACTCGCCCGCGAGCACGTTCGTGAGCAGGGGCTGGCCGGGCGTACCGGCGTGCGCGAGCCGCGCCGCCGCGGTCTGGTTCACAAGGATCGACAGCCAGCGCAGGCCGTCGTCGCGCGGCGACCGCCGCGAGGTCGCCACCGCCAGTGCGGCGGCCTGCCGCCACAGGCCCGCCTCGGCCAGCGCGACGACGCGCCCCGCGGCGGTCGCGACGCCGCCCGTCACGCCGAGCGGGACCTCCAGGCGCACCTCGGTCAGCGCGGTCCCGTCCCAGCGGTGGATGGCGACCGAGTGCTCCTCGACGGCGCAGGCATAGCAGAAGACGTACGGGTTCGAGGTGTTGAGCACGAACTCCGGGACCCCGTCCCCGTCGAGGTCCGTGAGCTCGCCCGCGCTGGGACGTGAGCTGATGTGTGAGAGCACCGTCGCGAGCGTTCCGTCGGAATGCCAGCGGATCACATCGAGCGTGCCTGCGTGCGCGCCGGTGGTTCCGCGGGTCACGATCCACACGAGCGCGTCCGGGATGGGCACGATCTCGACTTCGTCGCTCCGCTGAGGCGCTGAGTCGATCTCGATGCGGTCCACCTCCGACCACGAGGCGTCGGGGTTGAACCGGTAGACGGCAACGAAGTGGAAGAAGTTCACCGGGTCGCCGTCGTCATTGATGTACAGGGGCTGGGGGCCGTCGGTCACGACGGCCCAGTAGCTGCCCTCGCCACCGCCGATGCCCGTGCGGTACGCGCGAGCTTCCAGCATGTTGTCGCCAAACTCCTCGGTAATGGAGGCGAGCACCGCGGTGGTGAGGTCACCGAGCGCGTCGGCGTTTGGAGTCGGGATCAGGACGGGAGCGCTGCCGGTCGACTCGGTTGGCAGCGCGGGCGTTGGGGTAGGCGTGGCCGTGGCCGCCGCGGGCGTTGGCGTCCTCATGGCAGCGGGCTCGGGATCGCCCGACCCGCCGAATGGGTTGCACCCGACGAGCGCGACGGCGAGGAGCGTCAGGGCGCTGAGGAGCGCGAAGCGTGCGTGCATCACGGACACGGTATCGGGGCCGCCGCCTACACGAGGACGAGGTTGTTGCGGTGCACCACCTCGTCGCCGTAGTCGTAGCCGAGCACCTGCTCGATGCGGTCGGAGTGCATGCCGCGGATGCGCTCGACGTCGCTCGCGGCGTAGTTCGTGGTGCCGCTGGCGATGTGCTCGCCCTCGCGCGTCTCGACGCGCACCACCTCGCCGCGCGCGAAGTCGCCGGTCGCCGAGACGATGCCCGCGGGCAGCAGCGACTTGCCGTCGCGCACCAGCGCGCGCATCGCACCCTCGTCGACCGTGATGCGGCCGCGCTCGCGCAGCGCCGAGAGCAGGAAGCGGCGGCGGCTCTCGAGGCGGTCGACGGTTGGGTAGAAGTGGGTGCCGACGCTCTCGCCGGCGACGGCGCGGGCTACGACGCCGGACGCGCGGCCGTCGGCGATCACGGCGTGCGCGCCGGACTGCGTCGCCAGCCGCGCCGCCTCGACCTTCGTCGCCATGCCGCCGGTGCCGAGGCGGCCCGCCTGCCCCGCCGCTGCCTCCTCGATGGCCGGTCCGATGTGGTCGACGTGCTCGATGAGTCGGGCGTCGGGGTCGGTCGTGGGGTCGGCGGTGTAGAGACCGCTGGTGGCGGTCAGCAGCAGCAGCAGGTCGGCGTCGACGAGGTTGGCGACCTGGGCCGAGAGGTTGTCGTTGTCGCCGATGGTGGCGTCCTGGATCTCCTCGATGGAGACGACGTCGTTCTCGTTGACGATGGGCACGACGCCGAGGTCGAGCAGGGCGAGGAGCGTGTTGCGAGCGTTGAGGTAACCCTGGCGGTCGGTGAGGTCGCCGCGGGTGAGCAGCGCCTGCGCGGCGGTGATGCCGTGGCCGGCGAGCAGCTCATCCCAGTACCAGAAGAGCTGCGCCTGCCCGACGGCGGCGAGCACCTGGCGGCGCGTCAGGTGTTGCGGCCTCGATGCGCGGCTCCCGAGGCGGGCGCGGCCCGCGGCGATGGCGCCGGAGGTGACGAGGATCACCTCGCAGCCCAGCTCGCGCACCTCGGCGACCTGGGCGGCGATCGCGGCCATCACCTCGCGGTCGAGCTGCTCGGTGCCGCCGGTGAGCAGGTTGGTGCCGCACTTGACGACGAGGCGCCGGCGCTGCCGTTCACTGTCCGTGGTCTCGCGTTCGCTCACCCTCGGCCTCGCAAGCATCCTCGCCGGGATTGATCATAGGATCGCGACCTCGCCGCTGTGGGTCGAGCAGCCGGGCGTCGGGAGGAATGACGCGTGTCCCAGCTCGCTTCGCCGCCGGAACGGTTTGTCGAGCAGTGGCCGTGGCGGCGCGTGCTCGTGCTCGCGACGGTGGTGCTGCGGCGCGCGACGGCGAACTTCATCGAGGACCGCGCGACGCAGCTTGCGGCTGCCGTCTCGTACTTCGCGCTGATCTCGCTGTTCCCGCTGGTGCTGCTCGCGTTCTCCGTCTTCGGCCTGCTGCTGCGCGACCCGGAGCTGCAAGCGCGCGTGCTCGATGAGGTCGTCGCGGGCATCCCCGTGGACGCGCCGCTCGTGGAGGAGACGCTCGGCCGTCTTGCCGCCGGGGGTGTGACCGTCGGTCTGCTCGCGTTCGGTGCGACGATCTGGACGGGGAGTGCGCTGGCCGCGGCGCTGCGGAACGCGCTCAACGTCGTCTTCGACGTGGAGCAGCGCCGACCGCTCGTGATCGGCAAGCTGATCGACCTCACCATCGCGCCGGCGCTTGGCCTGCTGCTCCTCGCGTCGCTCGTGCTGACGACGGTATGGCGCGTGGCGCAGGCCCAGGCGGTCGACCTCGGCATCCTGCGGAACCAGTCGTTCGTGTGGGAGCTGGGCACGGTCGGGATCGCCGGCCTGATGACGTTCATCGCGTTCCTGTTCCTGTACTGGCTGCTGCCCAACTCGCCCCTGCGCGTGCGCTACCTGTGGCCCGGCGCGCTGCTGACGGCAGTCGCCTTCGAGGCGTTGAAGTTCGGCTTTGCGTACTACCTGGCGAACGCGGGGCACTACGACGTGATCTACGGCTCCCTCGGCGGCCTGATCACGCTGCTGGTGTGGGTCTTCCTCAGTGCGAACATCATGATCTTCGGCGCCGAGGTCTCCGCGGAGATTCCTCGCGTGCTGGAGGGGCAGGCCCGCCACGGCGTCGAGGGCACGCGCGACGTGCGCTGGCGCGAGTCGGTGGTGCTGCTGGTGCGCGGGCTCGTGCTCGGGCCGGTCGACGCGGAACCGGAGCCGCAGCGGCAGGAAGCCGACGAGGACTGACGACCTTCTGTATGGTTGCCGTTACTAACGCGCCCCATTATCAACGATCCCGCTGGCCCATCCGGTCCGACCGGCCGCGATGGAGACTGAGGTCACGGACTATCACCAGGGAGCGGGCATGACGACGACGGCTGCACCGATCCACCCGGGGGAGCACCTTGCCGAGATTCTCGACGAGCTCGGCATCAGCCAGTACCGCCTGGCAAAGACCATCGGCGTCCCGCCGATCCGGATCAACGACATCGTCCACTGCCGCCGAGGGGTCACGGCCGACACCGCGCTGCGCATCGGGCGCGCGCTGCGGATGACGCCTGAGTTCTGGCTGAACTTGCAGCGCATGTACGACCTCGACATCGCCCGCGCGGCGCTCGACGTCAGCGCGATCGAGCCGCTCGTCGAGCCGCCCGAGGGCGTCCCGCCGGCCGAGGACTAGCCGCTGCCGGGCGGCTATGCCCGCCAGAGCACCAGCCGCACGTTCAGCCCCTCGATGCTCGCCTCGGTGGACGCTGCACCGTCCGGCGTGTCGCCGTCCACGGGCTCCAGCGACAGGGCGAGCGTCTCGCCCGCGACGTACTCGCCGTGGCCGTCGAGGACGGCGCGCAGCTCGTCGCCGGCCGCGTAGCGGACGTGGATGCGGTCGGTGATGTCGAGGCCGGCCTCGCGGCGCAGGTCCTGTAGCCGCCGCACCACGTCGCGCGCGATGCCTTCGGCGACCAGCTCCGGGGTCAGCGTCGTCTCGACCAGCGCGCTGTACCCGGCGTCCTCCGCCGCGCTCCAGCCCTCCGCCGCCTCGACGTCCACCAGCACGTCGGAGGCCGAGAGGTCGAAGCCGTCGAGGTGGAGTGAGCCCTCGGCGCGCATCGTCGCGACGAGCGCGCCCGCGTCGGCGTCGGCGATCGCGGCGCGGATGCGACCCACCTCGCGCCCGTAGCGCGGCCCCAGCGCGGGCAGGTTCGGGCGCAGCGAGTAGACCAGCCGCTCGCCGGCGTCGGCGACGGCCTCGACGCGCTGCACGTTGAGCTCGTCGGCCACCTGGGGCGCGAGGCGCTCGAGGGCGGTGAGCTCGGCGGCCGAGCGCGGGATAAGCACTGCGGTCCCGAGCGGCTGGCGTACCTTGATCCCGGCGCGCGAGCGCGCCCCGCGGCCCAGCGAGACCATGCGCTGCACGAGCGCCACGTCGCGAGAGAGCTGCTCGTCGATGGCTGCGGCGTCGGCCTCGGGCCACGCGGCGAGGTGCACCGAGTCGGGCGCGTCCGGCCGCTGCCCGGCCTCGAGGTTGCGGTACAGCGCCTCGGCGAGGAACGGGGTGAACGGGGCGATGAGCTTCGAGATGGTGGTGAGGCACTCGTAGAGCGTGTGCAGCGCCGCCTGCGTGTCGGCCGAGTCGTCCGACTTCCAGAAGCGGCGGCGGCTGCGCCGCACGTACCAGTTGGAGAGCTGCTCGATGAAGTCGGCGATGGGTCGCGCGCCTTCCAGCGGCTCGTAGTCCTCGAGGGCCTCGGTCACGCGCCGCACGGTCTGGTGCAGCTCGGAGCGCGCCCAGCGGTCGAGCTCCGTCCGGGCCTCCGGCGGCGGCGCGCTTGCCGGGTCGAAGCCGGCGATGTTGGCGTAGGTGACGAAGAACGAGTAGGTGTTCCACAGCGTGGAGAGCACGCGCCGCTGCGCCTCGCGCACGATCTCGGGCGAGAAGCGCCGCGAGTTGCCGGGCGGGGCCGCGGTGTACATGGTCCAGCGCAGCGCGTCGGCGCCGTAGGCGTCGAGCACCTCCCAGTGGTCGACGATGTTGCCGCGGGACTTGGACATCTTCTGCCCCTCGGCGTCCTCGATGAGGCCGAGGCAGATCACGTTGCGGTACGAGACGCCGGCCGAGACGTCGCCGGTGTGATGGAGCAGCGTGGCGAGGGCGTGGAGGGTGTAGAACCACCCGCGCGTCTGGTCGACGGCCTCGCAGATGAAGTCGGCGGGGAAGCGCTCCTCGAACGTCTCGGCGTTCTCGAACGGGTAGTGGTACTGCGCGTAGGGCATCGCGCCGGAGTCGAACCACGCGTCGGCGACCTCGGGCGTGCGGCGCATTTCGCCGCCGCAGTCGGGGCAGGGCAGCGTGACGTCGTCGATGAACGGGCGGTGCAGGTCTGGTGGCGGCGCGTCCAGGCCGGCGCGCTCGGCCAGCTCGGCGTAGGAGCCGATGCAGTCCTCGCGGCGGCACCCGGAGCAGACCCAGAACGGCAGCGGCGTGCCCCAGTAGCGCTCGCGCGAGAGCGCCCAGTCGACGTTACCGTCCAGCCACTCGCCGAAGCGGCCGTCGCGGATGTGGTTCGGGACCCAGTGGATGTCCTGGTTGTTCGCTACCAGCGCGTCGCGCACGGCGGTGGTGCGGATGTACCACGAGGGCTTGGCGTAGTAGAGGACCGGCGTGTCGCAGCGCCAGCAGAACGGATAGGTGTGGTGGATCGTCGCGCTGTCCAGCAGCAGGCCGCGCGCGTCGAGGTCGGCTGTGATGTCGGGGTCCGCCTCCTTCGCGAACCGCCCGTCGAACGGCCCGCCGGTGAGCGTGCCGTCCAGCGCGACGGGCTCGAGGAACATCAGCCCCTCGTCGCGCCCGAGCTCGTAATCCTCCTCGCCGAACGCGGGGGCGATGTGCACCACGCCGGTGCCGTCGTCGGTGGCGACGAACTCCGCGCCGACGATGCGGCGGTCGGGCGCGTCGGCGGGCTCGACGAACTGTGAGCGGCCGTCGATGAAGGCGAGCGTCTCGACGCCCTCCCACTCGCGCGACTCGTAGAGCGGCTCGTAGCGCAGGCCGACGAGCGCCGAGCCCTCGAAGCGCGCGAGCACGGCGTTGGCGTCGCCCTCGGGCAGCACCTCGCGGCGGCGCGCCTCGGCGACGATGAGCCTGCGGTCGCCGTCCTCGACGAGCGCGTACTCGGCCTCGGGCGCGACGGCGAGGGCGGTGTTGCCCGGCAGCGTCCACGGTGTCGTCGTCCATGCGAGCACGGACGTCGGGACGCCGTCGGCGAGGCGCAGCGCCTCGTCGGCGCCGGCGTTCGCGCCGTTGGCATCGAGGGTGAACAGCACGGTCACGCTCGGGTCGGGCGTGTCCTCCTGGTAGCCGAGCGCGATCTCGTGGCTCGAGAGGCTGGTGCCGCAGCGCGGGCAGTGCGGGGTCACGCGGTAGTCGCGGAAGATCAGGTCGTTCTCCCACAGCCGCTGCAGCACCCACCAGCACGACTCGACGTATTCGTTCGAGTAGGTCACGTAGGCGTCGTCGGTGTCGATCCAGAAGCCGATGCGCTCGGTCATGCGCTCCCAGTCGGTGACGTAGCGGAACACGGACTCGCGGCACTGCGCGTTGAAGGCGGCGACGCCGTACTCCTCGATGTCGCGCTTGTCGCGCAGGCCGAGCTCGCGCTCGACCTCGAGCTCGACCGGGAGGCCGTGGGTGTCCCAGCCGCCCTTCCGGGGGGCGCGGTAGCCGCGCATGGTCTTGTAGCGCGGGATCAGGTCCTTGAAGACGCGTGCGAGGACGTGGTGCACGCCGGGCGTCCCGTTCGCGGTCGGCGGGCCCTCGTAGAACGAGAACAGCCGGTCGGCCGGGCGCTCCTCGATGCTGCGCCGGAAGACGTCCTGCTCGCGCCAGAACGCGAGGATCTCCTGCTCCATGTCGGGGAACGAGACCCGCGAGGGCGCCGCCTCGAAGCGCGCCCGCACCTCGGAGTCGACCACGATTGCACCTCCATACGCGCGCCGCCGGGGACACGAAAAACCCGTCCCTCACGGGACGGGCGACATGCGCCCGCGGTACCACCCGCGTTGCGCCGCTGCCCCACCGTCGAGGCCCGCGACGCCGCTCACCACGCCACGCCGGGCCGCGTTCGCGGCACGCCGGTTATGGCGCTGCCCCTGGTAACGGTGGGCGCTCCGGCCGGGCCTACTGGCGTCGGGCCCCGGTAGGGGGCGTCGCGTGTTCGGTCGGCGGCTCGGGAGGGATCTTCGTCCGTCGCGGCCGCGCCCGGCTCACACCGTCCCGGGCTCGCTTGTCGGCCGCTGACGACGGGCTACTCGCTCCGTCTCAGCCTGTCCGTCGAGTCTAGGTGCGCCCCCGGCGCGCGATCAATCGGCGTGGGGGGTGAGGGTCTGCGGGCGTCGGGTTGGAAGTTCGGCGCGGGCAGACCCCCTCACCCTCACCCTCTCCCCCGCAGACGGAGGCGAGGGGATCAGAGTCCCGAGTGAGGGTCTTGGAGGCGTTGAGTGAAGTCTGGGCGAGGGAGCCGAATCCGGCCCCCGCGCCCCCCCGGCGGGGGGGCGGTGTCTTATAAAAAAAAACGAACCCCCCAGACAACAGGCAATAGGGGGTGGGGGGTGGGGGGGTGTAAAAAAAAA
>VXMU01000134.1:0-920 GCA_009840945.1 Chloroflexota bacterium | reverse complement strand
TGGGGGTGGTTGATTCTGCTGTGGGCTCGGGCCCCCACTCCGCCCCCCGCCCCCCCCCGGGGGTCGGGGGGGGGTGAGGGTCTGCGGGCGCCGGGGCGGGCGCTACAGCCCGAACCCGCTCGGGGCCTCCTCGCGCTCGGCGGCGGGACCCTCGCCCTCGGGGCGCTCGGACTGGGCTCCGCCGGCGAGCTGCGCCGCGAGGCGCTGTGCGGCGGCCTCCTCCTCGGCCTCCTGGCGCTCGCGCACGGCGTTGTAGCAGTTCGAGCAGAAGACGGGGCGGTCACCTCGAGGCAGGAACGGGACCTCGGTGGTCTGGTGGCACTGCGCGCAGGTCGCGACGTTGAGCTGGCGCGGCGTGCGGCCGCCCCACGAGACGTAGGTGCCGTAGGTGGGGGCCTCGAAGCGGTCCTCGGGGCGCATGGCCTTGCGGTTGGCGCGGCAGGAGGGGCAGCGGACGGGGTCGTGCTGCAGGCCCTTGCTGGCGTAGAACTCCTGCTCGCCGGCGGTGAAGACGAAGGTGGAGCCGCAGTCGCGGCAGTTCAGTTGCCGGTCGCTGGCCATTCGGAACTCCTCGCAATGCACGTCGCGCACGACGGTGCGCGTCGTGGTGTGGTGTGTGGCCTTGTGGGTGTGGGCCGTGGACTAGTGTAGCAGGCGGTGAGGCCGCCTCGTGAGGACGGGATCGACGGCTTGTGATTTCTGGCCCGATTAGGACTCCCAAACAACCTCAGTGGCTAGGTACTCGCGAAGAACTGTCCGGACGACCAACTCTCCGCCGACGTAGATCACCGCATAGCGGTAGACCCGCTCTTGAACCGTCACCCAAGCATTAGTCGACGGCCATTGGAGCGCTTGCCGTTGGAACGGGGATTGCACACTTGACACACCCCACCTACTCCCCTAGACTCTGTTCATGGGGA
>VXMU01000065.1 GCA_009840945.1 Chloroflexota bacterium | reverse complement strand
CCGCCCGGGCGGCCGCGGGCGGCCCCTCCTGGCGTCCCTGCCCGTGGGGGCCGAGGGCTATTGCCACCACGACATCGGGCGGGGGCGGGGCGGCCGCCGCCGCCGCGGCGACGCCTCCGGCGTCGCCGAGGCCGAGGTCACACGCCAGGGCGAGCGCAACATCTCGATCCAGCTCCCCGGCCTCGATCCGGACGAGGCGCGCACGCTCCTCGGCCGCACGGCGCTGCTGCAGTTCTGCGAGGCCGCGCCGGACCTCGGCGGCGGCACGCCGTGCGACGACTCCGGCCTGTGGGTGCAGGCCCAGGGCGTGCTCGACGGGCAGGCGACGGCGCTCACCGGCCGCTTCCTGCGGCCCAACGCGTTCGTCGGCGCCGACCCGCTCGGCAACCCGCTCGTCCAGTTCGAGTGGACCGGCGAGGGCTCGACGCTCTCCGAGCAGGTCACCTCGCGCCTCGTGGGCCAGCAGCTCGCGATCTTCCTCGACAACGAGCTGCTGTCCGCGCCCGTCGTGCGCGCCGTCATCAGCGACCGCGGGGTCATCGAGGGCATGCCGCTCACGTCGAGCGAGGGCCGCACGGGCGCGCAGGAGCTGGTCGTGCAGCTCAACTCGGGCGCCCTGCCAGTGCAGCTCACGGTGCTCCAGGAGCAGGAGGTCGACGCGACGCTCGGCGAGGACTCCGTGGTGCGATCGGTGCTGGCCGGTGAGATCGGCCTGCTGCTCGTCGCGCTGTTCATGATCCTCTACTACCGCACGCCGGGGTTCCTCGCGGCGGCGGCGCTGCTGATCTACACGCTGCTGACGATGGCGGTGTTCAAGCTCATCCCGGTCACGCTCAACCTCGCCGGTATCGCTGCGTTCGTGCTCTCGGTCGGTATGGCCGTCGACGCCAACATCCTGATCTTCGAACGCATGAAGGAGGAGCTGCGCGCCGGTCGCGCGTACCGCACGGCGCTCGACGTCGGCTTCGCGCGGGCGTGGTCCTCGATCCGCGACTCGAACGTGAGCACGCTCATCACCTGCTTCATCCTGTTCATCCTCGGCGGCGGCCTCGAGGTGCCCGGGCTCGGCGCGTTCGAGGCGCCGCTGGTGCAGGGCTTCGCGGTCACGCTCGCGGTGGGCGTGCTGATCTCGATGTTCTCGGCCATCACCGTCACCCGGACGCTCATGCGGGCGCTCGGCACCACGCGGTTCGCGCGCCAGCCGGACCTGCTCGGCACGGGCGTGCGCTCCTACCGGGGCGCGCGCGAGGCGACCGAGGGGTAGGCGGGCGCGATGCGGACACTGGACCTCGTCGGCACCCGCAAGTGGTTCTTCCTGTTCAGCGGGGCGCTCGTCGTCGCGTCGCTCGTGCTGCTCGCCCTCCCGCCGACGCTGCGGCCCGGCATCGAGTTCACCGCCGGCACGACGACGCTCGTGCGCTTCGAGCGCGAGGTCGACCAGGCCGCGCTGCGCGCGGCGTACGCCGACCTCGGCCACCCCGAGGCGCGTATCCAGTCGACGGGCGACCGCGAGTACCTGATCCGCACCAGCGAGCTGCGCGTCCCCGACAGCGCGCTCATCGAGGTCAACCCCACGCCCACCCCGGACGGCGGCCCGAGCGCGGAGTTGGGCACGGTGCTGCTCGGCGCCGAGGGCGCCACGGGCGAGGTCCCGCTGCGCGTGTTCAACTTTGCCGTCTGCGACTTCGGCGAAGACATCGAGGTCTTCCCGGCGGGCACGGAGGCCGTGGTCTTCGACGAGGTCCGCGAGGCCGACTGCGAGACGGATGTCGAGGACGCGACACCGGAGCCGGACGAAGCCGACCCCGACGCCACCCCGGACGACGCGTCCGAGGAGGACCCCGAGACGACGGCGACCCCCGACGACTCTGCTGCCAATGCCGAGGCCACCCCGCCCGCGGACGAGGCGACGGAGGAGGAGCAGCCCGAGGACAAGGGTGCGCTGCTGGCCTACCGCGTCCAGGCAGGCGGCGCCGAGGGGGTGACCGGCTTCGTCGCGCCCGAAGACACGCACGCGTTCCTCGAGCCCGGCGAGGGCCGCGCGGGTCCCGAGACGCCGGCCGAGGACCTCGGCGAGCGCGGCGAGATCGAGGACGCGCTCGGGAAGCAGTTCGGGCGCTTCGAGGTGCTGGAGTTCGCCTCGGTCTCGGCGGTCGTCTCCACGCAGGCGGTGCGCAACGCGACCATCGCCGTGGGCGTCGCGGCGGTGTTCATCATGGCCTACATCATCTTCGCGTTCTCGAGTGTGCCGAGGCCGGTGCGTTACGCCTCGGCGGCGATCGTCGCGCTCGCGCACGACACCATCATCGTGCTCGGCGCGTTCTCGCTCTTCGGGAAGGTCTTCGAGACGGAGATCAACCTGATGTTCGTGACGGGCCTGCTCACCATCATCGGCTTCTCTGTCCACGACACCATCGTGATCTTCGACCGCGTGCGCGAGAACGTGCGCATCGCGCCACAGGCGCGGCTGGCCGACAACGTGAACGCGGCGCTGGTGCAGACGCTCGGCCGGTCGTTGAACACCTCGATCACGCTGCTGTTCACGATCCTCGCGCTGCTCTGGCTGGGTGGATCGACGATCCAGTCGTTCCTCGTCGTGCTGCTGGTGGGCGTGGTCGCCGGGGCCTACTCGAGCATCGGGATCGCGGCGCAGGTGCTCGTGGCGTGGGAGGAAGGCGACTTCTCGCGGCTGCTCGGCCGCTTCCGGCGCGGGGATGAGTCGGGCGAGGAGCCGGCTGCGACGTAGGCGGCGGTGTTCGCAGGGCTGACGGCTACGAAACCAGGCTCATCACTGCAAGGACCACTGTGAGCACCGTTACGTTACCCCCGACGATCAGGGCGCCGAGTTGGAGCTTGAGCCTCGCAAGTTCGTAGCGGAGTTCGTCCCTTGAGACCGCCCGTGCCTCGATCACGTCGGCCAGGGCTCGCGCCTGATCCGGCGAGAAGTCAGCGGACTCAAGGTGACGTACGGTCTCCAGCATCGGGCCGCCTCCACTAGTCCTGATGGTACTTCGCAACCGTTCATCAGCACAAGTTTTCGTATGTAATGAAGAAGGCCGATACGGGCGCGCTCAGCGCCAGCGCACGATCACGACGCCGCCCAGCACCACCAGCACGCCCACCACCCGCAGCAGCGTCACGCGCTGGGCCTCGTTTCCGAACGCGCCGTAGTGGTCCATCACCAGCGCCCCTGCGAGCGTGCCCGCCGTGATCGCGCTGAACAGCAGCGCCACGCCCAGCTTCGGTGCGAGCGCCGCCCCGCCGACGATGAACGCGGCACCGAACAGCCCGACCACCGCGAGGTACGCGCTCGGCCCGTGGAACCCGAGGACGAGCACGCCCACCGAGATCAGGCCGATCACCACGAAGATCCACCAGCGGTCGAACGGGACCGGCAGGTCGACGATGTCGCCCCGCGCGCTCCGGATGGCGAGCACGAGCGCGATCCCCGCCACCGTGCCGAAGATCGAGAGCCAGCCCGCCTCGACGGCCCCGCGGTCGCGCCCGATCGCGCCGAGCATCGCGACCTGCACCGACGCGCCGACGCCGAGCGCCAGCGCGATCCCGAGTTGGAGGAGTTGCGTCACGCGGGGTTCCTCGCCAGCACGCGCTCGTCGCCGCGGCGTCGCGTGACGCCGTCGCGGTCGAGGCGCTCGAGCATCGCCTGCGTGGCGCGTCGGTTGGTGCCGATGGCGTCGCGCAGCTGCGCCAGCGTCGCGGAGCCCTGCGCCTCGATCAAGGCGACGACCGTCCGTGACACCTCCTCGAACGCGGTGGCGGCGAGCATCACGCCGTCCCCGCAGTCCACGATCTCGCCGCGGTCCTCGAGGAACGCCGCAAGCTCGGCGTCGATCTCGATGCGCGGCGGGCTGACCCCGCCCGCCGCGAGCGTGGCGATCGCCTCCTCGGCGGCCCGGCGCTGCGCGGCGGTCGGCTGCGGCGACCACTCGCCGCGCCGCGCCCCGCCCGCCGCCGCGACGACGGCCGGGGCCAGCGCGGGCAGCACCGCGTCGAGGGCGCGCGCGTCGAGGCCGAGCCGCGCTCGCAGCTCCTCGCCCGACATGACCCGGCGCAGCGGGTGGTCGCGCTCGTAGGCCTCGAGCGCGCGTTGGGCGCGGGTGCGCAGTCGCGCCGCCCCCGCCGCGCTCAGGTAACGCGGCTCGGCGCCGTGCAGCGTCATCACGTCGCCGCGCTCCACGAGCGCCTCGACGGACCCGGCGAGTGCGTCGCCGTCGTCGTCGGCGTGGCGCGCGAGCTCGGCGAGCGTCGCGGGCTCGATGCGTTCGAGGGCTGCCAGCACCGCCTCGTCGGAGCTGCCCTCGGCGAGCGCACGCAGGCGCTCGATCGCGGCGGGGTCGGCGCGGCGGTGGCGCGGCGTGTTCACCGCGAGCACGCGCCCGCCGGCCAGCGTGCGGTCCGAGACGCGCACGACGAAGAGGTCGCCCGGCGCGGCGGCCAGCGGCGGCGCGAGCTGGATCTGGCACCACCCCTCGGCGCCCGCGGCCACCTCGTCCCCGCCGAGCACGCGCAGTCGCCCCTGCGTCTCGGCCGAGCCGAGGTGCACGGTGACGCGCAGGTTGTGGCGCAGCGCGCGCTCCGGCAGCACGCGCAGGACCGCGTCGACGGTGCGCGCGACGCCGACCTGGCCCGGCGGCGCGAGCACCTGGCCACGATGCAGCTCGTCCGTCCCGACGCCGGCGAGGTTGATCGCGACGCGCGTGCCCGGCTGCGCCTCGTCGACCTGCTGCTGGTGGGTCTGGAGCCCCCGGATGCGCGCCGAGGGGCCGCCCGGCACCGCCTCGAGCGTCTCGCCCGCGCGCAACGTCCCGTCGAGCAGCGTGCCCGTCACGACCGTGCCGAACCCCTGCATCGTGAAGACGCGGTCGATACCGAAGCGCGGCCGTCCCACGTCGCGCGGCTCCGGCACGCCCTCGAGCGCCTCGTCGAGCGCCGCCCGGAGCGCATCGACGCCTTCGCCCGTGGCGGCCGAGGTGCGGACGACCGGCGCGCCGCCGAGCGTCGTGGGCGCCAGCTGCTCGCGCAGCTCCTCCTCCACGAGTCCGCGCCACTCCTCGTCGGGTGCGAGGTCAACCTTCGTGAGCGCCACCACGGCGTGCCGCACGTCGAGCAGGTCGAGGATCTCGAGGTGCTCGCGGGTCTGCGGCATGACGCCCTCGTCAGCGGCGACGACGAAGAGCGCGAGGTCGATGGCGCCGACGCCGGCGAGCATGTGGCGCACGAAGCGCACGTGCCCGGGGACGTCGACGATGGAGACCTCGCGGCCCGAGGGCAGGGTCATCCACGCGAAGCCGAGCTCGATGGTGAGCCCGCGCTCGCGCTCCTCCTGCAGGCGGTCGGGGTGGATGCCGGTCAGCGCCTCGATGAGCGCGGACTTCCCGTGGTCGACGTGCCCCGCGGTGCCGATGACGTACATGCCGCGAGTCTAGCCGCGATGCCGGCGAGGGGCAGTTGCCGCGCGGGGCGCGGTGGGCGAGGCTGCGCGGGGACACCGGGCACGCCCCGTGAGCGGAGGGAGCAGACGATGCGCATCGAGGACCACGAGGCGGCATCGTGACCGTCGCGTTCAGCACGGACCAGCTCTACTTCGCCCACCAGCCGCCCGGCGGCGTCCAGCACCCCGAACGCTCGGATCGCCTCGCGTCCATCCTTCAGCAGCTCGACACCACAGGCCTGCTCGACCGCATGGACCACCTCCCGGAGCGCGACGCGACCGACGAGGAGCTGCTGGCCGTCCACACGCGCGACCTGCTCGTGACCGTCGACGCCCACGCCGCCGCGGGCGGCGGCTGGGCCGACCCCGACACCTTCATCGGGCCGTCGTCACCGGCCGCGTCGCGACGCGTCGCCGGCGCGACCCTCGCCGCGACCGACTCGGTGCTCGACGGCGCCGCGACGAGCGCCTTCGTCGCCGCGCGGCCGCCGGGGCACCACGCGACGCGCGACCGCGCGATGGGGTTCTGCCTCTACAACCAGGTTGCTGTCGCCGTGCAGGCAGCCCTCGACCGAGGGGTGGAGCGAGTCGCGGTCGTGGACTGGGACCTGCACCACGGCAACGGCACGCAGGCGATCTTCGACGACGAGCCGCGCGTGCTCTACGTCAGCACGCACGCCTACCCCTTCTACCCCGGCACCGGCGCCGTCGACGACCGCGGGGTCGGCGAGGCGGCCGGCACGAAGGTCAACATCCCGCTACCGGGCGGGGCAGGCGACGCGGCATTCCAGGCTGCCTACGGGCAGGTGGCCGTACCGGCCCTCGAGGCGTTCGGGCCGGAGCTCGTGTTCGTCTCGTGCGGGTGGGACTCGCACGCGCGCGACCAGCTCGGGCCGCTCGCCGTCTCGACGGGCGGGTACGCAGCCGTGGCGCGAATGATCGTCGACGCGGCGAACCGGCTCTGCGACGGACGGCTCGTCGCCGTCCTCGAAGGCGGCTACGACGAGCACGCGCTCGCGCACTGCTCGCAGGCGCTCTGCGAGCTGCTGCTCGGTGACGAGCCGTCGCCGGACCCGCAGCAGGGCACCGGGAAGCCCGAGTTCGTCACGAACATCGACACGGTCATCGCCGCGGCGCGCGCGGTCGCCGGGCTGGACTGAGCGCCGAGGGCTACTCGATCGTCCGCGACTCGCTGAGCGTGTCGAGGCGGCCGCAGGCGGGGCATTCGTCCGGGACCTCGGAGCGCGGGACGTCGCCGCCGAGGAGCTGCGAGAGGCCGAGCCAGATGTCGTCGCGGAGCTGGAACGACGCGGCGATGCGGCCGCGCGGGCCGCGCGTGGCGGCGCGCAGCTCCTCCTCCACGCGGCGCTGCGCCTCGGCCGGGCTCATCGGCTTGCTCGACCGCACGAGCACCTCGCGGCGGCAGCTGGAGCAGCGGTAGACGTCGATCGGCACGTGGGGCCCCGCGGCGACGGCGTCAGGGCGCCGGAGCCGGTTCGGTGTCCGGCAACAGGTCGACGAAGACCTCGTTGGCGAGCAGTAGCCCGCGGCTCGTCAGGCGCAGCCGGCCGTCGCGGTCCTCCAGCAGCCCGGTGCGGAAGTGGCGCTCGATCGCCCCGCCGAACGCGGCCTCGGGCGGCTCGCCGAAGCGGTCGGCGTACTCGAGGCGGGAGACGCCTTCGAGGAGCCGCAGGCCGAGGATCAGCGCGTCGGCGCGCAGCGTGGCCGCGTCGGGCGTCTCGCCGCCGGCGATCTGCTGCAGCGTGCCGCCGCCGGTGGCCGCGCGCTCCTCGTGGGACGCGTTGACGAGCTCGACGTAGCGCTGCGGCGAGTCGACGTTCGCGAGGCGCTGCCCGGCGAAGAACGAGTGCGCGCCCGCGCCGACGCCGATGTACGGCTCGGCCCGCCAGTAGACGAGGTTGTGGCGGCAGGCGTGGCCGGGCCGCGCCCAGTTCGAGATCTCGTACTGCTCGTACCCGGCGCCGGCGAGGCGGTCGCGCGTCCACTCGTACTGCTCCGCGACCACGTCGGGGTCCGGTTCGGGGAGCGTGCCCTTCTGCACCTGGTAGTAGAGCAACGTGCCGGGCTCGACGGTCAGCGCGTAGCAGGAGAGGTGCTCCGGCGCGAGCTCGATCGCGCGCTCCAGCGTGCCCTGCCAGCGTTCGAGGGGCTGATCGATGAGCCCGAAGATGAGGTCCATGTTGACGTTGTCGAAGCCCGCCGCCCGTGCCGCGCGGACCCCCTCGACGGCGCGCTCGGCGCTGTGCTGGCGGTCGAGCAGCTCGAGCTCGTCGTCGTGGAGGGACTGGACGCCGATCGAGAGGCGGTTGATGCCGAGCGCGCGCAGGCCTTCGAGGTGCTCCTGCGTCAGCTCGGTCGGGTTCGCCTCCAGCGTCCACTCGGCGTCGGGCGCGACGTCGTACTGGTCGCGGAGGCCGCGGACGATCGTCTCCATGTCGTCGAGCGAGGTCAGGCTCGGCGTGCCGCCGCCGAGGAACACCGTCTCGACGCGGTGGCTGCGGGCGGCCGGGGCCCACAGCTCCAGCTCGCGCACGAGCGCGGGCGTGTAGTCGGGGACGAGGTGGTCGAGGCCCTCATACGAGTTGAAGTCGCAGTAGCCGCACTTGGCCGTGCAGAACGGGATGTGCAGGTAGAGCGACAGCGACTGTGGTTGTGCCTGGGTCACGGCGGACCTCGATGCTCACGCCGCCCCGTACGTGCCCTGGCGGCCCGGTCAGCGTACAGGCGCGAGGGGGTGTGGGGAACGATCGGCGTACGTCGCGCGGACCCCTACCCCGGCTCCGCAGCCCGTGCGAGACTCGATTGCATGTTGCGCACCCATGCCGCGGGGACACTCCGGATCGAGCACGCCGGCGAGGCGGTCACGCTCGCCGGATGGGTGCACCGCCGCCGCGACCACGGCGGCCTGATCTTCGTCGACCTGCGCGACGCGTCCGGCCTCGTGCAGGTCGTGTTCCACCCCGAGGACGCCCCCGAAGCGTTCGAGGCCGCCTCGGAGGTGCGCAGCGAGTACGTGCTCCAGGTGGACGGCGACGTCGTCGCGCGGCAGCCCGGCACGGAGAACCCGGACCTCGACACCGGCGCTGTCGAGGTTGCCGTGCGGAGCGCCGCGATCCTCAACGCCGCGCGCACGCCGCCGTTCCCGATCAACCAGGAGACGAACGTCGACGAGGCGACGCGGCTGCGCTATCGCTACCTGGACCTGCGCCGCGAGCGGATGGCCCGCAACCTCGTCCTGCGCCACCGCGTCATCGCCTACATGCGCCGCTTCCTCAACGACCGCGGCTTCCTGGAGGTCGAGACGCCCGTGCTTGGCCTCGCGACGCCCGAGGGCGCTCGTGACTACCTCGTGCCGAGCCGGGTGCACCCCGGCGACTTCTACGCGCTGCCGCAGTCGCCGCAGCAGTGGAAGCAGCTGCTGATGGTCGCCGGCGTCGAGCGCTACTTCCAGATCGCGCGCTGCTACCGCGACGAGGACCTCCGCGCCGATCGCCAGCCCGAGTTCACGCAGCTCGACCTGGAGATGTCCTTCGTCCACGAGGACGACATCCTCGCGCTCATGGAGGACCTGTACGCCGGCCTCGCCGCCGAGGTGGCCCCGGACCTCGACACGCCGAGCCCGTTCGTGCGGATGACGTACGCGGAGTCGATGGAGCGCTACGGCTCCGACAAGCCCGACCTCCGCTTTGGCATCGAGATCAGCGACCTCACCGACATCGTCCGCGACAGCGAGTTCATGGTGTTCCGCCGCGCCATCGAGGCCGGGGGCCGCGTGCGCGGCTTCGCCGTACCCGGCGGCGCCGACACGCCGCGCCGCGGCGCCGACGCGCTCGAGGCGCTGGCGAAGGAGAGCGGCGCGGGCGGCCTCGTCTGGATCGTCTACGAGGAGGACGGCTCGGTGCGCTCGCCCGTCGCGCGCTTCTTCGAGGAGGAGACGCTGGCGGCGCTGGCCGAGGCGTGCGGCGCGTCGAACGGCGACATGCTGCTGATCGTCGCCGACCAGGACGCGGTCAGCTCGCGCGTGCTCGACGTGCTCATGCGGCGCGTCGCCGAGGACCGCGACCTCGCCGACCCGAACGTGCTCGCCTTCGCCTTCATCACCGAGTTCCCGATGTTCGAGTGGGACGCGCAGGGGCAGCGCTGGAGCGCGATGCACCACCTCTTCACCGCGCCGTTCGAGGAGGACGTCGAGCGCATGGAGGAGGACCCGGCCGCCGCGCGCTCGCGCGCGTACGACCTGGTCTGCAACGGCCAGGAGATCGGCTCCGGCTCCATCCGAATCCACCGCCGCGAGCTGCTCTCGCGCGTGCTCCGGCTGCTCGACCTCGACGAGTCGGAGGCCGAGGAGCGCTTCGGGCACATGCTGGAGGCGTTCACGTTCGGCGCGCCGCCGCACGGCGGCATCGCGCCGGGCCTCGACCGCACCGTGGCGCTCTTCGCCGGCGAGCGCGACATCCGCGAGGTGATCGCGTTCCCGAAGACGAAGTCGGCGACCGACCCGCTGACCGGCGCACCCGCGAGCGTGCACGGCGAGCAGCTGGCCGAGGTCCACATCGCACTCACGCCCGAGGCCGAGGCCGCGCAGTCGCAGCGCGACGAGGGCGCGCGGGAAGAGGTCACGAATGACGTATGATCGTGATACGCGACTCGCTCCCCCGGGCCGCCGGAATCCCATCCGGCAATGACATGCGTATTCTCTAACGACGCATCGAGCGGAGGCGCTCTGTGAGTGGACAGAACCGGGTCATCGTCCTGATGCTGGGGGTCCTCGCGGCCCTCGTGATCGTCGTGGGCGGACTCTCCGCCGTGCTCCTGCTCGGCGGCGGCGAGGACGGCGCCACGACCACCTCGACTTCCGACGAGGGCGGGGGCATCAGCAGGACGGCCGACGGCGATGACGACGATGGCGAGACCGCCGGCCTCGACACCGGCAGCGGCGACACCGAGGACGCGAGCGGCCGGCTGCGGCTGGCCGGCTCCGACCCCGTCACGATGGACCCCCACCTGGCCGGTGACTCCGGCTCCGCGGAGTTCATCGTCGAGATCTTCAGCGGCCTGCTGACCATCACCCCGGATCTCAACATCGAGCTCGACCTCGCTGAGTCGTTCGAGGTCTCCGACGACGGGCTCGTCTACACCTTCACGCTGCGCGACGACATCTTCTTCCACCAGGGCCGCCGCGTGACCGCCGAGGACGTGCGCTGGTCGCTCGAACGCGCCGCCTCGCGCGAGCTCGCCTCGCCGACCGCGCTCGGCTACCTCGGCGACATCATCGGCGTGCGCGAGCGCTTCTACGAGGGCGCCGAGGGCATCAGCGGCATCGAGGTCATCGACGACCGCACGATCCAGTTCACGATCGACGCGCCGAAGCCGTACTTCCTCGCGAAGCTCACCTACCCGACGGCCTTCATCGTGGACCGCCAGCAGATCGAGGCGAACCCGCGCGGCTGGACGCGCCGGCCCAACGGCACCGGCCCGTACCGGCTGCAGGAGTGGCGGCTGGGGCAGCGCATCGTGCTGCAGGCCAACGCGCGCTACCACCTCGGAGCGCCCTCGATCCGCGAGGTGCTCTACGAGCTCTCGGGCGGCTCCACGCTGACCCGCTTCGAGAACGGCGAGCTGGACATCGCCTTCATCAGCGTCAACGACATCGACCGCGCGCGTGACCCGGAGAGCGACATCGGACCGCTCTACCAAGTCTTCCCGCAGTTCACGATCTCCTACCTGGCGCTGAACACGAACGTCCCGCCGTTCGACGACGTGAACGTGCGCCGCGCGCTCGGGTTCTCGATCGACCGCACGCTGATCGCGGAGGTGACGTTCAACAACATGCTGGCGCCGGCGACGGGCATCCTGATGCCGCAGCTGCCGGGCTACACGCCGGGCGACAAGACGTTCCAGTTCGACCCCGACGAGGCGCGGCGGCTGCTGGCCGCCTCGAAGTACGGCTCGGCGGAGAACCTGCCGGAGATCGTGCTCACCGAGGTGGGCGGCGGCGCCGAGGGGCGCATCGACACGCAGGCGTTCATCCAGCAGTGGCGCGAGGAGCTGGGTATCGAGGTCCGCATCGAGCAGACCGACTTCGCGACGATCCTCGCCCGGCAGGACGAGGGCAGCCTGCAGATGTTCAACGCCGGGTGGATCATGGACTACCCGGACCCCGAGGACATCCTGGACCTCAAGTTCCACTCCGGCTCCGCCCTCAACGACGTCAACTACAGCAACACCGAGGTCGACGCGATCCTCGAGGAGGCGCGCGTCGAGCAGGACGCGGGCCGCCGCCTGGAGCTGTACCAGGAGGCGGAGCGCCTGATCATCGAGGACGCGGCGTGGCTGCCGCTCTACTTCTCGCAGGCGCACGTGGTGATCAACGCGGACATCGAGGGCTGGTTCGAGCCGCCGATGGTGATCCCGCGGCTGCGCTTCGTGAAGGTCAACCGCTAGGGGCCGATCGTGGCGGGCTACATCATCCGCCGTCTGCTGTGGCTGCCGGTCATCCTCGGGATCGTCTCGTTCGCGACGTTCTCGATCGCCCGCTTCGGGCCCGGCGACCCGGTGAGCATCGCCGCGGGCCAGCTCCGCGACCCCGATGTGCTCGAGCGCGTCCGCGCGGAGCGCGGCCTCGACGGCACGGTGGTGGAGCAGTACCTGCGCTGGCTCGTCGGCGACCTCTATCCGGGTGGCTCCGGCAGCGGCGCCATCCGCGGCGACTTCGGCGAGTCCTTCATCCAGCAGGGCTTCTCGGTCAACGAGCTGATCCGCAGCAAGATGGCGATCTCCGCCCAGCTCGGCTTCCTCACGCTCGTCACCGTCTTCTCGGTCGGCATCCCGCTCGGGCTGTTAGCCGCGAGGTTTAATGGGACGTGGATCGACCCGTTCGTGATCGCCTCGCTGCTGTTCCTGACGTCCGTGCCGGTGCTGGTGATCATCCCTCCCGCGCTGTGGCTGTTCGCGTCGCAGCTCGACCTCCTCCCGGTCGGAGGCTGGGGCGGCGAGGGTCTCGACGGCATCTTCGACATCTGGTGGATCGGCGGCGTGGTCGCCGTCCCGATCCCGGATCCGCACATCTACCTGCCGCTCTTGGTGCTCTCCATCGGCGGCTTCGCCGGCGTCGCGCGGCTCGTGCGCATCACCGCGCTCGAGGTGCTGAGCGAGGACTACGTCCGCACGGCCCACGCCAAGGGCCTCAAGGAGACGACCGTCGCATTCAAGCACGTGCTGCCGAACGCGCTGTTGCCCGTGATCACCGTGATCGGGTTCGCGCTCGTCGGGATCCTCGAGGGCGCGTTCTTCACGGAGACGCTGCTCGGCATCCCGGGCATCGGCCGCTTCGCGTTTGCGGCGGTGCAGAGCCGCGACTACGACGTGATCCTCGCGATCACCGTGATCCTCTCCACGGCCTTCGTGCTCGCCAACCTCGTGGTCGAGATCGCCTATACGTGGATCGACCCGCGCGTCCGGCTGGGTGAGGCGATCAACGCGTGACCACGACGCGCACCGATGTCGACTTCAGCGGCGAAGCGACGGGGACGCCGGCCGGCGCCTGGACGCAGCTCTGGCAGCGACTGCGCCGCAAGAAGCTGGCGATGATCGGCCTCGTCATCATTGTCATCATCTACACGTTCGGCATCGGCGCGAACTGGCTCGCCCCCTACAGCTTCACGGAGCAGGACCTGCTCCGCGGCCTCGAGGGGCCGACATCCGACCACTGGCTCGGCACCGACCGGCTCGGCCGCGACATGCTCAGCCGCGCGATCTACTCGGCGCGCACGACGGTGATCATCACCGCACTCGTGATCGTGACCGGCGGGCTCATCATCGGGCCGACGCTCGGCCTGATCGCCGGGTACCGCGGCGGGCGCACGGACGGGGTGATCGGGCGCGTCGGCGACGTCTTCATCTCGCTGCCCGGCCTGCCGATGCTGATCCTCATCAACGCCTCGCTCTCCCCGCGCGTGGTCGAGGCTACGAAGTGGCTGGAGGCGAACTCGTTCCTCAGCGGGCTCGTGGAGAACGGGGTGCCCTCGTACTTCACGGTGTTCGGGGCACTGTCGCTCTTCTTCTGGGTGGGCAGCATGCGCATCATCCGCGCGCAGGTGCTGCAGCTCCGCGAGCGCGACTTCGTGGTCGCCTCGGTGGCGATGGGGGCGACGACGTCGCACATCATCTACCGGCACCTGCTGCCCAACGTCTCGTTCCTGCTCATCCTCGGCGCCTCGACGGCGCTCGGCTCGGTCGCGGGGTCGGAGCTGCTGCTCACGTGGTTCGGGGTGGGCGTGCAGCCGCCCGTGCCGTCGTTCGGGGTGATGATCTTCGAGGCGGGGAGCGTCCGCACGTTCTCGCAGCACCCGCACCTGCTGATCGTGCCCTCGATGTTCGTAGTGGCGCTGCTCTACGCCTTCGCGCTGTTCGGCGACGCGCTCAACGACGCGGTGCGCGGCCGGTGAGACGCTGGCGACCAAGTGGCTGCGAGCGCCCCCGGTGAGACGGTGGCGCACAGGGCTCGCCGATTCATAATCTGACTACCGGGCTCACGGCTGCGGCCCCGCCCGACGAACCCGTCCACCGCACCCCGAGGCGAGATCCATGCCAGTCACCGCCGAACGGCTCCCCCGCTCCCTCGTGTCCATGGAGATCGAGGTCGAGGACGAGCGCCTGGAGGGCGCGCTGGACAAGGCCGTCCGCAAGCTCTCCCAGCAGGTGCGCATCCCCGGCTTCCGCCCCGGCAAGGCTCCGCGCCACATCGTCGAGAACCTCGTCGGCCGCCCCGCGCTGCTGCAGGAGGCGATCGAGGACATCCTGCCCGGCCTCTACAGCGAGGCGCTGGAGGAGCAGGAGATCGACGCCATCGGCGACCCCGAGATCGACCTCAAGTCGACCGAACCCCTCGTCGTTACCGCGATGATCCCCGTACGCCCCACCGTCGACATCGGCGAGTACCAGTCGCTGCGCGTGCCGCGCGACGAGGTCACGGTCAGCGACGAGGACACCGAGGAGGCGATGGTCGGCGTGCGCCGGCGCTACGCGACGCTCGAGCCCGTCGACCGCGCGGTCGAGTGGGAGGACACGGTCCGCGTCGACGTCTCCGTGAGCATCGAGGGGCAGGGCGAGCCGCACGTCGAGGAGGGCGCGGAGTTCCGCGTCTCCGAGGACGGCATCGTCTCGCTGCCGGGCTTTCTCGACCACCTCATCGGGCTGGAGCGCGGGGGACCGCACGAGTTCGAGTTCGACCTGCCGGAGGACTACGCCGCCGAGGAGCTCGGCGGGAAGAGCGCCAGCTACAGCGTGACCATCCACGAGGTGAAGCAGGAGGTCCTCCCGGACCTCGACGACGACTTCGCCCGCTCGCTGGACGAGGAGGGCATCGAGACCCTCGAAGAACTCCAGCAGCGCATCGCGGAGAACGTGCGCATCCGCATCGAGGCCGAGAACGAGGCCGCGTACCGCGACGAGGTCATCGACCTGCTCCTCGCCACCGCCGACCTCGACTACCCCGAGGTGCTGGTGGAGCGCGAGATCGACCGCCTGGTCGACGAGCAGTCCAACCACGCCTTCCACGAGCGCGAGACGTTCGACCAGTGGCTCGAGGCCATCGGCCAGACGGAGGACGAGGTGCGCGACGCCCTGCGTGAGCAGGCCGACCTGGTGCTGCGCCGCGGTCTCGTCGTCGGCGAGCTCGCCGATCGCGAGAGCATCGAGCCGTCCGAGCAGGACATCCAGGCCGAGATCGACGAGCTCGTCGAGTCGATGAGCGGCGGGAGCACGGACCTCGAGGAGCGCGCGACGCTGCGCGGCCTGCTCGACACCGAGGAGACGCGCGGCCAGATCACGACTCGCCTGCTCACGACGAAGACGCTGGAGCGGCTGGTCGAGATCGCCTCGCAGCCCGACGAGATCGAGCCGCGGTCGCCGCGTCGCCGCAGCCGCCGCCGGCGCGGCGCACGCGGGGCCGACGGCGACGAGGCAACGGCCGAGGCCGAGGACACGGCCGCCGATGACGCAGCCGCGGAAGACGCCGACGACAGCGCCGGGGATGCGTCCAGCGACGATGCAGCCGATAGTGGATCCAGTACCGACGACGACGGGGACGGCGACGAGGAGTAGCCGGCCCGCGAAGAAACGCCTTACAGGCACCGCCTGCTCACGGAAGGACACCGCCTTGACGGTCTCGCCCATGAACGTCGTGCCGATGGTCGTGGAGACCACCGCCCGCGGCGAGCGCGCCTACGACATCTACTCGCTGCTCCTCAAGGAGCGCATCATTTTCCTCGGGACGCCGATCGACGATCACATCGCGAACATGATCGTCGCCCAGCTCCTCTACCTGGAGCGCGAGGACCCCGACCGCGACATCAACATGTACATCCACTCGCCGGGCGGCGTGATCACCGCCGGCCTCGCGATCTACGACACGATGAACCTGATCCGGTCCGACGTGTCGACGATCGCCGTCGGCGCGACGGCCTCGATGGCCACGGTGCTGCTCTCGGCCGGCGAGAAGGGCAAGCGCTACGCGCTGCCGAACGCCACCGTGCACATGCACCAGGCCATGGGCGGCGCGCGCGGTCAGGCCTCGGACATCGAGATCGCGGCGCGCGAGATCCTGCGCAACAACGAGATCATCCGTAATATCCTCTCCGAGCGGACAGGGCAGGACATCGATCGCATCCGCATGGACACCGACCGTGACTTCTACCTCAATGCCGACCAGGCGTTGGAGTACGGGATGATCGACGAGATCCTGCAGAAGCCCGACGACGGCAGCTCCACCGCGAGCAGCAACGGGAGCGGCATCGGGTAGCATCGCGACCCGGCGGGGGCGCTGGGGGAAGCATGGCGAAGTCCTCGACCCGCGGGAACAGGGTCCAGTACCACTGCTCGTTCTGCGGCAAGAACCAGGACCAGGTCAAACGGCTCATCGCCGGGCCCGGCGCCGTCTACATCTGCGACGAGTGCGTCGTCCTCTGCCAGGAGATCATCAACGAGGAGGGCCAGGGTGGCTCCCGCAAGGGAGGCGCCGCGAAGCCATCGCGCACCCCGCGTGAGCTGGTCGAGCTGCTCGACGAGTACATCGTCGCGCAGGACCAGGCGAAGCGCGTGCTCTCCGTGGCCGTCTACAACCACTTCAAGCGCATCGACGCGCCCGCGCAGGCCGACCTCGAACTCGAGAAGTCGAACATCCTGCTGATCGGTCCGACGGGCACCGGCAAGACGGCGCTCGCGCGGACCCTCGCGAGGATCCTCGACGTCCCCTTCTCCATCGCCGACGCCACGGCGCTCACGGAGGCGGGGTACGTCGGCGAGGACGTCGAAAACATCCTGCTGCACCTCATCCAGGCCGCGGACTTCGACATCCAGCGTGCCGAGCGCGGCATCGTCTACATCGACGAGATCGACAAGATCGCGCGCAAGTCCGACAACCCCTCGATCACGCGCGACGTCTCCGGCGAGGGCGTGCAGCAGGCGCTGCTCAAGATCATCGAGGGCACCGTCGCCAGCGTGCCGCCGCAGGGCGGCCGCAAGCACCCGCACCAGGACTTCATCCAGATCAACACCAGCAACATCCTGTTCATCGTCGGCGGCGCCTTCGAGGGCCTCGAGGGCATCGTCTCGCGCCGCACCGGCATCGGGGCGCGGAGCCTCGGCTTCGGCTCCGAGACGGTGTCGGAGGCCGACCGCGCGATGATCCTCAAGCACGTCGCGCACGACGACCTGCTGCAGTTCGGCCTCATCCCCGAGTTCGTCGGCCGCCTGCCCGTGGTCTCCGTCCTCGACCCGCTCGACGTGGACACGATGGTCTCGATCCTCACGAAACCGAAGAACGCCGTGGCCCGCCAGTTCCAGCGGCTGTTCCAGATGGACGACACGGAGCTGGTCTTCACCGACGACGCCCTGCGGCTCATCGCCGAGGAGGCGATCGAGCAGAAGACCGGCGCGCGCGGGCTGCGCACGGTCGTCGAGGGCCTGCTGCTGGACGTGATGTACGAGGCGCCCTCGAACCCCGACATCCGCAAGTGCGTGGTCTCCGCCGAGACGGTGCGGAACCGCGCGCGTCCGCTGCTGGTGACGGAGAGCGACCAGGTGGTGGGCGAGGAGACCCCGGACACCGAGTCCGCCTGACCTCCCGGCTGCGCGGCGTTACTCGGCGGTCAGCGTGGCCCGGTACGCCTCGAACTGCGCGTAGAACTCCTCAAGGGTCAGTCCGAAGGCATGCTCGAACGCCTCGTAGATCGTCTCGGCGGTAGGTAGCACGCGGAAGTATTCCAGGAGCGCCTTGTCGCCCGCGTGGTTGGCGAGCTGATGCGCGGCGAGGAACAGCAACGCGGACTCGGCCTTGGCATTCGTAGCCCAGCCATCCCGTGCCGTGAGACCGCCTTCGAAGCCGCTCAGTGGTTTGGTCACGCCCCCTGCGAGGAGTGCCTTACTGTGCAGAATGTCGTCCAGTTCCGCGGTGTCAGAATGGACGTCGTACATGGCGGCGAGGTACGCCGGCACGCCGTCGCATAGCCAGTAGATCCCCCAGGTACAGAATACCGCGATGTCCGTGCGCCGCAGATGCAGTGTGGACAATGGCGGAGCCAGATCGTCGAGGATGCGGCGGATGTGGTGGCTGCTAATGAGTTTCGTGTAGTGATCGCCGTCGGGCGAATAGTAGGCGTACCCCTCCGGCACTTCGCAGTCGAATATGACGATCACTGGCCGTGCAGATCTGCTGCAGAACGTGAGATGGCCGAACGCACTGACGAACGAGGACGAGAATGTCTCCTTGTCCACGACGTAGATCGTGTAGTCCTGGGAGCGCGCCCCGAAGCGCTCGTTGTAGAAGCTCGTGAGACTCGCAACTTCGCCCTGTATCTCCATCGCGACGGTTGATGCCGCCGGGCTGAGCGGCACGACGATCACCTCGTCCCGATCGTCGAGGAGGTGTGGATCGACGGGTGCCCGCTCGTGTCGATAGGCCTCAATCGCCACGTAGAAGTCATCGAGGTCGATGCGAAAGGCCTTCCGGAACGCGTCTTCCCAGCGGTCGTGGCTCCTCCCGAGCCGGTAGAACTCCGCGAGGGACTCTTCCCCCGCGTAATCCGCGAGCCACTCAGCAGCGATGAACCCGGTTGTCCGGTTCAGCCAGAACGGCTGCCGGTGGAAGTAGTGCACTTCACCGGGAGTCCGGGTGAGTTTCTCGACGGCGGATCTGGTGCGGGGGTTGATGAGCGGTCGCCGGCTTTCGAGGTCGTACACCTGCTGGACGTACTCGGCAGTCCCCACGCTCAGCCAGCCCGGACCGAAGTTCGAGTCGTCGGGCCCCGCCGCGAGCGCGTTCTGGAGGACCAGAAAGTACTCGTATGCTGCCGTACTCTGCGCGCAGACGGAGACCCGGTCATCGGGGGCATCCTGCGAGACCGTGCAGTAGAGCGTGCCGTCGGCAGGGACCCCCACCTGGTAGTCGGTGGTTTGGGCGCCGAAGCGCATCGCGATCACGTCGGTGGCGTGTTCGAACAGCCACTGCACCTCCTTGCGCCGCTCGTAAGTGACGCCTTCGGCGAAGACGAAGGTCGGCTGCGCGATACCCCGCTCCCACCACCTCGTGTCGCGCGCCAGCTCGATGCGTAGCGCCTGTCCGCGGGTAAGCGTTGCGAGGCTCGCGGCCTCGGAGCCCGGAGCGTAGGGCACGTAGCGCTGACGCTCCGCGTCCCAGTGCCACACTTCCTCGAGGTCGTCACCGAATCGGGCGAGCGCGTCTCCGACGACCACGCCGTCCTCGCCGGTCCAGCCGAGGAGGTTCTGACCTCTGTGCAGGTCGAGTAATGCCCCCTGATCCGACGCGGGACGTCTCCACGAGTACGCCGAGTTCCCACCGAGCCGCAGCCACACCCCCATGCCGAGAGTCAGCGTCGGCAGGTCGCCGTCGCGGTTGCGCCGCGCGTACTGGTAGGCCTGCCCCTCCGCGCCCCACGCCCAGACCTCCCGCAGCGCCGGGATCGCGTCGAACAGCTCCGAGGTCTGCGTGCTCGGTCCCACCCAGCCGACCAGGTTCCAGCCGGGGTACAGCACGGTCGTGATCGTGTCGTCGTCCGCCTCGGAAGCAGCCGCGGGGGACACCTCGACGCTGGCGGCGACCAGCGTCACGAGGGCGGCGAGGAGGAGGCGGCGGATGCTGGACGCAGGCAAGCGCGCTGCTCCTTCACACGGTCGAGAGCGGCTCGGGCTCATCGATGATACGCGTGCGAGGCGCCAATAGTTTCCGCCAGCGAACAGGGGGATCGCGCACGGGAGCGGTTGAGGCGGTTGCGCGCTATCCTCGAATCTAGATGACCACCACCCCCGCCCGACGCACCCGCGCTCGCCCGCGCCTTGACGTAACGCTCGTCGAGCGCGGGCTTGCGCCGTCCCGCGAGCGGGCGCGTGCGCTCGTGCTCGCGCGCGACGTGCGCGTGGACGGCGAGGTAGCGACCCGGCCCGCGCAGCCGGTGACGGCCGACGCGGCCATCGAGGTGCGCGAGCCGCCGCCGTACGTGAGCCGCGGTGGGGAGAAGCTCGCGCACGCCCTCGACCGCACGGGGCTCGACGTGCGCGGCCTGCGCTGCCTCGACGTTGGCGCGTCGACCGGGGGGTTCACCGACTGCCTGCTCCAGCACGGCGCGCGCGAGGTCGTGGCCGTCGACGTGGGCTACGGGCAGCTCGCGCAGCAGCTCCGCGACGACCCGCGCGTCGAGGTACGCGAGCGCACGAACGCCCGCACCCTCGAGCCGCTCGATCCGCCCGCCGACCTCGCGGTCATCGATGTCTCGTTCATCTCGCTCACGCTCGTACTCCCGGCCGTGCTCGACTCGCTGCGCGGCGGAGCAGACCTGCTCGCGCTGGTGAAGCCGCAGTTCGAGGCCGACCGCGACGACGTGCAGCGGGGCGGCGTGGTGCACGACGCCGAGGTCCATGCCCGCGTCGTGGGGCGCGTGGCGGCGTGGGCCGTCGGGCGAGGGGTGCGCGTGCGGGGTGTGGTCCGGTCGCCGCTGCTGGGCCCGGCGGGGAACCGTGAGTTCTTCGTGTGGATGCGGGCGGCGGAGGACGCCGCATGACCGCCTCGAACGGCATCGACGCGATCGAGCGCTGTGGGGTGTGCTACCACCCCGACGTGGCCGGAGCGGCGGAACTCGCGAAGCGCCTCTGCGACCAGGTCGCCGAGACGGGCCGCGATGTCTGGATGGCGTCGCTCGAGCGCGACGGCGCCGCCCCGCCCGACGACGGTCCCGTCGCCACCCAGCTCCCCGGCACCGACCTGCTCGTCTGCGTCGGCGGCGACGGCACCGTGCTGCAGGCGTCGGGCCTCGCATCGGAGCACGGCGTCCCGGTCTTCGGGGTGCGCATGGGCCGTCTCGGCTTCCTCGCCGAGGCCACGGAGGGCGAGGCCGAGGCCGCGCTGGCGCTCATCCTGCTCGGCGAGGGGCGCATCGAGGAGCGCGCGATGGCGCAGGCCTCCGTGATCGACGGGAGCGGCGAGGGCGAGGCGATGCACGCGCTCAACGACGTCGTCATCGGCCGCAACCGCCTCGGCCGCACCGTGACGGTGGGGCTGAGCGTCGACGGCGTGCTCCTGGCCGAGTACCGCGCCGACGCCGTGGTGGTCGCCACCGCGACGGGCTCGACGGGGTACACGCTCGCGATCAGCGGCCCGATCCTCTACCCGACGTCGAGCGAGCTCATCGTCGGCGCGGTCGCGCCGCACCTCTCGTACGGTAACGCGCTGGTGGTGCGGGGCGAGACCGAGATCCGGCTGCAGATGGCGCGCGGCTTCGAGGCGCTGATGACCGTGGACGGCCACCACGAGCAGCCGGTGCCGTCGGGCACGGTCGTGCGCGTCACGCGCTCGCCGCGCGTCGCGCGCTTCATCCGGCTGGGCGGCGAGCAGCAGTTCTACGCGAACCTCGCGCTGCGGATGGGCTGGCTGCGCATCGACCACCAGCTCTCCATCGACGACCACGAGTAGCCGTCGTGTGGCCGAGGTGATGCCTCTCACGCACCGTGGTTCTATCCTGTGTGCATGACGGTGGAGATCGAGTACCCCTCGCTGCTGACGGACGGCGTGGTCGTGGACCGCGCGCGGGTCGGCGATGTCGACGGCATCACGGACCTCGTCAACTTCTGGGCGGCGCGCGGCGACATGCTGCCGCGCACCAAGGGTGAGACGTACGAGAACCTGCGCGACTTCTTCGTGATCCGCGAGGGCGGCCAGGTCGTCGCGTGCGGCGCGCTGCATATCGTGTGGGCGGACATCGCCGAGCTGAAGTCGCTCGCCGTCTCCGAGACCTGCCAGGGCCGCGGCTACGGCCAGCACCTCGTGCGCGCGTGCGTCGAGGAGGCGAGCCGGATGGGCCTCGACCGCGTCTTCGCGCTGACCTACAAGCCGGAGTTCTTCGAGCGGTTCGGGTTCATCCAGGCCGACGTGATGGCGCTGCCGCGCAAGGTCTGGAACGAGTGCTACCGCTGTCCGAAGTTCCCGGGCTGCAACGAGATCGCGATCACGCTCGACCTCACCGGCCGCACGGCCGAGCCCGTGGCCGCCGCGGCCGCGCTGTGACCTCCGAGGCCGAGCTTCCCGAAGTCCTCAGCTCCGAACGCGTCTACGAAGGCCGCGTCTTCGACATCGAGCACGACTCGATCCGCTTCCCCGACGGCGTCGAGGCGATGCGCGCCACCGTGCGCCACCCCGGCGCCGTCGCCCTCGTGGTCATCGACGACGAGGGGCGCTGGCTGCTCGTCGAGCAGTACCGGCACCCGGCCGGCGCGCGGCTGCTCGAGATCCCGGCCGGCACCCGCGAGCCGGGCGAGGCGCCCGACGTGACCGCGCACCGCGAGCTGCGCGAGGAGACGGGCTACGACGCCGACTCGCTCGTCCGCATCGGCGGGGCGTGGATGGCGCCGGGGTTCACCTCGGAGTACATCGACTTCTACCTTGCGACGGGGCTGCGAGAGTCGCCGCTCGCGACCGGCGACGAAGAGGACCTGTCGGCGCCGATCCCGTACACGCGAGAGGCGATCGAGGCGGCTGTCGTTGCGGGCGAGCTCGACGACGCGAAGACCCTCGTGGCGTTGCAGCTGTACGCGCTCCGTGAGCGGACGGCGGGGTGAGCCGCGCCTCGCTCCGAGGGCGCTTGACCATGACCGCACCCCCGGCAATAGTCAGCCTCGCCACGGGCCGTGATGCGCCCGGGCGGAGTGCGGCGTAAAGGGGCAGCCGTGGCAGACGACCTGCAACACGACATCCTCATCGTCGGCGGCGGCGGCGCCGGACTGCGCGCCGTGATCGCGGCCGCCGAGGCGCACCCCGACCTCGACATCGCGATGGTCTCCAAGGTCTACCCGATGCGCAGCCACACGGTCTCCGCCGAGGGCGGCGCCGCGGCCGTGATCAAGGACAACGACAGCATCGAGGAGCACATCCACGACACCATCAGCGGCGCCGACTGGCTCGCCGACCAGGACGCCGTCGAGCTGTTCGTGAACGAGGCCCCGCGCGAGATGATCCAGCTCGAGCACTGGGGCTGCCCGTGGAGCCGCGAGGAGGACGGCAGCGTCGCCGTCCGGCCGTTCGGCGGGATGCGCATCCGCCGCACGTGGTACGCCGCCGACAAGACCGGCTTCCACATGCTCCACGCGCTGTTCCAGACCTCGCTCAAGCACACCGCCGTCAAGCGCTACGACGAGTGGTTCGCGACGCGCCTGCTCGTCGAGGACGGCCGCTGCCAGGGCGTGATCGCGATCGAGATGCGGACCGGCGAGGTCCACGCCATCCGCGCGCGCTCGGTGATCATGTGCACCGGCGGAGGCGGGCGCGTCTTCCCGTTCACCACCAACGCGGCGATCAAGACCGGCGACGGCATGGCGATGGCCTACCGCGCGGGCGTCGCGCTCAAGGACATGGAGTTCGTCCAGTACCACCCCACGGGCCTGCCGGGCACCGGCATCCTCATCACCGAGGCGGCCCGCGGCGAGGGCGGCATCCTGGTCAACACCGAGGGCCGGCGATACCTCGAGGACTACAACCTCGGCGAGCCCGTCCCCATCGACGACCCGCGCCACCCGCAGCTCCGCACCATGGAGCTGGGGCCGCGCGACAAGCTCTCGCAGGCGTTCATGAAGGAGCAGGACGCCGGCCGCGTCTTCAGCGGCGAGTACGGCACCTACACCCACCTCGACGTGCGGCACCTGGGCGAGCAGCTGATCATGGAGCGCATCCCGTTCGTGCGGGAGCTGGCGAAGAACTACGCCGGCATCGACCCGGTCCACGAGCCGATCCCCGTACGCCCCGTGGTCCACTACATGATGGGCGGGATCCACACCAACACGGACGGCGAGACGAGCCTGCCGGGCCTCTTCGCCGCCGGCGAGTGCGCCTGCGTCAGCATCAACGGCGCGAACCGCCTCGGCTCCAACTCGCTCACCGAGCTGCTCGTCTTCGGCAAGCGCGCCGGCCTCTCGGCCGCCGAGTTCGCCCGCGAGCACCCCGACCTCGACACCGACGGCCTCGAGGCGCAGCGCGCCGACGAGGAGGCCTCGATCGCCGCGCGCTTCCGCACCCCGCGCGACGGCGGCGAGCGCCTCGCCACCATCCGCCGCGAGCTCAACGCGACGATGGAGGAGGGCGCGGGCGTCTACCGCGAGGAGTCCGGCATCCGCGCCACGACCGAAAAGGTCGGCGAGCTCAAGGAGCGCTTCGAGAACGTCGGCATCGACGACCACAGCAAGAGCTTCAACACCGAGCTCACCACCGCGATCGAGCTCGGGTTCCTCCTCGACGTGGGCGAGGCGGTCGCGCACTCGGCGCTGGAGCGCACCGAGTCGCGCGGCTCGCACCAGCGCACCGACTACCCGGACCGCGACGACGACCAGTTCCTGAAGCACTCGCTCGCGTTCCGCACGGACGGCGCACCGCGCATCGAGTACGCCGACGTGACGATCACCAACTGGCCGCCGGCCGAGCGGACCTACGGGAACTAGCGACGGGAGACGTCATGACGACCGAGACGATGACCGTCACGCTCGAGGTGTTCCGCTACCACCCGGACACGGACTCGGAGCCCTCGTACCAGAGCTACGAGGTGCCGTACCGCGAGGAGTGGGTGGTCCTCGACGCGCTGAACTGGCTCAAGGACGAGGTCGACGGCACGCTCAGCTACCGCTGGTCGTGCCGGATGGGCGTCTGCGGCAGCTGCGGGATGATGGTCAACGGCTACCCGCGCCTCACGTGCAACGCCTTCCTGCGTGAGTTCATGCCGGGCCCGATCCGTGTCGAGCCGCTGCGCGGGTTCCCGGTCGAGCGTGACATGGTCACGGTCCTCGACGACTTCATGGAGAAGCTGACCGACGTCAAGCCGTACATCATCCGCGAGGAGGAGCAGTCGCTCGATGACGGCGAGTACCTCCAGTCGCCGTCGCAGCTCGCGGACTTCAAGCAGTTCAGCATGTGCATCAACTGCACGCTCTGCTACGCGGCCTGCCCGGTCTACGAGCACGAGGACGAGTTCCTCGGCCCCGCCGTGCTCGCGCTGGCGCAGCGCTACAACCTCGACTCGCGCGACCAGGGCAACGAGCAGCGCCAGCAGCTCATCTGGGCGGACGAGGGCATCTGGGACTGCACGTTCGTCGGAGAGTGCAGTGCGGTCTGCCCGAAGGACGTCGACCCCGCCGCCGCGATCCAGCAGGCCAAGGTCGAGGCGACGAACAACTTCTTCATCTCGCTCCTGCCCTTCACGCCGCCGGGGATGGGCCGCTAGCAATGCCGGGACCGCTCCCTCGGGCGAAGTCGAACGCGTGGTGGAACCGCGGCTGGCCATACCGCGTGTTCCTGCTGCGTGAGCTCTCGGCGGTCGCGGTCGCGGTCTACATCGTGCTGCTGCTCCTCCTCGTCTCGCAGGTGCGGGAGGGCCGTGGCGCGTTCAACGACCACCTCGACCTGCTGGAGAACCCGCTGTTCTGGATCATCCACGCGGTGATCCTCGGCTTCGCCCAGCTGCACACCTCGACGTGGTTCCGCGCCGTGCCGAAGAGCATGCGGGTCAAGCTGGGCGGACGAGCGGTGCCGCCGGAGGCCATGATCTTCGGGATGTACGCGCTCTGGGTGGGCGCGTCACTCGTGGTGCTCGCGGCGTTCCTGGTCGAGTGGTAGGGGGCTGTCGTGCGACCCTCGAATGAACCGTTCTGGTGGGCGATGTTCGGCGCGGGCGGCATGATCACTGCGCTGCTGCTGCCGGTCCTGATCATCCTCACGGGCTTCGTCGTCCCCGCCGGGGGCGTGGAGTTCAGCCAGCTCGACACGCTGTTCAACAACCCGCTGGTGCGGCTGATCATCCTCGGTGTGGCGTTCCTGTCGTTCTTCCACGCGGCGCACCGTATCCGGCACACGCTCAAGGACCTCGGCCTGCGCTCCGTGGCGACGCCGCTGGCCGTGCTCTGCTACGCTGCGGCCCTTGCCGGGACGATCTGGGCCGCGATGGTGGTGCTCTAGCCCCTCGCCCCGCCCCCGGGGACAGCGAGGGCTCCATGACCGACCGACTGAGCACCCTGTTCACGGCCATCGGCGCGGGCGTGGTGGTCGGCGTGATCGTCGGCCTGCTCGCCGAACTCGCCGCCGACCCACCCTCGTTCGTCACGGGCGGCATCGCCGGAGTCCTCGGCGGCGTCATCGCCGTGTTCGTCACCTCTCGGCGGGGTTCGTAGCCGCCTTGCCGCGCGCCCGCTACTCGCCGAACGCGACGGCCTCGAGGTCCTCGATCCGCTCGTCCTCGGTGAAGCGCCAGATGCCGATGTGGCCACGCACCAGGTCGCCGTTTGCGTCCCAGTCCAGCGACACCGCCGCGCCCTCGTAGTCGACCTCGCCACCGCCGGCGAGGACCTCGAGGGCGCGCGTGACGCCGTCCGCTCCGGCTATCACGACCTCGCCCGGCGCCGCGCCAATGGCGCGTAGCTGGTCGCGGATGGCTGCGCCGTCGAGGCGGCCCGCCGCCTGGGCGGCGAGCGCGATGGCGATGGCGGCGTCGTAGGTCTCGCGCACGTACGGCGTCACCGGCAGCTCGCCGTACGTCGCCCGGTACGCGGCGTCCCACGTCGCCTGCGCCTCGGTGCCCGGGTTGGCGACACCCGCCGTCCCGTACATCCCGCCGAGGCGGTCCCCGCCGATCACCTCGACGAGCGCCTGCCGCCGCGCGCCGTCGCCGAAGACGAACTGGTCGTACAGGCCCGCGTCGAGCGCCTCGCGCACGAGCGTCTCCGCTTCGTCTGCGAACGTGATCACGACCAGCGCGTCGCCGTCGCCGGTCGCCCGGAGCTCGGGAAGATACGTCTCGGCGTCCGGTTCGATCGCCACCGCCGTGGTGTCGCCATCCCAGGCAGCCGCGAAGGTCTCGTAGAGCCCCCGGCCCCACGCGTCGTCGCGGTAGACCACGCCGACGCGCTCGAAGCCGCGCTCACGCGTCAGGCGCGCCAGCACCGGGCCCTGCGCGATGTCCGAGAGCGCGGTGCGGAAGAAGAAGTCGCCGTCGTCGGCCGTCGTCAGCAGCGGCGAGGTCGCCGACGGGCTGATCATCGGGATGCCGGCGGGCCGCGCCACCCGCTCGGCGACCGGGATCGAGTTCGCGCTGGAGCTCGGGCCGACGAGCGCGTGGACGCCCTCGACCTCCACGAGCCGTCGCGCGACCTCGACAGCAGTGTCCGGGTCGGACGTCGGGTCGGCGAGCACGTAGGTCACCGGGCGTCCGAGGACGCCCCCGGCGTCGTTGATGTGCTGTATCGCCAGGTCGAAGCCCTGCCGGCGCACCATCGATGCCTCGTCGACGCCCTCGCCGGAATCGAGCAGGAGCCCGATCTTCAGTGCGGCTTGCGGGGCGGCCTCCGGCGGCTCTGGCTCGTCGGCATCGTCCCCCGCGCACGCAGCTGCGAGCGTCAGCGCAGCGAGGACCAGCGCCGAGGCGACAACGCGTAGCGCCATGCCGGACCCTCACCCCCCACCCTCTCCCGCACTGCGGGGTATCCCCGCGTCGAGGAGAGCCAAGGCCTGCCTCGGCTCTCCGACCCAGCCATACTGCGGGAGAGGGAGCCAGACCTACGGGTGGGTCATGTCCTCGGGCCGCACCCACTCGTCGAACTCCGCGTCCGTCACGTAGCCGAGCGAGACGGCCGCCTCGCGCAGTGTCGAGCCGTGGACGTGGGCGTGGTGGGCCACCTCGGCCGCGCGGTCGTAGCCGATGCGCGGGCTCAGCGCCGTCACGAGCATCAGCGAGGACTCCATGAGCTGCTGGATGCGCTCACGGTTCGGCTCGATGCCGGCCACCATGTTGTCGGTGAACGACACCGCCGCGTCGCCCAGCAGGCGGATCGACTGCAGCGTGTTGAAGACGATCACCGGCTTGAAGACGTTGAGCTCGAAGTGCCCGGTCGCGCCGCCGACGTTGACGGCGACGTCGTTGCCGATGACCTGCGCGCAGACCATCGTGAGCGCCTCGGACTGGGTGGGGTTCACCTTGCCCGGCATGATCGAGGAGCCCGGCTCGTTGGCCGGCAGCATCAGCTCGGCGAGCCCGGCGCGCGGGCCGGAGCCGAGCAGCCGCACGTCGTTCGCGATCTTCATCAGCGAGGCGGCCACGGTCTTGAGCTGGCCCGACAGCTCGACCTGCGCGTCGTGCGCGGCGAGCGACTCGAACTTGTTCGGCGCGGTCACGAACGGCAGGCCCGTGATGCTCGCGATCTCCGCCGCGACGCGCTCAGCGTACTCGGGGTGCGCGTTGAGGCCGGTCCCGACGGCGGTGCCGCCGAGGGCGAGCTCGTGGATGCGCGGCAGGGCGCCCTCGACGCGCGCGACCGAGTTCTCGACCTGCTTCACGTAGCCCGAGAACTCCTGGCCGAGCGTGAGCGGCGTCGCGTCCATGAGGTGCGTGCGGCCGATCTTCACGATGTCGTCGAAGTCGGCCTGCTTCGCCGCGAGCGCGGCGTGGAGGTGGTGCAGGCCGGGGATAAGGCGGTGCGTCGCCTCCTCGGCGGTCGCGATCGACATGGCGCCGGGGAACACGTCGTTCGAGGACTGCGACATGTTGACGTGGTCGTTGGGGTGGACGGGGTCCTTGGAGCCGAGCTCGCCGCCGAGCATCTCGATGGCGCGGTTCGAGATGACCTCGTTGGCGTTCATGTTGGACTGGGTGCCGGAGCCGGTCTGCCAGACGACGAGCGGGAAGTGGTCGTCGAGGTCGCCGTCGATGACCTCCTGGGCGGCGGCGCGGATGGCGTCGGCGCGCCGGGATTCGAGCTTGCCGAGGGCCTCGTTCACGGAGGCGGAGGCGTGCTTCACGATGCCGAGGGCTCGGATGATGGAGCGCGGCATGCGCTCGGTGCCGATCTTGAAGTTCTGGAGCGAGCGCTGGGTCTGCGCCCCCCAGTAGACGTCCGACGCCACCTCGATGGCGCCCATGCTGTCGGTCTCGGTGCGGGTCGGTGCTGCGGTCGTCGTCATCGGTCGGTTCGGTCCTCCGTCGGTGGTGGTGTCGGGGGTCGGGGTGAGGGTAGCGGGTGTGGGGGTTGTGGGCAGCAAGATCCCAGCCGACGCGTGAGCGGCTCAAGTGCTTAGACAGTAGACCTAGAATTCATGGCTACACTCGGATATACCGCTGAGCAACGGCGATTGCATCAGGCACGAGAGCAGTACAGTGCTGTTCTGGATATGGTCCTGCTCGTCGCGGGCAGATTGGATTACCCTCTCTCCCTGCGCGAAGCGATCCATGTCGGGCTCTTGCTCCGACTCCGCGAGGTCGCGGGCTCCATTGAGATCCTCTCGAGACACCCCTCCAGCATTACGCCAATCAATGCCCTCGCACGCTTGGTGCTGGAGACCTCCGTCGACATCGAGTACCTGTGCAGGCACGGTGACGACGATACGTATTGGCGTTTTGCTTTGAGTGGCTTGAAAGTGGAACTAGCCTTAGCAGAAGACTTGCAGGCGCGAGTCGCTGCACGCGGCGGGTCGGCGGAACCTATGGAGTCTCGCCTGGTCGATGCCTCGATGGAACGTATGCATGCTGATGGGTTCTCGACGGATGATGTCGTTGAGGCACCGAAACAGTGGGGGCCTGACTTCGCATCCAAGCTCCGCGCGATCGGCTCGGACGAGCCCCGTCACTATCTGTTCTTCCAACGCTACCCGAGTTCGTACATCCACGGGACATGGGTCAGCCTTCGGAACACCTACATCGGGCATCAGGACGGCGGATACGTGGTCTACGGCGACTGGCAGGCACGCAACAGAGCGTCGCTACTCCCCGCCATCGGCACCGTTGTCTGCCGGGCGCTCGCGGCCCACATCCACACATTCCATCCTGAGGATGCACCGCTCAGGTCGAGCGTGGCCCGGATAGTCGAGTATCTCAAGGCCACGGAACTAGCTTCGGGAGACTTCCAGAACATCCCGGTGCACGGCATGGAAGAACCCTAACGCGGCTACCGCCACCTCCCTGCGTCGGCAATCGAGCCCTGCCGATAGCGTTCGGTCCGTGAGAGCCCCGCGGCGCGGGGCGCCTGCTACTCCCCTGGCGTCGCCGCCACGAGCTCCAGCACCGCTTCGCCCGCGGCGACCATCCCCGCCGTCTCAGACTCGCTCAGCGGCGACTCGTAGATGTCGAGGACTCCGCCGGCGCCGAGCAGGATCGGGGCGCCGACGTAGGCGTTCTCGATGCCCCACTGGCCCGTCAGCAGCGTGCAGCAGGGGAGGATGCGGCGCTCGTTGCGGAGAATGGCGTCGACCATCTCGATGGTCGCGGCGGCGGGGGCCGTGAAGGCCGATCCCGTCTTGAGCAGGCCGACGATCTCCGCGCCGCCCTTCGTCGTCCGGTCCACGACCGCGTCGATGCGGTCCTGCGCCATGAGCGCGGTCAGCTGGACGCCGCCGACGGTCGCCGAGGAGACGATTGGGACCATCGTCGCCTCCGTGTGGCCGCCGAGCACCCACGCCGAGACGTCGCGCACCGAGACGCCGAGCTCCATCGCGATGAACGTGCGGTAGCGCGTGCTGTCGAGCATCCCGCCCTGGCCGACGACCCGCGCGGCCGGGAGGCCGCTGGCCTCGAGGGCGACGTGGCACATCGCGTCCATGGGGTTGGCGAAGATGATGAAGGTGGCGTCCGGCGAGTGCTCGATGGCGCTCCCGACGACGCTGCGGACGATGCCGGCGTTGGTGCCGAGCAGGTCTTCGCGCGTCATGCCGGGCCGCCGCGGCACGCCCGAGGTGACCACGACCACGTCGGAGCCGGCGGTGTCGGCCCAGTCGTTGGTGCCGTTCACGCGCACGCTGGTGCCGACCCACGGCGAGGCTTCCTGGATGTCGAGCGCCTTGCCCTGCGGGAGCCCCTCGACGATGTCGATGAGCGTGACGTCGGCGTAGCCACGCGCTGCGAGGATCTGCGCCATGGAGGTGCCGGTGTTCCCGGCGCCGACGATCGTGACCTGCTTGCGGTCTGACAAGGTGCTGTCCCTTCGTGCGGGCGCGCCCCCGTGCCTGCGTTGCGGGCGGGGCCCGCGGGGGACGCGTGTGCGTGCTTCGTGTGGTGTGCGGTTCCGGGTTGATGCTCCGAGGGTGACCGCCGGATCGCCCCTCGGGTGTTCGTGCTGTTCCTAGCCTGCCATCTCGCGGTTGAGCCGCTCGACGATGCGGTCGAAGAACGTGCGGGTGTTGAGCCACTCCACGTCCGGGCCGATGTTCATCGCCAGGTCGCGCGTCATGTCGCCCGACTCGACGGTGTCGATGCAGACGCGCTCGAGCGTGTCGGCGAAGTCCTCGACGTCCTGGGTGTTGTCCATGCGGCCGCGGTACCGCAGCCCGCGCGACCACGCGAAGATCGAGGCGATCGGGTTCGTGGAGGTCTCGTTGCCCTGGAGGTGCTGGCGGTAGTGGCGCGTGACGGTGCCGTGCGCCGCCTCGGCCTCGACGGTGTTGCCGTCGGGCGTGAGCAGCACGGAGGTCATGAGGCCAAGCGAGCCGAAGCCCTGCGCGACCACGTCGGACTGGACGTCGCCGTCGTAGTTCTTGGCGGCCCAGACGAAGCCGCCGTCCCACTTGAGGGCCTGCGCGACCATGTCGTCGATGAGCCGGTGCTCGTACGTGAGGCCCGCCTCGCCGAAGCGCCCGGCGAATTCGGCGTCGAAGACCTCCTGGAAGAGGTCGCGGAAGCGGCCGTCGTAGGCCTTGAGGATCGTGTTCTTGGTCGCGAAGTACAGCGGCAGCCCGCGGTCGAGCGAGTAGGTCATGCAGGCGCGGGCGAAGCCGCGGATCGAGTCGTCGAGGTTGTACATGCCCATGGCGATGCCGCCGCCCTCGGTGAAGTCGAAGACCTCACGCTCCTCGGGCGCGCCGCCGCCGGCGGGGGTGAAGGTCATGGTGAGGCGGCCGGGGCCGGGCACGACGAAGTCGGTGGCGCGGTACTGGTCGCCGAAGGCGTGACGGCCGATCACGATCGGCTGCTTCCAGCCGGGGACGAGCCGCGGGATGTTGCTCATCACGATCGGCTCGCGGAAGACGGTGCCGCCGAGGATGTTGCGGATCGTGCCGTTCGGCGAGCGCCACATCTGCTTGAGGTCGAACTCCACCACGCGGTCTTCGTCGGGGGTGATGGTGGCGCACTTCACGCCGACGCCGTGGCGCTTGATGGCCTCCGCGGCGTCGATGGTGATCTGGTCCTCAGTGGCGTCACGCGACTGGATCGCGAGGTCGTAGTAATCGAGGTCGACGTCGAGGTAGGGAAGGATCAGCTGCTCGCGGATCCAGGCCCAGATGATGCGGGTCATCTCGTCGCCGTCGAGCTCGACGATCGGGTTCTGCACCTTGATCTTTGCCATCAGGCCCCCTCGTGGGTTGCTCGCGAGCCGGTGTGCGGTGCGAACGGTAGCGGCGGACGGTCCGCGCCGGTCTAGAGCGGGATGTTCCCGTGCTTCTTCGCCAGCGGTGACTCTGCCTTGCGTTGCAGCATGCGCAGCGCCTGCGCGATGCGGGCGCGCGTGTCTCGTGGATCGATCACGTCGTCGACGTAGCCCTTGGCCGCCGCGATGTACGGGTGCTCGATGCGCTCCTGGTAGTCGGCGACGAGCTCGGCGCGGACGGCGGCCTCGTCCTCGGCGGCCTGGAGCTCGCGGCGGTTGATGATGTTCACCGCCTGGCTGCCGCCCATGACGGCAATCGCCCCGCCGGGCCACACGAAGTTGATGTCGGCGCCGAGGTGCTTGGAGCCCATCGCCACGTAGGCGCCGCCGAAGCCCTTGCGCGTGATCACGGTGATGAGCGGCACGGTCGCCTCGGCGTAGGCGTACAGCAGCTTCGCGCCGTGCGCGATGATGCCGCCGTACTCCTGCGCCACGCCCGGCAGGTAGCCGGGCACGTCGACCAGCGTCACGACCGGCACGTTGAACGAGTCGCAGAGGCGCACGAAGCGCGCCGCCTTCCGCGACGAGTCGATGTCGAGCACGCCGCCGAGGTACATCGGCTGGTTCGCCACCACGCCGACGGTCTGGCCTCCGATGCGCCCGAAGCCGACGACGATGTTCTGCGCGAAGAACTCGTGGACCTCCATGAAGTCGCCGTTGTCGAGCAGCCGCTCGATCACGTCTCGCACGTCGTACGGGATGGCGTCGTCCTCGGGGACGATGCTGAGGATGTCGTCGAGGGTGCGGTTGGGGTCGTCACCCGTGTCGACGAACGGCGGGGACTCGACGTTGTTGGCGGGGAGGAAGGAGAGCAGGCGCCGCACCTCGTCCAGGCAGGCCTGCTCGTCGCTGAACGCGAACTGCGAGACGCCGGACTTGGCGGCGTGGGACATCGCCCCGCCCAGCTCCTCGAAGCTGGTCTCCTCGCCGGTGACGCTGCGGATGACGTCGGGGCCGGTGATGTACATCTGGGCCGTGCCCTCGACCATGAACACGAAGTCGGTGATCGCCGGGGAGTAGACGGCGCCGCCCGCGCACGGGCCCATGATCACGCTGATCTGCGGGATCACGCCGGAGCCGCGCACGTTGCGCAGGAAGATGTCGCCGTACCCGGCGAGCGAGTCGACGCCCTCCTGGATGCGCGCGCCGCCCGAGTCGTTGAGGCCGATCATCGGGACGCCGGTCTTGAGGGCGAGGTCCATGACCTTCGCCATCTTCTCGCCGACGACGGTGGAGAGTGAGCCGCCGAAGACCGTGAAGTCCTGCGCGAACACGCAGACCGGGCGGCCGTCGATCTGCCCCCAGCCGGTGACCACCGCGTCGCCGTAGAAGCGCTCCCCCGAGCCGTTCTCGCCCCAGTCCACGCCCAGCGCGTCGAGCTCGTCGAACGTGCCGGGGTCGAGGAGCTGGTCGATGCGCTCGCGCGCGGTGAGCTTGCCGCGCTCGTGCTGGGCGTCGATGCGGGCCTGGCCGCCGCCGAGGAGGCCGCTCTGCTTGCGTTCGGTGAGTTCCGCCAGGCGGTCTTCGTGGCTCACTGCCGCGCCGCCGCGTGTCGAGTCGTCATGGTCGTACGGTCCGCCCCTCGTCGCGGGGCCCGGGGCGGCGGGGCGCCGCCCGCCCGGTCCACCCGCGGCGGCGCGCGCGGGCGGAGTATCGGGGGGTTAGCGGCGCAGCGCCAGACCACGCCCGCCCAGCATGGCAGGGCGCGCCGGGAGTCAGGGGATGATCAGCTCCTCGCCCTCGAAGAGGCTGCCCAGGGCGTCCACGGTGGTGCCGTTGGCCGCCGCCAGCTCCTCGAGGGTGACATCGAACTGCAGCGCGATGCCGTAGGCCGTGTCACCGGCCTGCACGACGTAGATCCGCGCGCCCGACTCGTCGGTGGTGGTCTCGCCGCCCGAGTCACCGGCGTCCTCGCCATCGTCGGCGGCGTCATCGCCGGCCGTGCCGGCGCCTTCGGGGGTGTAGCCGCGCTGCACGATGAGCTTCTGGCCCACGTAGATCAGCGCAGCATCCTCGATGTCGTTGCGCTCCATGATGGCTTCGATGGTCGTGTCGAACTCCTCGGCGATGGCGGAGAGCGTGTCGCCGGCCTCGACCTCGTACTCGATCTCGTCGCCGGCGGCCGCGGGCTGGCTCGGCGAGGTCGTCGCCGCCGGGGTCGCGGTGGCGACGATGGTGGGGGCGGGGACGGCGGCGAACGGCGTGGCGGAGGGGATGGGCGTGCTCTCGGCAGTGGCTTCGGCCGGCTGCTCGACGTCGTCCCCCCCGCAGGCGCCGATCACGAGTGCGGTGGCGGCGAGCAGCGCTATCGCGGCGC
>VXMU01000047.1 GCA_009840945.1 Chloroflexota bacterium | reverse complement strand
GCCCCCCCCCCCCCCCCCCCCCCCCCCCCCGCCCCCCCCCCCCCCCCCCACGACGACATCGACCGCGAGCTGGGCGCCTGGACCGCCGGGCGCACATCGTACGAGGCGGCGTCGCTGCTCCAGGCCGAGGGCGTGGCCGCGACGGCCGTCCTCGACGGCTTCGAGCTGCTGGAGGATCCGCAGCTGCGGTACCGCGGCTTCTTCGTCGACATCGACCACCCGGAGCTGGGGGTCACGGCGTCGGCGGGCATCCCGCTGCGCTACAGCGAGACGCAGCTCCACTACGGCTCGGCGCCGACGCTCGGACAGCACAACCGCGACGTGCTCACGGAGCTCGCAGGCCTCGAGGCGGAGGAGTTCGAGCGGCTCGTCCGTGAGATGGTGATCGTCTAGCGAGGGTGCGTGCAGGGGCCTCGGCCACCCGCATACAATCGCGTCCCCTATAACGAATGGGAGTAAACAGCGGGAGGGACCCGTGCCTGACACCGCGCTGGACGATCTCCGCATCATCGAACTCGCCGAGGGAGTGGCCGGCCCGTACTGCGGCAAGCTCTTCGCTGACCTCGGCGCCGACGTCATCAAGGTCGAGCCGCCCGGAGGGGATCGAGCCCGCCGTGCGGGCCCGTTCAGGGACGGCGTGCCGAACCCCGAGGGCAGCGGCCTCTTCCTCTACCTCAACACCAACAAGCGCGGCGTCACCGCCGACCTCGCCACCGCCGAGGGCCGCGAGGCGGTGCTGGGGCTCCTCGCCGGCGTCGACGTGCTCGTCACCGACATGTACGAGGACGGCCTGCTCGGCATCGGCCTCGACTACGCCGACCTGCGCGAGCGCTTCCCCGCGCTCGTGTTCACCTCGCTGACGCCGTTCGGGCGCGGCGGTCCGCACGGGTCGTACCGGGGCAACGCATTCACCGTGTACCACTCGAGCGGGCTCGGCTGGGAGACGCCTGCGCAGCAGGTGCGCGACCCGGCGAACCAGCCGCCCCTCGCACCCGGCAACCCGCAAGCCGACTACTTCACCGGCGCCACCGGCGCGGCCGCGACGATGGGCGCGCTGTTCCAGCGCGAGTCGACCGGGCGAGGGCAGCTCGTCGACATCTCAGGGCAGGAGGCGAACGCCAACCACGTGCGCCTGACGATTTCCGGCGTGGTCCACACGCCGGACCTCGTTCCGCCGCGCACCAAGGCCAACTTCGACTTCCTCGTGCCGTGCAGCGACGGGTACGTCTTCCTGACGCCGTACAACCTCGACCACTGGTGGGAGCGCTTCCAGCAGATCATGGGCAGCCCCGAGTGGGCAGCGAGCGAGGCGTTCCTGACCGCCGAGGACCGCGGGCTCAACTGCGACGCCATCGAGCCGCTCGTGCACATGTGGTCCGTGCAGCACACGCGAGCCGAGCTGTACCAGATGGCGCTCGACATCGGCATCCCGTGCTTCCCGGTCTACTCCCCCGCCGAGATGATGGAGTCCGCCCAGTTCATCGACCGAGGATTCCTCGAGTCCGTCGAGGACTCCGAAGCGGGTTCATACGTGCGGCCGGGCCCGGCGGCCCTGTTCGAGCGCACGCCGTACAGCCAGGACGGCCGCGCACCACGGCTCGGCGAGCATAACGAGGAGTTGCTCGAGAGGCCGGCGGAGGAGTCCTCGGCCGTGCCGGCGGGCGACCGGCGGCCCGCGCACCGCAGGGCCGCGGGCAACCTGCCCTTGAGCGGCGTCCGCGTGACGGACTTCGGGTGGATCCTCTCCGTGCCGCACTCGACGGCCTGGCTCGGCGCTCTGGGCGCCGAGGTCATCCGCGTCGAGTCCGAGCAGCGCCTGGACCTGCTGCGCACCATGGGCCTCACGCGCGGCTCGGGCGGCATCCCGGGCATCGAGCGCTCGGGCAACTTCAACGGGCTCAACTACTCGAAGCGGGGCGTGACGCTCAACATCCAGACCGAGCGCGGCAAGGAGCTGGCGAAGGAGCTGGTCAGCCGCAGCGACATCGTCACGATGAACTTCGCGGCGGGCGTGGCGGAGCGCCTCGGCCTGGGTTACGAGGACATGCGGGCGGTGAACCCGGACGTCATCATGATGTCGGGCTCGCCCCTCGGGCAGACCGGCCCGGAGAGCCACTCAACGGGCTGGGGTCCGACGACCCTCGCCTACACCACGCTGCCGTACGTCACCGGCTACCCCGGCGGCACGCCCAGCTCGATGGGCGGCGCCTACCCGGACTTCGCCATCGGCGTGCACATGGCCTTCGCGATGATGAGCGCGCTGCGCTACCGCGACCGCACGGGCCACGGCCAGCACATCGACGTCGCGATGGGCGAGACCGTCGTCTCGATGACGCCCGAGCCGCTGCTCGAGTGGACGATGCTCGGCGTCGACCCACGGCCACGCGGCAACCGCGACCCGGACCGCGCGCCCCAGGGCGTCTACCCCGCCGCCGGCGAGGACCGCTGGATCGCGATCTCCGTCGAGGACGACGCGATGTGGGCCGGGCTCCGGAGCGCCGTCGGCGATCCCGCGTGGGCACGGGACCCCACGCTCGACACCCACGAGGGCCGGCGGGTGCGGCACGACGACATCGACCGCGAGTTGAGCGCGTGGACGTCGGAGCGCACCTCGCACGAGGCGGCGCACCTGCTCCAGGCCGTGGGGGTCGCGGCCGTCCCCGTGCTCGACGGGCCGGAGCTGGTCGACGACCCGCAGCTTCGTCATCGAGGGTTCTTCGTCGACATCGACCACCCCGAGGTGGGCGTGAAGGCGTCGGCGGGCATCCCGCTGCGGTTCGGCGAGACGCGCCTCCACTACGGCTCGGCGCCGCTGCTCGGCGAGCACAACCGCGAGGTGTTCACGGACCTCGTCGGCATCGAGCCGGAGGAGTTCGAGCGGCTGGTCCGGGACTCCGTTATCGTCTAATCGCCTCGCCCGAGGGGCGAGCCGCACACGTTGAAGCATGGCAGCGCGCTGCTGCCGTCGGGAGGGCCGGGAACGGTATGGAGTACCACCACATCCTCGTCGACCGTGAGGACGGCGTCGTCACGATCACGCTGAACCAGCCGCAACACCTCAACCCGTGGCTGATCCCAATGATGGAAGAGCTGATGGTCGAGCTCGACATCGTCGCAGTGAACCCGGACGACAAGGTGCTGGTCTTCACCGGCGCGGGCAGAGCCTTCTCGGCGGGCGGCGATGTCTCCTCGATGGGCGGCATCGACCACGCCGACCCGCACTTCATGAAGTGGTTGCCCGACCACAAGCGCGGCCTGCTGACCTACCCGACGATGACGTCCGAGGAGCGGATGGAGGGCAAGACCTTCAGCGGCACGCCGATCCACCAGAAGGTCTTCGACCTCGACAAGCCGACGATCGCGGCCGTGAACGGCGTTGCAGCCGGCGCCGGCGCGGACCTCGCGTTCTCGTGCGACCTGCGCATCGCCTCGACGTCCGCGCGGTTCATCGAGGTCTACATCCGCCGCGCCTTCATCCCGCTGGACGGTGGCGCGTTCTGGGCCCCGTACCTGCTCCCGCACGCCAAGGCGATGGAGATGCTGCTGACCGGCGACCCGATGGACGCCTCGGAGGCGAAGCACTTCGGCCTCGTCAACGACGTGGTCGAGCCCGAGGAGCTGATGCCTCGGACGATGGAGCTCGCGAAGCGCCTCGCGCGCGGCCCGTCGCTGGCGATCCAGCTGACGAAGCACATGGTGCGCGAGATCCACATGCGCAAGGGCTACGACGAGATGTGGGACCTCGCCTCGAAGGCGGGACCGCAGGCGATGCAGAGCCGCGACGCTGACGAGGGCGTGCAGTCCTTCCTGGAGAAGCGCGCGCCGGAGTTCAAGGGCTTCTAGCTAGCGGGGTGAGGGCGCGGCTCCATTGTCCCCGTCGGGGGCCAGCAGGGAGTCGCGCCACTCATCGACGTCCATCGGATCGAGGCGGGTCACGCCCGGGATGCCGTCGAAGTCACGATCGGCGGAAACAACGTGCGCGATGCCCAGGCGTCGCATCACCGCGACATGGATCAGATCCCGCGTGCTTCCCCTCACTCCAGCGTTCGCCAGTTCGGCCGCAAGGCGAGCGTCCTCCGCATAGATCGGTTCGGTCCGCCCGAGCATCAACGTTGCGAATTGCGCGAACGCCGGGCGCCCAACCGATGGCCATTGTCGGGTCGCGCGATAGTGGTGGAGGAGCTCCTGGAGGACCTCAGCGTTTGTCACGAACGAGCGCGGATTGCGGGAAGCGAGTCGGAGTACCTCGATGCACGACTCGCGATGCGAGTGTGGGGCGCCCGCAGCGTAAATCGGCACATTCGCGTCAAGGAAGGCTGTCGGACTCAAACCGCGACTCCAGCTCACGGAAGAGATCCTGTGGATCGTCCGGGACTTCGCCTTGGAGGCTGGCGATCTCCCGGACCAGCTGGAGGCGGCGCTCCACCATGACCGCTTCCCACGCCTCGTCGATGAGCCCGCGAAGGACTTCGGAGATCGAGGCGTCCCGTTCCTCGGCAAGATCGTCGAGCCGCTGCTTGCACTCGTCGTCCACGCGGAATTCCACTCTCGAGACCATGGCGCTCTCCTGTACGGCACCGAGTATACGGCACACGATGTACGGAAGACAGTGTACGGCACTCGCCGTACGGAACGGACCGCCGACACGCTCCCCATCGTGGATCTGCGATACTCCCGCCCGGCCCACGAGACGACGTGACGGAGGACCGACATGCAGGCGTACCAGCTCACACCCGGCGGCGGCATCGACGGGCTGAACCGCGTCGAACTGGCCGACCCTGAACCCGCGGCCGACGAGGTGGTCATCCGCGTTCGCGCCACCTCGCTCAACTACCGCGACCTGATGCTCGCCCAGGGCAATCGCGAGCCGATCATCCCGCTCTCCGACGGGTCCGGCGAGGTCGTCGCTGTCGGCGATGAGGTCACACGGTTCGCCGTCGGCGACCGGGTCACGAGTTGCTTCTTCCTCGACTGGCTCGACGGCGACGGCACACCCGCGAACACACGCCGCGCGCTCGGCGGCGCCGACACCAACGGCACGCTTGCCGAGCTCATCGCCCTCCCCGAGCGCGCCGTGGTCGCCACGCCGGCGCACATGACCGACGACGAGGCCTCGACGCTCCCGTGCGCCGCGGTGACCGCGTGGTGCTCGATGTTCGAGGTCGCGCGGCTGCAGCCGGGGTCGAGCGTGCTGCTGCTCGGCACCGGCGGCGTCTCCATCGCCGGGCTGCAGCTCGCCGCGACCGCCGGGGTGCGCAGCTTCATCACCTCGAGCAGCGACGAGAAGCTGGCTCGCGCCCGCGAGCACGGGGCGGACCACACCATCAACTACGTCGACGACGACAACTGGGGCCGCACGGTCCGCGAACTCACCGACGGGCGCGGCGTCGACCTCACGCTCGAGGTCGGCGGCGAGGGCACGTTCGCGAAGTCGATGACCGCGACGCGCTTCGGCGGGGACATCGCGCTGATCGGCGGCCTCGCGCGCGAGGAGTCGGACGAGACGCAGGTGCCCCTCGTCGGCCGCGGGCTGCGAGCGTCGCGGATCTACGTGGGCAGCCGCGCGATGTTCGAGCAGATGAACCGCGCGCTCGAGCTGCGCGAGGTGCACCCGGTGGTCGACCGCGTCTTCGACTTCGACGAGGCGCGGGAGGCGTACCGCCATCTCGAGTCGCAGCGGCACTTCGGCAAGGTCGTCATCCGCGTGTAACGCGGCCCCTACTCGCCCACGACGAGCAATCGGGCCGCCGGCATGGGCGGCCCGATTGCGATCCGTCGCGCGTCGGTGCGTGCTAGCCGCGAGGCAGCCCGAGCCCGCGTGTCGCGATGATGTTGCGCTGGATCTCCGAGGAGCCGCCGCCGATCGTCGAGGGGATCGAGCGGACGTAGCCGTGGATGTGCTTGCCGTTGAGCGGCGCCTTCGGGTCGCCCGGCCACAGGTCGCCGTAGAGCCCGAACGTGCGGATGCCGACGCGGTACAGCTCCTGGCCGTGCTCCGACGAGAACATCTTGCCCATCGACGCCTCGTAGTTCGGCACCATCCCCGCCGCCTGCATCGACGCGATGCGCATCGAGAGCTGATAGCAGACCTCGATCGCCAGCGCGCGCTCGGCGAGGCGTGCACGGACCGCCGGGCTGCGGTCGAGCACCGAGCGGTCGTCGTTGCGCGCAGCATCGAGGAGCTCCTCGAGATCCTGGAGCTGCGAGACCGCGCCGGAGATGCCGGAGCGCTCGTAGTCGAGCAGCGTCATGCCGACGTACCAGCCGCGGTCGACCTCTCCGAGGACGTTCTCGGCGGGGACGCGGACGTCCTCGAAGAACGTCTCGTTGACGTGGTGCCCCCACGCCATGTCGATCAGCGGGCGCACCGTCAGGCCCGGCGTCTTGATGTCGTCGATCAGCAGGAACGAGATGCCGCGGTGCTTCGGCGCGTCCGGGTTGGTGCGGACGAGCGCGAAGATGGCCGTGGCCTGGTGCGCCGAGGAGGTCCAGATCTTCTGCCCGTTCACGACGAACTCGTCGCCGTCGCGCGTCGCGCGCGTCTGTAGCGAGCCGAGGTCGGACCCGGCGCCCGGCTCGGAGTAGCCCTGCGTCCAGCGGGTCTCGCCGGAGAGGATCGCGGGCAGGTACTTCTGCTTCTGGTCGTCGGTGCCGTGGACGAGCAGCGTCGGGCCGAGGAGCATCACGCCGCTGCCGCCGACCGGCGGCGCCATGGCCTTCGCCATCTCCTCGTTGAAGATGAACTGCTCCATCGCCGTCAGGCCCGCGCCGCCGTACTCGGACGGCCAGTGCGGGGCGACCCAGCCACGCTCGGAGAGGGCGTCCGCCCACTCGCGCGCGGCGGCCTGCACGTCGGCGTCGTCGTGGTGCAGGTCCTCGTACCAGGTGTAGATGCTGACCGAGTGCCGGGGGATCTCGGCGATCCGGCTGGGCAGCCGGTCGCGAATGAAGGTGGCGACGTCCTCGCGGAAGGCCGCCTGCTCTGCGTTGTCGCTCCAGTCCATGGTGGTGCTCCGTTCCGCGCGGCCCGATCGGGGCCGCGCGCCTGTGAGGACTATACGTGTCCGGCGATCGCCCCGGACTACCCGCCGAGGCGGCCCGCGAACTCCGCGGCGGTGAGCACGGTCGCCTGCCGCGGGAAGACCTTCTCGGTCAGCACGCGGTGCACTTCCTCGTCGCCGTCGTCGCAGCCGTCCTTCACGACGACGAGCTGGTAGCTGATGTCGGCGCCCCAGCGCAGCGTGGACAGCACGCACCCGCTGGTCGCCACACCCATGAGCACGAGGGTGTCGCGGCCCTCCTCGCGCAGCATCGCGTCGAGCCCGGTGGTCGAGAACGAGCCGGCTCGCACCTTGCGGATCACCTGCTCGCCCTCGACGGGCGCGACTCCGGGGTGAATCTCGACGTCCGGCGAGTCGGCCTCGAACGGGCCGCCGCGGTGGACGACGTGGTAGACCGGCACGCCCGCGCCGCGCGCCGCGGCGAGCACCGACGCCGCGCGCTCCACCACCTGCTCCGGGTTGCTCGCGTAGGGGCCGACGATGCCGACCTGGAAGTCCATGATCACGACTGCCGTGCGCGCGGGATCGATCGTCGCTTCCTGTGTCACGTGCTCCTCCTCCTTCGGGCCCGCGGCGCGCGCATCATGCGCTCACCAGGCGAGCGTGTCTCCATCCACGGTGCGGAACGTGCCCGCGTCCCGCGGTCCCGCGCCCAGCACGAGTTCCGCGAGGCGGCGCGCCGACTCCTCGGGCGTGAGCGGCGCCGCCGTTCCGCCCATCGACGTCGAGACCCAGCCGGGGCTCGCCGAGAACGCGATGATGCCGTCGCGCCGTACGGCGCCGGCGAGGTGCTTCGTGAGGGCGTTCTGGAACGCCTTGGCCGGGGCGTAGTACGTCGAGCCCGCGTCCATGTCGGCGATGCTGGCGAGGCTCGACGAGACGCTTACCGCGACGGCGCCGCTCCCCATCAGCGGGAGGAGCGCGCGCGTGACGCGCAGCATCCCCAGCCCGTGCACCTGGAGCTGGTATTCGAGGTCCTCGATCGGGGCGGTCAGGACCGAGCCCTCGCTCGCACCGATGCCGGCGTTGTTCACCAGCAGGTCGACGCGGTCGAGGTGCTCCGCGCACCAGCGCCCGAACGCCTCGGCGGATGCGTCCGAGGTCACGTCGACCTCGGCGGCGAGCACGTCGGGGTCCCCTGCCGCGGCGTCGAGGAGCGGCGTGGCGGTCGCCGTGTCGCGGTAGGTGCCGACGACGGGCGCGCAGCCGCGGGCGCGCAGCTCCCGGACGAGCGCGAGGCCGATGCCGTCGGCGCGGTTCGCGCCGGTCACGACGGCGCTGCGTGGTGTGGGTGCGGTCATCGTGCCTCCGGTGCGAGTCTAGCGCGCGCGGCCGCCCCGGAGTGCGGCGCGTTGGCCGCGGTGCGTGGTACGTTGCCGCCGCCGATGGAAGGATGGTTCCGAGTCGGCCGCCTCGGGGCGTGCCGGCCGGGCGATGCGGCGCGGTGGAGCGGAGTACGAGATGAGCGGGTCGCCGAGCTTCCTGTCCAGCGTGATGGAGCAGTTCGACCGCGCCGCCGGCTACTCGGACCTCCCGCCGGGACTCATCAACCAGGTCCGCTCCTGCAACTCCGTCTACCACCTCCGGTTCCCCGTCGAGATGGAGGACGGCCGCATCGAGGTCATCGAGGCGTACCGGGCCGAGCACAGCCATCACCGCCTCCCCACCAAGGGCGGCCTCCGCGTCAGCCCCGACATCACCGAGGACGAGGTCACCGCCCTCGCGGCGCTGATGACGTTCAAGTGTGCGGTGGTCGAAGTGCCGTTCGGCGGCGCCAAGGGCGGCATCTGCTTCGACCCGAACGCGCCCGAGTCCGTCCGCCGACGCGTCATCCGCCGCTACACCGCCGAGCTGATCGAGAAGAACTTCGTCGGGCCGGGCGTCGACGTACCCGCGCCGGACTACGGCACGGGCGAGCAAGAGATGGGGTGGATCGCCGACACCTACCGGGCGCTCCGCGGCGCGGACCTCGACGCGTGGGGCGCCGTAACCGGTAAGCCGGTCACCCTGCACGGCATTCCGGGACGCATCGAGGCGACGGGCCTCGGCGTCTACTACGGCATCTCCGAGGTGGTCGCGGATCCCGAGGAGATGGCGCGGCTCGGGCTCACCGCCGGCACCGCGGACAAGCGCGTGATCGTGCAGGGCCTCGGGAACGTGGGCTCGCACGCTGCCCGGTTCCTGCAGGATGAGGGCGGCGCCGCGATCGTCGGGATCGCCGAGATCGACGGAGGGATCTACAACCCGGACGGCCTCGACGTCGACGAGGTGCTCCGGCACCGCGCGGAGCGAGGGTCGATCCGGGACTTCCCGGGCGCCACGAACATGGGCACGTGGCAGGACACCATCGAGATGGACTGCGACATCCTGGTGCCCGCGGCCGTCGAGGGCGCGATCACCCGCGAGAACGCGGCCCGCATCCAGGCGCGCATCATCGCCGAGGCGGCGAACGGCCCGGTCTACTCCGACGCCGAGCCGATCCTCGCCGACATGGGCGCGCTGCTGATCCCCGACGTCTGGCTCAACGCCGGCGGCGTGACGGTCTCCTACTTCGAGTGGCTCAAGAACCTCTCGCACGTCAGCTTCGACCGCATGTACAAGCGCTACGAGGAGATCTCGACCCGCCAGCAGCTCGAGGCGACCGAGCGGCTGGCCGGCACGCCGTTCCCGCCCGAGGAGATGATGCGGCTCACCCGGGGCCCGTCCGAGATCGACTTCGTCCGCTCGGCGCTGCTGGAGACGATGAGCGAGTCGTACCGGCAGATCTACGACACCTGGCGCTCCCGGGACCTGCCGGACCTGCGCACCGCGGCCTTCCTGATCGCAATCGAGCGGGTTGCGGCCAACTACCTTGCGCTCGGCATCTTCCCCTGACCCGCGTCCGGCCGGGGTGCGAACGGGCGCGGTAGCCCGGTAGCTGCGTCGTCCCGGTCGGTGGCCTCGATCCACTCGTCGGTCGCGCCGGTGAGGTCGCCCGCGTTGGTGGAGGCGAGCGCGCGGGTGATCTGCGACCGCACCTCGGGCGAGCCGAGCCCGAGCGCGCGCAGCACGCGCGCCGACATCTCGGTGCCGCCCTCGAGCTCCTCGCACACGACATGGCTCGCGCCCAGGGCGAGCAGGTCGTCGCGCTCGGCGACGTAGCGCGTGCGCACGAGGATCGGCACGTTCGGCCACTCGTCACGCGCCGCAACGATGGCGCGGCGTGCGGCCGGCGGGTCGTTGATGAGCAACACCAGGACGCTGGCGTGGCCGAGCCGCGCGTGCGCCAGCGCCTCCGCGCTGGTCACGTCGCCGTAGTAGACGTGCGCGTGCTCGTCCCGGCCCTGGCGCACGCTCTCGGCGTTGAGCTCGAGGATGACGTACGGGATGCGCGCCTGCGCGAGCGTCCGCGCGAGCAGCCGGCCGGCGACGCCGTAGCCCGCGATGACTACGTGGTCCGTCAGGAACGCGTCCTGCGGGGTCGGCTCGTCCATCCCCCGTGCGCGCAGCAGCCGTTCGAGCGGGCGTAGCAGCGCCTCGCCGGCGTGCAGGCCGCCCGTCCAGTGCATGAGCACGCGCGACAGCACGATGCTGAAGACGCCGGTGGTCACGACCAGCCGGAGCTCTTCCGGTGTGACGATGCCCTCGGCGGCCCCGATGACGAGCACCACGTAGCCGAACTCGCCGAACTGCGCGAGGTAGATGCCAGATCGCCACGCCACGCTCGCCGGGTTCCGCATCGCCAGCGCCGCCAGCGATGCGATCACGGCCTTGCCGAGTACCAGGCCGACCACGATCAGGCCGGCCATCACCGGCTGGTCGACGAAGATCTGCCAGTCCACGAGCATCCCCAGCGAGATGAAGAAGAAGCTCGTGAAGGCGTCGCGCAGCGGAATGATGTCGCTCGTCGCGCGGTGGCTGTAGTCGGTGTCCGCCAGCAGGATCCCCGCGAGGAACGCGCCCAGCGCGAACGACAGCCCGAACTGGCTCATCAGCCAGGCCGAGCCGAGGGCGATCGAGATCACGGTGAGCAGGAACACCTCGCGCGTGCGCGTGGCGTCGACGATGTCGAAGAGGCGAGGCACCAGGAAGCGCGCGACCAGCAGCACCGCTCCCACGGCCAGTGTGGCGCGCGCAAGCGCCCAGGCGATGTCGAGCGCCACGTCGCCGCTCGCGCCGCTCGCGAGCACCGGCACCAGCAGCGTGAGGGGGATGACCAGCAGGTCCTGGAAGATCAGCGCGCCGACGATGAAGCGCCCGTGCGGCGCATCGAGCTCGCCTCGGATGTCGAGGACGCGCAGCACCACCACCGTGCTCGACAGCGCCACGACGAGGCCGAAGACGATGCCCCGCTCGACCGTGTCGCCGGCGATGACGAGGATCGCGAGCGCGGCCGCCGTCGTGACGCCGACCTGCAGCGAGCCGCCGACCGCAACGGCCCGCCAGATGAACCGTAACCGCTCCAGCGAGAACTCGAGGCCGATCGCAAACAGGAGCAGGATGACGCCGACTTCGGCGATCTGCTCGATGTGGTCGGTGTCGCCGACCAGCCCGACGCCGTACGGCCCGGCGAGTGCACCCGTGACGAGGAAGCCGATCGTGGCGGGCAGGCCGACCCGGGACAGGCCCACGGTGGTCGCGACGGCCAGGCCGCCGATCACCGCCAGTTCGCCGAACAGCTCCTGTTCCGCCACCGACTACCTCTCAGGACAAGTTACGCCCGAGCCTTCCCTTCCGGGAGGGCTCGGGCGTGACGATCGAGGGAACCGGGACGCGGAGGGTGCGAGCCGCTACCCGCACCCCGACTCGAACAGCGCTCGCTCGATGGCGGCAAGCTCCTCGTTCAGGCGGTGCTCCCGCGCCGGCAGCGCGATCCCGACATCGCCCTCCGACAGCGCCTCGATGCGCGAAAGCTGGTTGCGCGCGGTCTGGGCGGCGTGGCGGAGCCGCTGGCAGTACTCGTCGCGTGCGGCCGGGTTGTCGGTCGGAGCCTGGTACGCGATCACGTGCTCGACCGGGATCTCGAGGTGCCGCTCCACTTGGTGTGCGGTGTCCATGCGCACCCACCGGGAGATGCCCGGCGGGAACGTGCACAGGATGACCGAGGCGTACGTGTCCGGGTGCTCACGCAGCTCGTCCTCGATCGCCAGCAGCGGTGTCGGGTCGCCGACCTTGGCGGCGGCCAGGTCGATGCCGCCGTCGCGCAGCACGGCGCGCGTCTCCGCGGCCGCGGACTCCGCCGAGGCGACGTCGTCGGTGGTCTCGGTCAACCGGCCGGAGTGGTGCGTGGCGGGGATCAGCAGCGTGAACCGCGCGTTGCGGTCCCGCGTCCTGATGTCCTCCAGGTGCTCGCGCAGCTCGATGCTGCGTGCGGTGTCGTGCGCGACGACAAGGTAGTGCGCGCCGGGGTGCACGACGGAGCCCTGATGCACGACGAACACCGGGATGCGCGCGTTGCGGATCACCTCCTCGGCGACGCTGCCGCCGAGCACGCGGCGCAGTCCGCGCCGGCCGTGGGTGCCGATGGCGATCATGTCCGCGCCGTACTCCTCGGCGGCCTGCAGGATCGCCTCGGGCACGTTCTCGGACCCGTCGACCCCGACGTCGAACTCGGAGCGGAGATGGCGCTCGCCGAGCGACCGCAGCGCGGCGATCCGCTCGTTGCGGATGCGCTGGATCATCTGCCCCCGGCGCTCGGTGCGGTCCTCGACGTAGTCGAGGGGCGCGCGGGCCCAGCTGTCGGAGGTCACGACCGGGTCGGAGACGACCAGGTCAGGTGGGTGGGTCGGCGACTCGGGGTGGGCCTGTCGCGAGTCCCACACCATCATCAGCCGTGCTTCGGCGTTCGCAGCCGCCAGCCAGGGCGCGAGCGCCTCGACGACCTCATCGGCAAGATCGCTGTCGTCCAGTGCTGCCAGTACACGCATTTGTGGCCCCCCTCTCGCAAGTCAGTCTGCCGGCGGACGGCGCCGGTACCCCCATGGTACAGACTGCCCGCGTATCGAGGCAGATCCACGGTTGAAATTCGCGAGGGGCGCCCCGCGGCGGAGGCGATGCCGAGCATTGCCGTCGCCGCGTGCGCGCCCGTACTATGGATGCCGGTCCGGCGGAAGTAGCTCAGTGGTAGAGCGCCTCCTTGCCAAGGAGGAGGTCGCGGGTTCGACCCCCGTCTTCCGCTCCACCCACCATGCTCCCAGCACCCCTCGACGCCCCGCTTGAAGGGCGCGCACGCTCGCGCGATGCTGGAAGCCGGGCCGAAGTGGCGGAACGGGTAGACGCGACGGTCTCAAACACCGTTGGGGTTCACGCCCCGTGTGGGTTCGAGTCCCACCTTCGGCACCAATGTCTGCAACGGTTTCTTGGGATCGGCCTTCGCCAATATGGATCGTCGCCCGCAGGCGCCAGGGCCAGTCGGGCACTCTTGCCCGGCGCCTTGTCGGCGTGACCGCGACGGCAGCCATGCGCTGTGCGCGAGCCACCCGAGGACTGACGGCAGCCCACCCGCGATCCCAAGCCAGGGCGTCACAGCGAGTCTTGCTCTTCGGGGCCTGTGATCCGGGCGGCTGCCCGCGCGGCATTGAGGGGCAACTTGCTGACGATCGCGAGCGCGAGGCCAGCCTACCTCGGGGACGCTGATGGAGCAGCACCCGCCACTGCCATCACCCTCGCCCACCGAGGTGATCGGCTCTTGATAAGGGTCCAGTCCGGAGAGGCGCTTCGATGACGCCTGAGCATCGAGTGCCGTCGGGCGTGTCTTCGCGGAGCGCGCCGCCCCTGTGACCGTCCGCTGGTGGGCTACTGCTGAACATCATGAATTCCTCACGCGTCCGACTCTCGATCTCATAGACCTCTCACATCTCCTCGGGTTCCAGTCGACTACGGTTCGAGCCGTGTTGATGAGCCGCGGCTGAGGACGGGACGCGGCTCCGGGGATCGGGGACCCGAGTGAGCGCCGGTTCCGGAGACGAGTCCGCCGCCAGGCTCGCCCCCGCGGGCGCGGTGGCCCCGGGGACTCCCCCTCACCCTCAGTTATCCGCGGCGGCGCTCATCCGCCGTCCGCAAACTCGAAGCCGAAGGCCTGCCACCCGGCACGCCGCTCTTCGCCCGGCGTGAGCCGTTGGTGACGGTCGCGGGCGGCGACGCCACGGGCAAGTGGCCGCGACCCCGGGCGATCCCGGCGGTTCGCTGGTCTCGAGTTGCCGTCGTCCGCCTCGCGCGCGCGGCCTCGGCGCTGCGGGCGTGGGCAGCTGTCACTTTCCTCGCCCTGCTGATCGCGCCGGCCGTCGCCCACGCCCAGGGCTCCACAGCGCCGGCCATCACCACCATCGGCCCGTTCACGGTCACCGAGGGTGAGACGGCGGTGGCCACGCTCGCCGCCGACGACAGCGACACGGCTGACGCCGACCTGGTCTGGTCGAAGACCGGCGGGGCCGACAGCGACGCCTTCACCTTGAGCAGCGCCGGCGTGCTCGCCTTCGCCGCGGCGAAGGACTACGAGGACCCCGACGACAGCGACAGCGATGGCTCGTACGAGGTGTCTGTACAGGTCAGCGACGGCACGGACACGGACACTGCTGATCTCGTCGTCACCCTCGCGAACTCGATCGAGCTGACGGCGATCACGGGCCCAGCCGCCGTCTCGTTCGCCGAGAACGGCGGCGGGCGTGTGGCCACGTTCAGCGCCTCGAGTGATGCGGACCGCGACGGTGTCCAGTGGACGATTTCAGGCGACGACGCCGAGCACTTCACGATCGAGAGCCCGCCGGGCGCGCTGCGCTTCCACATCGACCCTGTCTCCCCCAACATCTTTGCCGGTCCACCGGACTTCGAGGATCCGGACGACGCGGACACGAGTAACGACTACCCGATTATCCTTCTGGCGCTGGTGGGGTCGGAGATCACTTCGCCGTTCTCGGTCACGGTGACGGTGACCGACGTGGACGAACCAGGCGAGCTGTCACTCTCCGACACCACGCCGAGCGTCGGCACGGCGCTCACCCTGACCCTGACCGATCCAGACGGAGTCACCGCCGGCACGCCCGTGTACCAGTGGGAGCGCTCGACGGGACGGAACTCGTGGGCGGTCATCGGCGGGGCAACCCTCTCGAGCTATACGCCGGTCCCCGCTGATGCCAACGCCTTCCTGCGGGTCACGGCCACCTACGACGATGGATTGGGGTCGGCCAGGATCGTGCAGGCACTGACGACGGAGGTCGTGACCGGACCGTTGCTGACCGGCTTGACCGCGGAGACGCCGACCTCCCGGGCGGACACTGACCAGCGGCTCACACCCGCATTCTCGCCCGAGGTGCTCCACTACCGTATCGGCTGCGCCGACGGTGAGATGCTGACACTGTCGGCGACCGGCGCCAGCGGCGCGCGTATCTCCGTCGACGGGGTGCAGGTGGGCTCCGGGAGCAGCACCGCCGTCACCGTGACCGGGACCACCAGGGTGATCGTGACGGTCGCGGATGACGATGGTTCGGAGACCGCGTACGTCGTGCATTGCTTCCCGGCCGATTTCCCGGCCTTCGTGATGACACGGGAGCCCGGCGCTTCCGGGATCGTCGAAGACCTGCTCCTCTTCACACCTCGTCAATTCATAGCGATCGTGGATCCCAACGGGGTGCCTCGATACTTCACGGATCTCGGCTCGAATCCCGGACTGTACTTTCGCTTCCAGACACTCGACTCCACCGGGGAGTACCGGTACTCGCACGGCACGGTCGACCGTCACCAGGTGGTGCGGGACAAAGACCTGGAGGTGATCCGAACAGTAGCCGTCTTGCCGCCGCTGACCGTGACGAATGGACACGACCAGCGCGTGTTGGACGACGATGAGTCGCTGCTGCTCTCCTGGCAGCCCAGAAACCGCAGCCTGGCACACCTGACGTTCAACGACGAAAACGGGGACCCGTGGGGCTCGTCCGTGCGCGTGTCAGACTCTGCATTCCAGGTCGTGACAGCCGGTGGGGTGGCCGAGTTCACGTGGAACTCCTGGGGCAAGGTCCCGCTCGAGGACTGCACCCAGCATCGTTTCCCCGAAGGGTATGGGCACATCAACGCTGCTCAATTCGTCGACGAGATCTTTGTTGTGTCATTGCGAGGTTGCAGCGCGGTACTGGCGATCGATCCCGACCTCGCGGAAAGCCACAAAATCGTTTGGCGCCTCGGGCAAACGAACCTGAGCGCGGAGGAATGGGCGTCCCGCGAGCTTGGTCCGGCTCCCCTCTCAATCATCAACGACCCGGAAGGAGAATTCTGCGGGCAACACGCAGCTCAACTCCTGGAGAACGGCCGTCTGGTGATGTTCGACAACGGCGGCCACTGCGTAGTCAGTCCATGGACAGGCGAAGTGCTCGGGCGTGAAACCAGCTTTGCCCGGGCAGTCGAGTACGCGATTGACCTCGACAGCGGGGAAGCAGTCTTCGTGCGCGACCAGACGTTCGGCGGCTTGCGGGAGCGACGCGCGCATTCGAGTGGCCATGTGGAAGTACTTGATAACGGAGATTGGCTCATCAGTTGGGGCGCCTTCAACAGGCACTCGCTCCCCTACACACCATCCGAGATCTTCACCCAGGTGGATCCTGCTACCGGGGAAGAGAAGTTCCGTGTCATGGGCACAACCGAGCATGGGGCGGAGCGAGCCACCGTGATGCCGCCATCCAACCTGGCTCCGCAGCCCGGCACGCTCACGGCGTCGCTCCCGGCCAGCGACTCCACCTCGGTCTTCCATACCGGCGCCACCGACTCACCTCAGATCATCGTGGCCTTCAGCCGCCCCGTTGTCGACTTCGACGAAACCTCGCCATCGCTCAGCGTCTCCGGCGCCACGGTCGACGGCGTGTCCGCTCACGTCGCCGCCGGCGAGCCCGCGCACGCCTACCTCGTCACGCTCACGCCCGACGGCGACGGCGCCATCACCTTCAGCCTCGTCGCCGGCGAGGACTGCGACGACGGTGGCATCTGCACGGCCGACGGCACGACGCTGTCCGCGGCCCCCGCGGCGCTGGTCATCGGCGCACCCGTGACCGTCTCCTTCGGGCAGGCCGCCTACTCGGCCGGCGAGGGCAGCACGCGCTCCGTCACTGTGCAGCTCAGCGCCGCCCACCAGGGCGTGCGCGGCGTGACGATCCCGGTCGAGCTGGACACGAGCGCTGACGCCTCCGCCGACGACCTCACCGCCGAGGAGAGGGTGACGTTCGCGGCGGGCGAGACCAGCAAGACGCTGACCGTTGAGGCGTTCGACGACGACCTCGTGGAAGGCGAGGAGAGCGCCACGCTCGCCTTCGGCACGCTGCCGCACGGCGTGACCGCGGGGTCGACCGCGACCGCCACCCTCACAGTCACCGACACCGACCACGCACTGTTCAGCTCCGCCCTCGCCCAGCAGCAGGCTTCCGAGGGCGGCGAGGTCGCGCTGACCTTCACGATCACCAACGGCGTCACGTTCGAGGATGGCCAGACGGTCGAGCTCGACATCGGCGGCAGCGCCACTCCGGAGGACGACTTCACCCTGGTGGATGAGAGCAACCAGGCGCTGACGGACCCGCACGAGCTCACCCTCCCGGCCGGTGCGAGCTCGACCTCGGTCACCGTCCGAGTCGTGGACGACAGCGAGATCGAGCACGAAGCCGAGACGGTGACGCTGAGTGGGACCCTCGCCTCGACCGGCGCCGCCGTCGGCGGCACGCACACGCTGACGATCCCGCCCAGCGACGTGCCCGACACGCCGGAGGTCTCGATCGCCGCGGGAGGCGCGGTGACCGAGGGCGAGGCCGCAACCTTCACGCTCACCCGCACCGCCTCGACCAGCATCCCGTTCTCGAGTCCGCTCGCGGTATCCGTCGCGGCCACCGACCGGGGCTCGGCCCTGGGGGCAGGCCCACCGTCGACTGCTCGCTTCGAGGCGGGCGACGTCGCCATCGACGTCGCGGTGCCGACGCTCGACGACCGCGTGGTCGAGCCCGCGGGCGCGGTGACGCTAGTGCTCCTGGGCAGCACCAGCAACCCTCCCCTCTACCTCACGCGCGGCGTCAACGCCGCCACGGTCTCCGTCAACGACAACGACGTGGCCGCGTTCACCGTGTCGACCGACGCCGAGGAGGTCGTCGAGGGCGGCACGGTCACCGTCACGGTCGCCGCCGTCGGCGTGACCTTCTCCGAGGCGCAGACGCTCGCGCTCACCCTTGCCGGCACGGCGACGCCCGGCGAGGACTTCACCCTCGCCGCCCACGGCGACGAGCTGTACGACCCGTACACCGTCGTGCTGCCCGCCGGGGCGGCGTCGGTGGTCGTGACGGTCGAGACGGCCCGCGACGGCGAGGACGACGTGGGGGAGACGGTCGAGTTCTCGGCAAGCCACAACGGGAACGCGGTCGGCGCGGTCACGATCACGATCGCCGCGCCGCCACCCGCGCCTACCCCCGTCTTCTTCTTCGGTGGCGGAGGCGGAGCCTCCGCCGGCCCCGAGCCGAGCGAGGCGGACTTCGAGTGGAACGTCGACCGCGACATCGAGGAGCTCGACCAGGGCAACGACCGGGCGACGGGGATGTGGTCCGACGGCACCACGCTCTGGTTGCTCGATAACGCGGACGGCGCCGGCGACGCCGTGTACGCGTACGACCTCGCCGGCGGCGAGCGCGTCGAGGAGCGCGAGTTCGCCCTCGACGGCTCCAACCGCGCCCCCCGCGGCATATGGTCGGACGGCGTCACGGTCTGGGTCGCCGACAGCGGGCAGGACAAGCTCTTCGCCTACGACCTCGTGACGGGCGAGCGCGTCGAGGAGCGCGACATCGCGCTCGCACGGCTCAACCGTGACGTGCGCGGCATCTGGTCAGAGGGCGCCACGATGTGGGTCCTCGACGGCGGCAAAGACTCGCTCTTCGCCTACGACCTCGCGAGTGGCGAGTTCGTCGCCGAGTCCACCCTCGACGATGCGAACAGCGACCCGCACGGCGTCTGGTCGGACGGCGTCACGGTCTGGGTCTCCGACCACGGCTCAAAGCGCCTCTTCGCCTACCGCCTGCCCATGCCGCTCCCAGAATCGCAGGACGCGGCAGAGGCCCTCGAGCGAGTCGCCAGCGAGGACTTCGAGGAGCCCGGCCGCGTCGGCAACAACAGCCCGCGCGGCCTCTGGTCCGATGGCGCGGTGATGTACGTCGCCGACGCGAACGACAACAAGGTCTACAGCTACAACATGCCGGACGCGATCGACGCCCGCCTCGCCTCGCTCACCCTCGAAGGCGTCGATTTCGGGGAGTTCGACCCGATGCGCAGGAAGTACGAGGGTGTCGCGGCTGCAGGTGTCACGTCGACGACGGTCGCGGCCGTGGCCGTGCAGGACGGCGCGACCGTGGCCATCAACCCAGAGGACGCGGACGAGGAGGCCGACGGCCACCAGGTCGCGCTCGCTGGCGTCGACGAGATCGCGGTCACGGTGATCTCGGCTGACGGCAGCCGCGAGCGCGTCTACCACGTGCGCTTCGCTCGGACAGTCGAGGTCGGCCCGTCGGCGAGCTGCCTGCGCGGCGCCGTGAGCGATGGTTTCAGCCTCGTGGTCTCCGAGGGCGGCAGCGTCGACGACCTCGTGGCCTGCGCGGAGCGTCGGCACGTCACAGCGCTGTACGTGCTGCACGGGGGCGCCTGGGTCTCGCACATCCTCGGCGCGCCCGACTTCGTCAACGCGCCTTTCCGCGCGCTGTTCGCCGACGGCGTCCCGGCGCTCACGCCGCTGGTCGTCCGCAGCGAGGGCCCGGCCACGCCCGCTCCCACTGCTCCCGAGGTCACGGCCCCCTTCGCGACCTGCCTGCGCGGCGAGGTCGTCGAGGGCTTCAGCCTCGTGCTCTACGAGGGCGGCACAGTCGAGGGCCTCGTGGCCTGCGCGGCTGGGCTCGGCGTCACGGCCGTCTACGTCCTCGACGGCGGCGAGTGGGTGTCATACATCCTCGCCGCGCCGGACTTCGTGAACGCGCGCTTCCGGGCGTTGTTCACCGACGGCGTGCCCGCCGCCGGGCCGTTCGTCGTCCGGAGCGACGAGCCAGCCCGGGTCGTCGCCGAGGGCAACTGAGCCTGCTGGCGACCTGTGGACGCTGTCGCGAAACAATGACGGATATCTCACGCATCACGGGCCTCAGTTGATAACTCCCTGATATCGGCTCGGGTTCAGTTGGCTATCGTCCAACTGTGCTCTTGATCCGCGATCGACGACGAAACGCCCTGGCCCTCATGGTGCCAGCGTCGACGGTGTGCCCGCCGCTCTCCGGCGGCGGCAAAGCGACCCCTGCGGACGAAGGCAGCGGGAACGGTCGCACCTGCAGCTTCCCGACTCCGTAGGCCGTGGCTCGCCTCACGCTCTGGCTCACGGCTGTGGCGGTCCTCGTCTCCGTCCTGGTGTACCCGCTCCCTCAGTCGGCCGTGCTCGCACAGGACCCGTGCCCCGACCCCACCCCCACAGACGTCACAGTCGACGCAGTGCCGATCGTCGTGACATCCACGACCGACGACTACTTCGTGCTCTACGCCAGCTTCGACGTCGACGGCACGGCGGTGGAGTTCCCCGTCGCAGTGGTCCGCGGTGACGCAGGCACGACCGCGATCGAGGAGAACGTCGCGGCCTTGCCCGCGGAGCGCTACCGGGTGGAGCAGTATGAGGTCGCCGACCCCGCCGATGTCGACGGCGACTGCGTCGACGACATCACCGAACTCGACAACCTCGGAACCATGAGCCCGGTCAACCCTGCTAATGCGATCGAGCTAGAAGATGGCGCGCTAGCCATTCCCGATCTCGCGACCTTCGAGACACTCTCATTCAAGGAGTCGGGCCTGAAGCCCACGCAGTACGTCAAGTTCGTGGTGACCAACTTTGGAACCGACCAGCAGCGGCTGTACTTCATGAACACGCTGAAGTACCAGCTACATCAGGACTTCCTCGACTTCGTTGGCGTAGAGGGAGAGTCGCTCGCGGGTGAGCTTGTGTACGCACCGCATCTTGCTGATCGCGAACAGGGTGAGGGACTCTCCTTCTTCTTCCGGATGTATCTGGGCAGCGCGAACCTGTTCAAGACCGGATCGCGTATCCATGCGCTGTTGGCCGCCGGCATGCCCCTGCTTGACGGACCGCTGGGCTTGCGCATTCCCAATTCCCAGCTTCAGTACACGCAGCAGGAACTGCCGCTGTACCGAGAGTCCCGGATCCCCCTCGTGTTCGACGACGAGCTGACCCCAGCGGAGGCGTTCGTTCCGCTGAACGAGGCGGTCGGATATGGCTTGCTGCGGGTCGTCGATCCGGACGAGCGCCCCCACCCCCGGGACATCGTGATCTACGAAGCGCTGCCCAACGAGCTCCCACGCGTCGCTGGCATCATCAGCACGGCACCGCAGACGCCGCTGTCGCACGTCAACCTCCGTGCCGCCCAGAACGGTCTTCCCAACGCCTACATACGCGACGCGCTTGAGGAATCACGCATCGTCAGCCTCCTGAACAGGTACGTCCGCTATGAGGTGACGTCGAGGAGCTGGAGCCTGCGTGCCGCCTCCATCGAGGAGGTCGAGGCCCACTACGCGTCGTCGCGGCCGGCGCAAGAGCAGGTACCCGAGCGCGACCTCTCGGTGACCGAGATCACCCCGCTCAGCCAGATCGGCTTCGACGACTGGAAGGCCTTTGGCGTCAAGGCCGCGAACGTCGCAGTGCTGGGCACACTGGGATTCCGGTCGGGCACCGTCCCCGACGGCTTCGCAATCCCGTTCTACTTCTACGACGAGTTCATGAAGCAGCCCCTGGGACAGGAGACCGTCTTTGGCAAGGGCAGCGGCCCCGCTGAGGAGAAGATCACGCTACCTGCTGACACGACGCTCATCACGGCGGTCGAGGCAATACTGGCCCACCCGAGCTTCCAGACCGACCTGGATATCCAGGACGAGATGCTCGACGACCTTCGGGACGCCATCAAGGACGCCCAGACGCCCCAGTGGATGATCGACGCCATCACTACCATGCACGCGGCCCTACCCATGGATACGCCGCCCCGGTACCGGTCGAGCACCAACAACGAGGACCTCCCGGGGTTCAACGGGGCGGGGCTCTACGACTCCAAGACACAGCATCCGGATGAGACGGTGGAGGACGGGATCGACAAGTCGTTCAAGCAGGTGCTTGCCAGCCTCTGGAACTTCCGCGCCTTCACCGAGCGCGAGTTCCATCGCATTGACCACTTCGCCGCCGCGATGGGAATCCTCGTCCATCCGAGCTACCAGGAGGAGCCCGTCAACGGCGTCGCCGTCAGCTTCGATCCTGTCTCGGGCAGCACCGCCGCCTACTACGTCAACAGCCAGGTCGGCGAAGACCTGGTCACCAATCCAGAGGAGTTCTCCGTACCTGAGGAGCTCCTCCTCGGAGCAACTTCGAACGTCGTTGTCGTCCGCGCCACATCGAACCAGGCGGAGCCCGGCGAATTACTCATGAGCGACTCGCAACTGCAGCAGTTGAGGCAACACCTGAAGACGATTCACGATCACTTCGAGGGGCTCTACAAGCCCGTTCCAGGCGAGTCCTTCGCGATGGAGATCGAGTTCAAGATCACCAGCGAGAACATCCTCGCCATCAAGCAGGCCCGCCCCTGGGTGTTCGGCCAGGGAGCGGGTGGGACTACGACGCCGCCGGTCACGCCGCCCGTGACGCCGCCCGTGACGCCGCCCGTGACCCAGCCCACGCAGTTCGCGGGGGGCGGCGGGTTCGCGTTCGGCGGAGGCGGCGGCCCCGCCGGCCCCGAGCCGAGCGAGGCGGACTTCGAGTGGACCGTCGACCGCGACATCGAGGAGCTCGACGAGGATAACGCCCGGGCGACCGGGATGTGGTCCGACGGCACCACACTCTGGCTGCTCGACAACGCGGACGGCGCCGGCGACGCGGTCTACGCCTACGACCTCGCCGGCGGCGAGCGCGTCGAGGGGCGCGAGCTCGCCCTCGACGGCTCCAATCGCGCCCCGCGCGGCATCTGGTCGGACGGCGCCACGGTCTGGGTCGCCGACAGCGGGCAGGAGCGCCTCTTCGCCTACGACCTCGAGAGCGGCGAGCTTGTCGAGGAGCGCGACATCGCGCTCGCGCAGCGCAACCGCGACGCGCGCGGCATCTGGTCCGACGGCCAGACCATGTGGGTGCTCGACGGCGGCAAGGACAGCCTCTTCGCGTACGGGCTCGGGAGCGGCGAGTTCCTCGCCGAGTACACCCTCGACGATGTGAACAGCGACCCGCACGGCGTCTGGTCGGACGAGGTCACGGTCTGGGTCTCCGACCACGGCGCGAAGCGCCTCTTTGCCTACCGCCTGCCGATGGCGCCCACCGAGCCACGGGAGCACGTGGAAGCCCTCGAGCGCGTCACCGGCGAGGAGTTCGCAGAGCCCGGCCGCGTCGGCAACAACAGCCCGCGCGGCCTCTGGTCGGATGGCGCGGTGATGTACGTCGCCGACGCGAACGACGACCGGGTCTACAGCTACAACATGCCCGACGCGATCGATGCCCGCCTCGCCTCGCTCACCCTCGAAGGCGTCGAGATCGGTGAGTTCGACCCCGCGCGCAGCGAGTACGAAGGCGTTGCAGCGGCGGGTGTCACGTCGACGACCGTCGCGGCCGTGGCCGTGCAGGACGGCGCGACCGTGGCCATCGACCCAGCCGACACGGACGCGGAGTCCGACGGCCACCAGGTCGCGCTCGCTGGCGTCGACGAGATCACGGTCACTGTCACCTCGGCGGACGGCAGCCGCGAGCGCGTCTACCACGTGCGCTTCGCTCGGGCAGTCGAGGTCGGCCCGTCGGCGAGCTGCCTGCGCGGCGCCGTGAGCGTCGGCTTCAGCCTCGTCGTCTTCGAGGGCGTGAGCGTCGACGACCTCGTGGCCTGCGCGGAGCGGCGCCACGTGACCGCGCTGTACGTGCTCCACGAGGGCGCCTGGGTCTCGCACATCCTCGGCGCGCCGGACTTCGTCAACGCGCCCTTCCGGGACCTCCTCGCGGACGGCGTCCCGGCGCTGCTGCCGCTCGTCGTGCGCAGCGAGGGCCCGGCAACGCCGGCCCCGCCGGCGCCCGAGGTCACGGAACCCTTCGCCACCTGCCTGCGCGGCGAGGTCGTCGAGGGCTTCAGCCTCGTGGTCTCCGAGGGCGGCAGCGTCGCGGACCTCGATGCCTGCGCAGACGGCCTTGGTGTGACTGCCGTCTACGTCCTCGTCGGCGGCGAGTGGGTGTCATACATCCTCGCCGCACCGGACTTCGTGAACGCGCGCTTCCGCGAGCTGTTCGCGGACGGCGTCCCGGCGGCGACGCCCCTGATCATCCACCGAGGCACTAGCGCGGGTGGTAGGTGAGCAGCGGCCGAAGCGTCGCCTTACCCCCCGTTCACGCGTCGGATGTGGGCAGGGGAGACCTCTACCACCATCCGCCGAGTATCCCGATGATGGCGCTGCCGACATCACGCACCACGCCGCCGATGTCGCTGAGGAGACCGCCGACGGCTGCCACCGTCGAGAAGACCGCGTCGACTCCGATGAGGACAGTGTCCGCGACGAGTTCGGCGAGATTGCAGACCAGGTCAGGATTGAGCTCGCACACCGCTGCCGCGACCAGGTTCACGAGGTCGCCCAGCGTGTCGGGCAGCGTGCCGCTCAACTGGTTGTCGTGCAGCGCGAGGATCTGCAGGTTGGAGAGCTTGCCGAGCTCCGGCGGCACCTCACCACTGAGCTCGTTCTCGTACAGGAACAGGATCTCGAGGTTCGCGAGGTCGCCGACCTCGGGCGGAATCTCCCCCGAGAGCTCGTTGGCCTGGAGGGCCAGCACGTTCAGACTCGCGAGCTTGCCGAGCCCCGGCGGGACCTTGCCGCTCAGCTTGTTCTCGCCGAGCAGCAGCAGTTCCAGGTTGCCGAGGTTGCCCAGCTCTTCAGGTATCTCCCCACTGAGTTCGTTGCCGGCCAGGAGCAGGCGCACCAGCCTGGACAGGTCGCCGAGTTCCGCGGGGATGGCGCCGCTCAGCTGGTTGTCGTTGAGGTAGAGAGCCTCCAACTGCTCAAGGTTGGCCAGGTCCGCGGGGATGGGCCCCTTGAGCTGGTTCTCGCTGAGGTCCAGCTCGGTCACGTGCCCGTTGCTGTCGGTGGTGACGCCGTACCACGTGCCGACGGGTGCATCGCTCACCCAGTTCGCCCGCTCGCGCCAGCGTCCACCGTCGGTGGCGTTGTAGAGCGCCACGAGGGCGTCGCGTTCGGACTTCGGCGACGCCGGGATGGTCGCGGTCGCAAGCGGCAGGGGCACTTCGATGATCGTGCTGCGCAGCCAGCGGTTCTCCTGCGCGGTCGTCGGGAAGAACCGCGCACGCGGGAGGATCCGCTCCCCCTCCGCCGGGTTGAACCCGAACTCGATCCGCCCGCCGGCGAGCAGCCGGGCGGTGATGCGCCCGACGACGTCCTCGCCCGACACGACGTCGGATGAGACCAGCCAGCGGTCCACCTGCGCGTCCGCCGGGAAGAAGCGCCGGGTGGGCAGGATGAGTGCCTCTCCCTCGGGCTGGAAGCCGAACTCGACCCGGCCACTGCTCAAGCGTCGCGCCAGGATACGTCCCTCGAAGCTCGCCTCCTCGCCGGTATCGAGGCTTCCCACGCGCGCTCCGGATGAGATGGGTGGCACCGTCCCGATGAGCTGGGCCGGGACTCCGCTGTCGATCTCGGAGCAGCCGAAGCTGTTGCACGCCACCACCCAGTAGTAGTTGCGGCTCGGATTGGGACTCCCGTGCACATAGCCGGTGGTGGTGAGGCTCGTCGCGAGCGCCTCGCAGAAGCTGGGGCTGTCGAAGCTGATCCGGCAGCTCGATCCGAAGAAGTCGTCGTAGTAGACGGTGTACGACGCCGCGTCCGTCGAGGCGTCCCATGTGAGGACTACCGACGAGCCGTCGTGCTCGTAGCGCTGGTTGCCCGGCGTCGACGGGGGAGCACCACCGAGGCTGGCCGGGTTCGCGCCGTCGATCCCGGAGCAGCCGTAGCTGTTGCAGGCGACCACCCAGTAGTAGTTGCGGGTGGCGTCCGGTTCAGCGTGCGTGAACGTTGTGCCCGTGAGGTCGGTCGCGAGCTCCTCGCAGAAGCTGGGACTGCCGAAGCTGATCCGGCAGCTCGATCCGAAGAAGTCGTGGTAGTAGACGGTGTACGACGCTGCGTCCGGCGACGCGTCCCACGTGAGGACCACCGACGAGCCGTCGTATTCGTAGCGCTGGTTGGCAGGGGCGGGTGGGGGATCGCCGCCGAGCTGGGCGGGGTTGCTACTGTCGATTTCGGAGCAGCCGTAACTGTTGCACGCGACCACCCAGTAGTAGTTGCGGGTGGCGTCCGGGTCAGCGTGCGTGAACGTCGTGCCCGTGAGGTCAGTCGCGAGCTCCTCGCAGAAGCTCGGGCGGCCGAAGCTGATGCGGCAACTCGAGCCGAAGAAGTCGTCGTAGTAGACGGTGTACGAGGTGGCGTCAGCCGAGGCGTCCCAGCTGAGGACGATTGCGGAGCCGTCGTACTCGTAGTGCTGGTTGGCGGGAGCCGTCGGCGGGTTGCCGCCGAGCTGGGCGGGGTTACTGCTGTCGATCTCGGAGCACCCGGCGCTGTTGCAGGCGACGACCCAGTAGTAGTTACGGCTGTCGTCCGGCTGCGCGTGGGTGTAGCTCGTCGCAGTGAGGCCTGTTGCGAGTTCGTCGCAGAAGCTCGGGCTGCCGAAGCTAATGCGGCAACTCGAGCCGAAGAAGTCGTCGTGGTAGACGGTGTACGAGGTGGCGCCGGCGGAGGCGTCCCAACTGAGGACGATTGCGGAGCCCTCGTACTCGTAGCGCTGGTTGGTGGGGGCGGGCGGGACCTGATCCGAGCCGTCTCCCGTCGGCGTGGCCGTCGGGGTCGGCGTGGCCGTCGGGCTCGGGCTGGCCTCGGGGGTCGGAGTTGCCGTCGGCGTCGGAGGGGTGGAGTCGCCCGCGGACTCGATGAGCCACGTACCGTCGCGCTGGGCTTTCGCGACGAAGTTGTAGACGACGCCGTTCACCGTCGTGTCCTTGAGCTCGATGCTGCGCGCGCTGGAGAAGATCAGGAAGCGCGCACGCCCCGACGAGTCGACCGAGAATGCAGCGGCAGTGCCCGGATACGTACAGCTCTCCCCAGGGCCGACGACCAGACCGGCGCGGCATTCGCCGTCCGGGACAGGCGTGGGCGTAGCTGTGGGTGTGGGCGTAGGGATAGCTGTCGGCGTCGCCGTCGCGGTTGCGGTAGGAGTCGGAGCGACCGAGTCGCCGGCGGTCTCGACGAGCCAGGTGCCGTCGCGTTGTGACTTCGCCACGAAGTTGTAGACCACGCCGTTGATGGTCGTGTCCTTGATCTCGATGCTGGTCCCGCTCGTGAAGAACAGGAATTGTCCGCGCCCCGACGAGGTGACCGAGAACTCGACGCTGGTGCCTGGATACGTGCAGCTCTCGCCCGAACCGACGACCAACCCGGCACCGCAGACGGTTTCAGTTCCCTGCGCGCTCGCACGGGCGCCCCACGCGACGACGGGCAGCAGCACGGCGGCAAGAAGCACCAGCATCCCACCCCGGCGCGGGATGCCGGCCAGCGAACGGCGCCTGGTGTCGGGACGGCGTGAGCCGGAGATCGCCATAACCTCGTTCCTGACAGGTCGATTCACGGCGCGCTGGGCGGCGAGGCCTGGCCGCCGCTATCGTCGCCCCAGCAGACGGCGGAGCCGTCGGGGCGCACCCCGCAGCTGTGGTACGCGCCGGCGTCGACCGAGATGAACTCGCCCCTGGGCGGTGTGGCCTGACCCGCAGAGTCGTCGCCCCAGCAGGCGACGGCGCCGTCGGTCCTCAGGCCGCACGTGTGGTGTTGGAAGCCCACGCTGACGGAGACGAACTCGCCCTCGGGAGGTGAGGACTCGCCCGAGAGGTCCTGGCCCCAGCAGAAGATGGAGCCGTCGGTCATGACCCCGCAGTTGTGAGCGAATCCGGCGCTGATGGCGATGAACCGGCCGTCCGGCGGTGTGGCCTTGTCGAAGAAGTCGTCGCCCCAGCAGGCGAGGGCGCCGTCCGTCCTGACACCGCAGGTGTGGTCGTCGCCCGCGCTGACGGAGGAGAACGCACCGCCGGGAGGCGTTGCCTTGCCGTCATCGTCGCTCCCCCAGCAGGCGACGACGCCATCGGTCCCCACGCCGCAGGTGTGCTCTGGTCCCGCACTGACCGAGGAGAACGTGCCCTCGGGAGGCGTGGCCTCGCCGTCGCTGTCGCTCCCCCAGCAGGCGACCGTGCCGTCCGTCCTGACGCCGCAGGTGTGATACTCCCCGGCGCTGACCGAGACGAACGTGCCGTCGGGCGGCATGGTGCTGCCGTTCCAGTCCTCGCCCCAGCAGCCGACGTAGCCATCGGTCCCCACGCCGCACGTGTGGTTGCCGCCCGCGCTGATCGAGGTGAACTCGGTGATGAGTCGTCCACCCGAGGACGGGTCGTCCCCGAATCCGAACCCTTCCTCGTCGATGCAACCCGCCTCGACCATGAGCGCGTAGACATCCGGGTCCATGGCGGCGATGGCCGCGTCAATCGCGGCCTGGTGCGGGAGTACGGCCGGGAAGACCGCGGTGACGAGGTACAGCGTCTCGGCGTCCTCGTCGTCGAACTCGGGGGCGTCGTCCAGCGCCTCCTGCAGGGCCTCCTGGTAGTCCAGCACCGCGTCGTGCCAGGCGGCGACCGATTCGGGCGGATTCGCTGATTCCAGGCGCTTCATGTACTCCGCGATCACCGTCGCGAAGCCCTCGAGGGTGGGTTCCACGTCGATCGGGCCCGAGATCGGGCTTGAGCAGATTGCCAGGTACTCGTTGAGTGACGTTCCGGAGGAGTCCCGCACCTCGGTCGTGGTAGCCGGTGTGGCCCCTGTCGTCGCGGTCGTCCTGGTCGCGCTTTGACCTCCTGCGGGGGCGTCGTCCGGCGGCGTCGTCTCTCCCCCACAGGCGAGGAAGGCGAGTGCCAGCACGGACAGCCCCAGCGCGATCACGGCATGGCGCACCCAGCTGTTACGCATCGCCCACCCCTCGCTTTCCCGGTCGTGGCGCCGGGCGGAGACCAGCGGCCCGATGGCCCAGGTCGCCTCGGCAAGAGTTTCGGGACTCCGAACGGCTCCGCCAATTGCCGGACGCCCGTAGCCCGTCGGGCGTGTGCCCTGACTGAGCAGGGCGTTTGCCCTGTCGGCCGAGAGTCGACGGTGCTCTGGGGCAGGGCGAGCACGCTGCGCACTCGAGCCCCTCGTGATCGGTCTCCCGGGGTCGAGTACCTCGACGACGTGGCCGTGCCCGCGGCACGCCACGAGGTGCCCCGGCGGCCCGGCTCGTGAGGTCAGCCAGGGTGTGAGCCGGGGGAACGCACTGCCTGGCTACGCGCCGTCCTCGACGTCGTCGTCAGCAGCCTGGTGCGCGGAGCCATATACCGTTTTCGGGACCGGTCCGAGTGCTGTTCCTCTAGCCTCGCTCCGTCGGAATCACGCACGTGAGGGTCGCGCCGCCCATCGCGCCGCGCTGTTCGACAACAAGACGGCCGCCCAGTCGCCTGGCGTACGTGTCCATGTTCTCGAAGCCGCGGCCGCGCTGGGCGTAGTCGGCGGGGAGCCCCACTCCGTCATCCAGCACGGAGAGCCGCAGCTCCTCCTCCTCGCATGCCAGGTGGATCGCTACGCTGCTCGCTTCGGCGTGGCGGAAGGCGTTGGTGAGCGCGTTGTGCGCGATCGAGAAGAGCAGGCCCCTGGACTCTGTCGAGAGCGGCGGCTCGACTCCGGTCTGGGTCAGCTCGCAGGGCACGGAGGTGACGTTGGTGAAGCTGGTCGCGTGGGAGCTCAGCGCGGAGCTCAGCGCGCGACCCTCGTAGATGCCACCCATGTGGATGGGGTGTCTCAGCTCCCAGATCGCGGAGCGGGACAACCGGGAAATCGCCTCGAGGGTGGCGGCCAGCTCCGGGTTCGTGTCCCCGGCCTGTGCCCTCGCGGTGTCGACGCCGAGCCCGATCATGTATGCGGACTGCGCCGTGGTGTCGTGAATCGTCTGGGAGAACTCGACCTGCTCACGTTGCAGGTCGCGCTCGCGTTCCACGGCCCGGCTCCACCGCCCGCGCTCGAATCTGGCGATGATGTTGACGATCGCCGCCACCGCGTACATGACGAGCATCCGGGCGACCAGGGTCCTCTCCTCGGCGGCGGCAGTGTCGATGCCGTCGCCGGCGGTCAGGCTGACAGCCAGATAGAGAACGGCCACGAAGGTGGCGCAGGCCATCGTGAGCCGGAAGGACGTGAGCACCACCGCGTACCCGGCAAGCTGAGGGTAGTAGAGGAGGTGCAGGAAGGAGTGACCGAATCCCCCGCCTGCCGCCACCGCGCCCGAGAGGATGAACACATCCACCGTCGCATTGAGGAGAATCCAACCCCTCGTCACGGCCTGCTTCGTCGCCAGCCGGCAGTGCGTATATCCGTTGAGCGCCAACAGCAGCAAGAGCCCCGGCAGATACGCCGCATAGGTCTCCAGCCAGTCCACGGGCCGGTACACCCACAGGACGAGCCCGAATGCGACTATCAGCCAGCGTGCCCAGACGAACGTCCTCGCAATGAGCCTCAGACCGTCCGGGTCGCCGTCGTGGCGCTCCCAATCGGTCATGCCCAGGACCTGTGCCGCCCTGGTTACCAGTTGGACACCTCGGCGGTGGTGGGATCCTTGAGCCATCGCCACCCCCGAACATCGACGGACCCAGGGGCGCCGCCCATCGAGGGCATGCCCCGGCGCATCGTTCCCGAATCTACCCTTGGCCGACGGGCCGGGTGACGCGGGGAAGGCCAACCGTCCGCACCGCGAGGCTTGAATCGAAAGGAAGCCTACCCCTGGCTCTCCGGGTCATAGTCATCCAGCAGCCCGTTCCGCGCGGTCCAGAGAACCAGGCCCTGCATCGACGTAATCCCCAACTTCTGCTGGATGCCGTAGATGGCATTCCGAACGGTCACCGGCTTGATACCCCTCTGTTCCGCTATCCGGGCGTACGACGTGCCCCCGGCAAAGGCGACGAGTATCTCGCGCTCCCTCTCGGTCAACCCGGCGGCGTCGGCTGCATCTCCCGCTTCGGCGACATCGCGGACCGCCGCGAACACGCCTCGCACAACCTCCGCGGGCAAGCGCAACTCACCACGGGACACGCCTCGCACCGTCGACAGGAGCCGGTCCCTGTCGGTCTCCTTCCGGAGATACCCGGCTGCACCGGCGGCCACGGCCTCCACCACGGCCGTCTCCTCGTCCGCGACCGTCAGCATCACGACGCGGGTCTCGGGGGCGGACTCCATGATCTCCCTGCAGGCTTCCACCCCGTCCTTTCGCGGCATCATCACGTCCATCACCACGACGTCCGGAGACACCTCGGCTGCTAGTCTGACTGCCTCTTCGCCGTCCCCCGCCTGTCCCACCACCTCGAACTCACCGGACTGCTCGAGGACGTGTTTCAGCCCCTCCCGAACGATGGAGTGGTCGTCCACCACCATTACCTTGATGCGCTCGTCGGATGTCATCGCCAGCTTCCCTTCAGCGACTCCGACAGGGTCCCACTCCCCGCTGTTGCGGCGTCCGAATCGTGACCTTCGCGACCGTCCTCCCGGCCGACGGTCAGCCCGCGCGGCCCTCTGAGAGTGAGCGAGCCGGGTTCCCGAGCGTTCCGGCCAAGCTACCGAGCGCGTACTGCTTCTGCAACGGCAGAACGCGTCGGACACAGCGATCGCATCTATAGCGAGTTCGGACTGCAGACACCGGGCGTCGCCTCCGCCGAATTGCACCCGAGTCCCGCTCCTGACCGTCGTCTGAGAGTCCCAGCGAGGCGCTATAGCATCGAGGCTGTGCGTTGGCGTTCAGAACCGGATCGAGGGGCTACTGCCGCCCTCGGCGTCACGACGCAGGGGAATCCGGGCGGGAACTTGGGCAATCGTGTCGTAAACCCGAGATAGTTACAAATCGTGACCGATATTGCCTTCGTCGGTCACGTGGCAGTCACACTGTTGGTGCAATAATCACTTGTCAAACAGAGGTGAACCAGTAGTCCGAATCGCACGGACGGCGCTCGCGCGGCGAGTTGGAAGCGCGCGGCGCCCCTCGAAGCATCGGCGAGGAGCCCCGCTGCGACGCCGCGTGGAACGCGGCCGAGCGCTCGCGGGACCGGCGCCTGCAGGACCCGACGAGACCCTTCCGTCGGCGGACCGGCCAGGTCGGTCCGCCACGTTACCCGGCAAGGAGGAACGGGAATGACCGCCAGCGGGGACACCGAGTTCAATCAGCCAGGGGCGCCCCCGACAGAGGGCGACGAGCCGACCTGGGCGACCCCTGACTACACGATGGGCTTCGGCGAGGAGATGATGGAGACCTTCCGGCGGAACACCGCCGAGGCCAGCGCCGCGTACCTGCTCCCGTACCTCAGACCGGGCCTGCGCGTCCTCGACTTCGGCTGCGGTCCGGGCACCATCTCCGTGGGGCTGGCGAGGGCGGTGGCCCCCGGCGAGCTGCACGGCGTCGACATGGAAGCGTCCCAGATCGACCTCGCGAGGTCGGTCGCGCTGGCCGGCGGCCTGGACAACGCGACGTTCCACGTGGCCGACGTGACGGACATGCCGTTCGAGGATGGCTACTTCGACGTCGCCCACTGTCACAGCGTGCTCATGCACATTCCCGACACGGCCGCGGTGCTGGCCGAGGTGAATCGCGTCCTCAAGCCCGGCGGCATCATCGGGTGCCGCGAGATGATCTGCGAGTCCTGCTTCACCTACCCCGACTACGGGGTGATCGGGCGCGCCTGGGAGATGTTCGAGGACCTGGTGGCCGCCGACGACGGCCATCCGCAGATGGGCAAGCAGCTGAAGCGCCACCTGGAGGACGCCGGGTTCACCCACGTCCAGACGAGCGCGACGTTCGATGACTACGCGACCCCGAGGGACGTCGCCTTCATCTCCGAGGTCGTCGACAAGTGGTTCCTCGCTCCCGAGGTCACCGAGGCGGCCATCAAGTACGGGGCCGCGACCGAGGCGCTCTGCAACCAGATACGCGCCGCCTACAACCGGTGGCGAGTCGACAGCAGCGCGTGGTGCGGGCTCGCATTCGGCGAGGCCGTGGCCGGCAAGCCCTAGCCCGCCACTCCGCGCCCTATCGCCCACGCCGAACGCTCGGCGGCGGGATGGCTGGTGACGATTCTGGGTACGACTGGCCCGGGCGAGGGACGAGATACCCGATTTCACCGCTCGCTCCGGGCCCTGCCCCGGTTCTCCATGATGCGCCTGCCGGTCGCCATGAAGACGCGGATGTTCTCCGGGCTGACGCCCTCCAGCAGCTCGTCGTAGCGCCGCTCGACGCGCTGGCCGAGCTCGCGGGTCATCTCCGCGCCCTCCTCCGTCAGCTCGAGGGTGACGACGCGCCGATCGCTGCGCCGGCGCCTCCGGCCCACGAGTCCCCTATTCACCAGGTTGGTGACGGCCCGGCTGATGCTCGACCGGTCCACCGGCAGCAGATGTCCCAGCTGCGTGGCGGTGCTCGTCTCGCTGTACTGCAGGGCTCTCAGGATCGCGAACTCCACGGAGCTGATGCCCTCGGGCTCGAGCTCGTCGCGTACACACCAGTTGACGGCGCCGACCACGCCCGCAACGAAGGCCCCGAGGTCCATGTCGGCCGATCGGCGCCCCGCGCGGGCACCGCCTCCGCCACCTTCACCGCGGGCATCGCTGTGCATCTCGTCGCCTCTCGAGTGCGCGGCGCAGGTGATCCAGGACGAAGCGCATCCCTGCGCCGGCAAGGCCTGCCGCCCGCTACGCTCCGTCTGCGCGGCGGCTCCCTTGCGGGCGCGGTCGACCACAATCGTGGCCTGAGCCACTCCGGGGGATCGGCTCGGCCGGGGATCCCACCCCCAACGCGGGAGAGCCGGGAGCGCAACGAATCCGCCGGCCGTCCGGCGTCACGCAGCGACGCCCTCGATGGGCGCATCCGAGCTCGCTCACCCGGCAGTCCGACTTCCAGTCCCCGGACGTGGCGGGTTGCACGAGCGCAGCTCCCTGCGGTCAGATTCTGCCAGCAAACGAGTCGTGTTGCAACGATCTACGTCTACAAAAAATGATCTTGACAACGATCGGTACTGCACCTAATGTCTGCGCAACGACTGAAGGCGACAACCAGTGAATGGGAGTCCAGGATGCTGATGGCGTATCGAACGGGGCCGGGACTGCGGAGCCGTCTCGAGCCCCCACGTGCGATCGGGCGACGGGTGGCAGCATCGGGCTTGCGTAGAGGCCCGACCCCGCAGGGCCGGGCCCCGTACAGCATGGATCCGATGCGGCCGACTCTCACTTCGATTCCGCATCAGGAACCCTCGCGGAGCGAATCATACGCTCCCCGCATTGGGTCTTCCACGATGTCCCCTGAGGCCAGCCCGCTCGCTCGGCCCTCTCCTGCATAGCCGCGCGTCCATGACGCAGGCGTAGCGGCGCCTCCTCGGAGGCGTCTCTCCCCACGCCGGCGCACGCCGCGAGGCGGCGATCGCAGGTCACGAGACGGCCCGGGCATTCCCGGGTTCAAGGGGACGGTCGAGGGATGATTGTTGGCGCACGCCGACTGAGAGCTGGCGTCCTTGCCGGGGCGATGATCGCCCTGGTGCTGGCTGCCCTTGTGATCGCGTTCTCCCCGGCGACGGTCGTCGCACAGGGAGCGGACGATCCGCCCTCCGAGGAGCCGACCTCGGAGCCCACCCCCACGCCCGGTCTCGTATACAACTCTGACGCTGCCGACGATCTTACG
>VXMU01000005.1 GCA_009840945.1 Chloroflexota bacterium | reverse complement strand
CGGAGGGCGGACCCTCCCTCACCCTAACCCTCTCCCTCGGGGAGAGGGGACCGGAGAGGATGCGCTCGCTGCCCTGACGAGAGGGTTCGCAACGCTCGCCCGTTGTCCCGCCGCGAGCCCGCGCACTACGCTCGCGCCGTGGAGCAACGTGCCTTCGGCAGCCTTGGATACGACGTGAGCGCGCTCACCCTCGGCGGCGGGGGGATCGGGCAGGTCTGGGGCGCGACGACCCGCGAGGAGTGCGTAGCCACCACGCGCGAGGCGATCGAGCTCGGTATCACCCTGCTCGACGTCGCGCCGAGCTACGGCGACGGGGAGGCGGAGCGCGTCATCGGCGAGGCGTTCGGCGGGCGGCTCCCGGACGGCGTGCGCGTCTCCACCAAGTGCCGCGTCGGCGCGCCGCCGGCCTCCAAGGTGGCGGAGCTGCTGCGCTCGAGCCTCATCGAGAGCCTGGCACGGCTGCGCCTCGAGCGCGTCGACGTGTTCCTCGTGCACAACATGCTCGTCGCCGACGCCGACGCCGGTCGCTACGAGGGCACCCCGCTCACGCTCTTCGAGGAGGCGGTGCGCCCGGCGCTCGAGGGGCTGGTGGCGGAGGGGCTCGCGGGCGCGTGGGGCATCACGGGCATCGGCGTGCCCGACGCCGTGATCGCGGCGCTCCGCTCCGCGACCCCGCCCGGCGCGGTGCAGTGCATCGCCAACCTGCTCGACTCGGCGGGCGCGATCCAGCGCTTCGAGGGCGCACTGCGCCCACGCGAGGTGATCGCCGCTGCCGCCGAGCAGGGCGTGGCGGTGATGGGCATCCGCGCCGTGCAGGCGGGCGCCCTCACCGACGCGATCGACCGCGAGCTGCCGGACGGACACGGCGACGCGGCCGACTTCGATCGCGCCGCCCCGTTCCGTGCCCTCGCGCGCGACCTCGGCGAGTCGCCGGCCGCGCTCGCGCACCGCTACGCCCTCTCGATGCCGGGCGTCTCGACCGTGGTGCTCGGCGTCAAGAACCGCGAGGAGCTGCGCGAGTGCGTCGACGCAGAGGCGCGCGGCCCCCTCGACGCCGAGCTGATCGCGCGCATCGACGCGGCGGTGGGCCGGGCCTGAGGCCGTCGCGCCGAGCACCCTGTGGCAAGCCGCGCCACGGGAACCTCACGCTCTGAGGCGGCGTCATACTCCGTGAGGGGGGCGGGACATGGTTGCTGGCAGGGGCCTGGGAGTGCTCATGCCTGCGATCGCCCTCGCGGCGGCGATCGCGTGTTCCGGCGGCGAGGATGCGCCGGTCGCACCGCCCGCGACCTCCACCGTCGCTGTCGCGGACGCAACTCCGACGCCGAGTTCCACGCCAACCGCGCAACCGACGCCGACCGCAACCGCCGCGGCAACTCGGACGCCTCCGCCGGCACCCACGACTGCCGCCCCGCCGACTCCGACGGCCACGGCGACGCCGACGACCGTCACTACTCCGACTCCGACCGCTGCGCCTACAGCCACCCGAACGCCCGCGCCGACCCCGACTACGACGCCCACGGCCACGCCCACCGCGACACCAATGGCGACGCCGACTCCGACCCCCGAGGCGCCGACGGGCCTCGGCCTGCGCGAGATCGCACCCGAGGACGTGTACGCCTCCTTCACCCGCACGACGTACGGGGTCGGTGATCTGATACCCGACGCCGAGCTCCCGGATCCGCGATCGAGATTCGATCGGACCTTCGCTGTCGACGCAGCGGCGGGCACGGTCGAGATCGTGACTCGTGAGCTCCTTCCGGACGCGCCGAGCCGGCTGATCGACGCGAACGGGCGCCTGTTCACATGGGAGGCCAACGCCCTGCAGGTGGCCCAGGATGGGGACGCCGTGATCTTCGAGTACTTTGACTCGGCCGGCGACTGGCTAGGACGCTATGTGGTGCTGGACCCGTCCCTTGAGGAGGTCGCATCGTTCGAACTCCCTTCGCGCGATTGGAGAATCAAGCTCTTCGACTTCGACGGCGGTTACGTCCTCGCAAGAGACGGCGACAACTTCAGGGTCGTCGATCTCGCGGTCGGGACAAGTGTGCGGCTCAGTCCACACGCTGATGCGGCGCACGCGTTTCCCCCGTCCGTGCGCTCGCACCATCCGCCCAGCAGCTTCCGCGACGCGGAGCTGCTCGAGACCACGGATGGATTCGCCCTGCTCCTGCCCGGCGCGGTGGGCTACCGCAGCCGCCTGCTGCGCTATCGCTGGCCCGACGAGTTGCTGTCGGACGTTTCCTTCGACTATGTCACCGCGTTTGAGTTTCGGGACGGACGCGCGGGGAACGTCAGCGAGACGGGCTACAAGCTCTCCCCCGATGGCCGCTACATCGCGGTCACGTCTCTGCTCTGGGGCCGCGAGTCCGGGAGCGTGGAGACCGCCCTCACGACCGTCTCGGTCCTCGATGCCGGAACAGGCGAGGAGTTGATGCGGATCGGCGGCGCGGTGTTCCCGGTCCGCTACCTGGGCATCGGCGTCGCCGTCGAGAACCCCGGCGTGTGGCTCGCCGACAGCTCCGGCCTCGTGGTCAACACGTTCATCGGCCTCCAGATCGCGACTCTGGATGGTGAGTGGCTCCCGGTCCCACAGCACCTGTCCCGGGGACGCCTTCTCCCATCGCCGGACGATCCCACGCTCTTCCTCCACGACGAGGGAACCGTCGTGGATCTCGAGGGCGAGATGCGCGTCTCGGTGACCGGTGACGCTTCCGAGTATCCGGGGCTCTATGGCGACCGGGACAGTACCTGGTGGCGGGGCACCTGGGGGGAAACCAGCCGCGAGTTGCGGCTCCGATCGTGGCCAACCGTGGGGCGAGGGTACGTACCGGTCTGGACTGTCATGTATCCCGCGATCCAGCCCCCTCCCTTCGAGCCGTCCGTCTCGGCCGAGCTTGTGGTTGATGGCTGCCTGCACTTGGAATCCGAGCCAACCGCCGAGCCCCCGGTCACGGTCTGCCTTGCCGCCGGGAGCGCCGTCGAGGTTGTGCCCGACGCCTTCCGCCGCCACCTCGTCTTCGCCGACGACGATGCGTGCGGGGACGACATTGCTCCCTACAGTTGCGTATGGGTCCACGTCCTGACGGAGGACGGGTCGCGAGGCTGGGTGCAGGCCCGGTTCCTGCGCTGGTCCGGCGTCCCGGTTCCCGATGCTCCGGCCGAGACGAGCCGCGCGCCCTTCGTGTAGCTGCAGCGCGACCCGCGCACCCGATCCGGTACCCTCGGCAAGCGTGACGAGGGAGGTGGCGGTGCGCGCGATGCGCGAGGTGGTGGAGCAGCTCGGCCTTGAGTGGGGGGCGCTCGAGCCGTACGGGCACGACAAGCTGAAGGTACCGCTCGAGGCGATCCCGCGGGGCGGCGCCTCCGGGAAGCTCGTCGTCGTCACCGCGATCACGCCGACGCCGGCCGGCGAGGGCAAGACCACCACCTCGATCGGGCTCACGGACGGGCTCGCCGCCATCGGGAAGCGCGCCGTCGTCGCGATCCGCGAGCCGTCGCTCGGTCCGCTGATCGGCATGAAGGGGGGGGGCACGGGCGGCGGGGGGGCGACCGTCGAGCCGTCGGCCGAC
>VXMU01000049.1 GCA_009840945.1 Chloroflexota bacterium | reverse complement strand
GGGCAGCGCGGCGCTCCTCGCCGCGCTCGGGATGCGCGACGGCTTCGCCCTCGCCGCGGTGAGCGCGTCGACCACGCTCGGGTACGTCACGCTGCGCGAGTTCGCGATCGGGGCGAGGGGGCGGCGGGCGGCCGCGGGGAGCAGCTGGCCCGCCGCGCTGCTCGGGCTGTTCGAGCGCGACCGACGCCGCTACGGGGGCTACCTCGTGCACCTCGGGCTGGCCGTGATGGCCGTCGCCGTGGTGTCCGCGACCGTCTACCAGTCGCAGGCGCGCGGCATCGTCGCGCCGGGCGAGTCGTTCGAGGTCGGCGGCTACACGCTGGCGTTCGAGGGCCTCCGCGAGCGCGCGGGCACGGCGAACGGAATCGAGACCGAGGTGGTCGCGGCGGTGACCGTCCGGCGCGGCGGCGACGTGGTCACCTCGCTGGAGCCGGGGCGGCGCTTCTTCCGCAACTTCCCCGAGCAGCCCATGGCGATGGTCGATGTCGATACCGGGTGGCGCGAGGACCTCTACGTGTTCCTGCAGGGCTGGGACGCCGACGGCGTCGCCGAGATCAACGCGTTCGTGAACCCCCTGATGGCGTGGCTCTGGATCGGCGCGGGCCTCTACGTCCTCGGCGGCATCGTGGTGTTCGCGCCGCAACCGGCGCGCGAGCGCGTCACGGCCCCGGCGGTCCCGCCCTCCGGCGCGACGACGAGGGCGTGAGCATGCCCGCCGCCGCGCGGCTCGCGCTCATCGCCTGCGCGGCCACGGCGATCGCGGTCGCGGGCGCCTGGGCGTCGGGCCACCTCGGCGGAACCGGCGAGCCTGCCCGCGCGCAGGACTTCGAGGCGCAGGCGTTGCAGGTCGAGCAGCAGCTGATGTGCCCGCGCTGCATCAACGTCCGGCTCGACCACTGCGAGCTGACGATCTGCGAGGACATGCGCGCCGAGATCCGCGACCAGCTCGCGGCCGGTCGGAGCGGCGACGACATCCTGCTCTACTTCTCCGACCGTTTTGGGGACGCGGTGCTCGCCGAGCTGCCGCGCGAGGGCTTCAACCTGTGGCTCTTCGGCTGGGTCGGCGGCTCGACCCTGCTCGTCGCCGCCATCGGCGCCACGGCGCTGTGGCGGATGCGCCGCGCCGCCGCCCTTGCAGCGGCCGGCGGCGGCTCCCTCGACGCGTCCGAGGAGCGCTGGCTGGACGAACAGCTGCGCGCGGGTGAGGGCCGCGAGTGATGGAGTGGTTCGTGCTCGTGGGGTTCGCCGGCTTCGCCGCCGCCGTCATCGGAGGCCCGCTGCTGCGTGGCCGCGAGGCGGCGCCCGACGGCGGCGACGGCGCCCACCTCGCCGAGGAGTACCGGACGCTGCTCGCCGAGCTGCGCGAGCTGGACGACGACGCCGCGAGTGGGCGCATCTCGCCCGATGAGCGCCGCGACGGCAGGCGCGCGCTCGCGCCCCGCCTGCGCGCCGTGACCGAGGCGCTCCGGGACGCCGGCCTCGACCCGCGCGGCGACGCGTGACCCCGCCCGTCCGGCTCCTCGTGGCCTGCGCCCTCGCAGCGCTCGCGCTGGGCCTGGCCGCCGCGTCGGCGCAGCAGCCCGGCGGGCGCATCACCGGGGTCGTGCTCCTCGGCGGCTCGGGACCCCTCGCCGAGCCGCTGACCGTGCAGCTCATCGTGCTCGGGGAGGGCGGGGTGCAGTCGGCGCAGGAGGCGACGACCGAGGCGGGGCGGTTCGCGTTCGACGTCGAGGCCGACGCCGACCTCTCGTACGTCGTGCGCGGGGTGTACGACGGCGTGCAGTACCTCACCCCGCCGGTGCTGCTCTCACCCGAACTGCCGACCGCCGAGGTGGAGCTGGTGGTGTACGCGACGACCACCGAGCCGCCCGCGCTCAGCGTCGACCGCACGACGGTCACGGTGTTGCGGCTCGACCGCGCGAACGCGCAGATCGTGTTCTTGCGCGAGGACGAGGTGCGCAACCCCGGCGACCGCGTCTTCGTCGGCGACGAGGAGGGCGTCACGCTCCGCATCCCGCTGCCCGACGGCACGCTCGTCGCCGAGGCGGGGGGCGAGGGCGACTCGCGCGTCGAGGGCGGCACGCTCGCCGTCGGCACGGCGCTGCGGCCCGGCGTGACGACGGTCGTCAGCCGGTACGTCGTCGGCTACGATCGGGCGCGCGACGCCTACGCGCTGCGCGTCACCGCGCCGCTGCCCACCGACCAGATGGAGGTCTCCGTGCCGACGCGATTCGCGGACGAGATCCGCCCGCTCGCGGGCTCCGCCGTCGTCGGCGAACGCGACGAGAGCGGCGAACCGAGCACGGTCGTCGGCCACGAGGGAGCCGCGGGGCCCGGCGAGTCCGTGACCGTGCTCCTCGACGGCCTCGCCGGCCGCAACACGCCGAACCCGCTCACCGGCACGACAGGCGCCGCGGTCGCCGTGGTGCTGGCGCTCGCGATCATCGCGGGCGGCGCCGTGGCGCTGCACCTCACCGGCCGCCGGGTAGCGGCGTGATCGAGGCGCGCGGGCTGACCCGGCGCTTCGGCGGCGCCGTCGCGCTGGACCGCGTCAGCTTCGAGGTCCCCGAAGGCGCGAAGGTCGCGCTCTTCGGCGCCAACGGGGCCGGCAAGACCACGCTTCTCAACGTGCTCTGCACCCTCCTCGCACCGACCGAAGGCGACGCCACCGTCGCGGGCCACGACCTGCGCAAGGCGTCCGGCGGCGTGCGCGCCTCGATCGGCGTGCTGACGCACCGCCCGATGCTCTACGAGGAGCTGACACCCCGCGAGAACCTCGAGTTCTTCGCCCGCCTCTATGGCGTCGAGGACGCCGCAGCGCGGGTCGAGGAGCTGCTGCGGAGGGTGGGGCTGTGGACGCGCCGCGACGAGGAGACCGCCGTGCTCTCGCACGGCTTCCACCAGCGGCTCGCAATCGCCCGCGCCGTGCTGCACCGCCCGGCGGTGCTGCTGCTCGACGAGCCCGAGACCGGCCTGGACCGCGACGGGCTGGCGCTGCTCGACGAGCTGGTGCTGCGCGCGCCCGGCGTCACCGTCCTGGCCGCCACGCACCAGCGTGAGCGCGCCGAGGGCTGGGCCGAACGCGCGATCGACCTCGACCGCGGGCGCGTCGTGGAGCCCTCGCCGGCGCCGGCGGGAGTGGGCGCATGAGCGCCGCAGCGGCCGTGCTCGGCAAGGACCTGCGCCTGCTGTGGCGGCAGCGCGCGGGGTGGCTCTCGGCCGCCGTCTTCGCCGCGATCAGCGTACTCACCTACTCGTTCGCGCTCGACCTCGCGACGGGCGAGGTGCGGCCGCTGCTGCCGGGCGTGCTGTGGGTGACGTTCCTGTTCGCCGGGATCATCGCCAGCGGCCGCTCGTTCGCCGCCGAGGTGGAGCAGGGCACCTTCGACGCGCTCATGGTCGCGCCGGTGTCACGGACGGCCCTCTACGTGGCGAAGGTGGTGAGCAACCTGCTCGCGCTGCTGCTGATCGAACTGGCCGTACTGTTGCTGGCGACTATCCTCTTCAATACCGCGCTGCTCACCCCGGAGTTGATCGCGATCATGGCGCTCGGCACCGTCGGCTACGTCAGCCTCACCACGCTGCTCTCCACGCTCGGGAGCCGCGTGCGGTCGCGCGAGGTGCTCATGCCGGTGCTCGCGCTCCCGCTCCTCGTGCCGCTGCTCATCGCCGCGGTGCGCGCCACCGGCGGCGCGCTCGACCTGCCCACGGGCGGCTCGCCGTGGCTGCTGCTGCTCGCGGCGTTCACGGTCTGGAGCGCGGTGGGCAGCGCGCTGCTGTTCCCGATGGTGGCCGAGCAATGAGCGCCGCGCCCGGGTCACCTCTCCAGCCGGGCGGGGCTCGTCGAGCCGCTGCCGGCCTGTGGGCGCTCGTGCGCCCCGTCTACGACGCCCGCTGGACGCTGCTGCCGCCGCTCACCGGCGCCGCGATGCTCGCGATGCTCGTCGGCGCCGTCGTCGTCGCGCCCCGCGAGGCGATCGAGGGCGAGGTGCAGCGCATCTTCTACATCCACGTGCCCTCGGCGATCGCGGCCTACCTCGCCTTCTTCGTCGTCTTCGTCGCCTCGATCCTCGTGCTGTGGCGCGGCGACATGCGGTTCGACGCGGTCGCGCGCGCGGCGGCGACGGTCGGGGTGCTGTTCACGGCGCTGACGCTGGCGACGGGCGCGATCTGGGGCAAGCCGATCTGGGGGACGTGGTGGGCGTGGGACGCGCGCCTCACGAGCACCCTCGTGCTCCTGCTGATCTACAGCGGCTACCTGCTCGCGCGCAGCCTCTCCGACTCCACCGACGTGCGCGCCGCGCGCTACGCGGCGGTCTTCGCGATCATCGGCTTCGTCGACATCCCCATCATCAACATGTCCGTGCGCTGGTGGCGCACGCTCCACCCCGACCCGATCGTGACGACGCTGCCCGGCAACCAGGCGCTGCCGGACTCGATGCTGCTCGTGCTGATGATCGGCATGGCGGCGGTCACGCTGCTCACGCTCTGGCTGCTCTCACTCCGCGCCGAGACCGAGCGCATCGGCGTCGAGGCCGAGGAGCTGCGCGCCCAGGTCGACCGCCTCGAGGCTGACGGGACGCGAGCGGGACGGGGCGTCGCGTAGTGGACTACCTCGAGTTCCTGTTCGCCGGGTTCGCCGTCTTCTGGGCCGGGCTCTTCATCTACCTGCTGTGGCTCCAGGCCCGCCTGCGGACGGTCCAGCGCGAGCTCGACACCCTCAAGGAGCGCCTCGCCGAACGGGAGGCCGAGGAGGCCTCCTCGCGCCCGCCCGAGGCGTGACCGGCGGGAGACCGCGGCTCAGCGCCTGACCCGGCTGGGCGGTACGATGCGGGGTGCGCGAGTGAGGATCGGGGCCAGCGAGTGACGCGGTACCAGGCACTGGCCGTGACGACCGTCGGCGCGACGCTGGTGCTGATCGCGATCGGCGCGGTCGTGCGCACCACGGGCTCCGGCCTCGGCTGCCCGGACTGGCCGCTCTGCCACGGCCAGCTCATCCCGCCCGCCGAGCGCACCGCGATCATCGAGTTCACGCACCGCACCGCCGCCGCCATCGTCGGGCTGCTCATCGTCGCCACCGCGGCCGTCGCACTGCTGCGGCACCGAGGCGACACGACGGTGCGCAACCTCGCGGTCGCCGCGGTCGTGCTGCTCGCCGTCCAGGCCTGGCTTGGCAAGGAGACGGTCGAGCGCGAGCTGCCGCCCGAGATCGTGACAGCGCACCTCGGGACCGCGCTCACCCTGCTCGCGGTGCTAAGCGTCCTCACCGTCTTCGCCTTCTTCGGCGAGGGCCGGAGGCGCGTCGAGAGCCGCGAGCGCGCCTCGTTCGTGCGGCTGGCGGCGATCACCGCCGCGATCCTCCTGGTGATACTCCTCGGCGGCTCGTACGTCGTCGGCTCCAACTCCACCACCGCATGCACGACGTGGCCCGGCTGCCTGCAGGCGCCGATCCCGTTCGTCGACGGCGTGCTGGAGCAACACATCCACTGGGCGCACCGGCTGAGCACGCTCGTCGGCTTCGGCGCCGTCGGACTGCTGGCGCTGACCGGGACGACGCTGCGGGGCCCGCACGCCGAGCGGCTCGGGATGGCCTCGATGACGCTGCTCGCGCTCTACGGCCTGCAGATGCTCGTGGGCGCTGCAAACATCTGGACCACGTTCTCCGACGTCGTGCGCGCCTCGCACCTCGCGCTCGGCGCGGCGATCTGGGCGCTGGCCGTGCTCATCGTCGTCGCCGCGGCCTACCAGCCGGGCGAGGCGACACAGGAGGCCGAGGCGTCGCCCTCGATGGGCGGCGGGCGGGAGCCGGCGCGTGCGTAGCGACGCGCTGATGCTCCGCCCCGTCGTCGAGACGCTGCGCGCGTACATCGCGCTCACGAAGCCGCGTATCATCTGGCTCCTGCTCGTGACGACGGTGCCGGCGATGGTGCTCGCCCAGGAGGGCTGGCCCTCGCCGTGGCTGATCGCCGCGACGATCATCGGCGGGATGCTCGCCGCCGGGGGCGCGAACGCGATCAACCAGTACGCCGACCGTGACATCGACGCGCTCATGGAGCGCACGCGCGAGCGGCCACTGCCGATGGGGATCCTCGAGCCGTTCCAGGCGCTCGCCTTCGGGCTGGCGCTCGCTGCCGCCTCGGGGGTCTGGCTCTCGCTGACCGTGAACGTCCTGGCCGCCGCGCTCGCCGTCGGCGCGTTCGCGTTCTACGTCGGCGTCTACACGTACTACCTCAAGCGCTCGACGGTGCAGAACATCGTGCTGGGAGGCGCGGCGGGGGCCGCGCCGCCGATGATCGGCTGGGCGGCCGTGACCGGCGAGGTGAGCATCGCCGCGGTGTTCCTGTTCCTGATCGTCTTCTACTGGACCCCGCCGCACTTCTGGGCGCTCTCGCTGGTGCTCGCCGACGACTACCGGCGGGCGGGCGTGCCGATGCTCCCCGTCGTGCGCGGCGAGGAGGAGACGAAGCGCCAGATTGGGCTCTACGCGCTGATGCTGGTGGCGCTCGCGCTGGCGTTCACGTTGATCGCGGGGATGTCGCTGATCTACTTCTCGACCGCCCTCATCGGCGGGGTGATCTTCCTGTGGCTGACGTGGCGCCTCTACCGCGCGCCCGGCACCAAGGGCGCGCTGACCCTCTTCCACTACTCGATCAGCTACCTGACCCTGCTCTTCGCCGCCGTCGCCGTCGACCAGCTCGCGCTCGGCTAGCTGTAGTTCCCACGTCGATCCTTGTAGGTGCGGGGCCGCGAGCCGACCGTCAGCTCTTCCCCGTACGGCGGCTCAGAGCCCCCGACGCCTGGCGCTCAGTTGCCGTCCGAGGCGGCGTGAACGCGCTTCATCCCGGCGCGGACTTCGTCGATGGAAGGGATGCCCACCCGCCAGATCTAGCTATTAGGGGTCGGTCCCGTTGAACGTCCCCGACACGGCCATGCAGAACGTCAACACGCCCGCCCAGACGGCGTAGGTCAGGGGGCGCTGCCGTAACGTCTCGGAGTAGGCGATCACAACGACCATGGCCGTCACCACCAGGGTGACGCGCACGTGAGATGCCACGACCAGTGTGTCAGCCAGGTGCCACTCCGGGTCCCGCATGAGTGACGGAAACAGGATGTAGCCCACAACGGCGAACACCGCGGGTCCGACGACCGCACCTGCCAGCGATGCCGTCAGGCGCGGGAAGAAGATCATCCCGAGGTAGGCGACAATCACCAGTTGCGCGGTTCCGATCCAGCGCGCCACCCCGAAGTCGTTGGGCCCAATCAGGGCCTGGGGGGCACCCACGACCACAGGAGGCACCCCATAACCGTGCACCACACGGCAGCCGCGAGCCACGGCAGCCACGGGGTGTCGTTCTTGCGACGCTCGTCCATCGCCCTCGGCGGCGGTGCTCCGGGTCCCCGGCCCTGAGTCGCCTCGCGCAGCACCCCGGCGGCGATGGCCGCAAACGGGACGACCACGACCACAATGGACTCCACCCAGACGAGCCAGATCAGTGTGCACACCGCAGTAGTCCCAAGCAGCGGGAGCCACAGGCTGCGGGTCACAACAGGCGCCTCGAACACGTCGACACCCCAGCGCAGCGCCACGGCGGCGGCCGCCGCAAACGGGATGACCACGAACTCGATGCCGGGTCGCACGAAGGCCGTTTCCCCGGTGCCGTCGTTAGTGATGCGGGTCATGTGCAGCAAATTGTCGATGCCCGCTACCCAGACAACGTCAATCCAGTACCAGCCTGCAGGGACGCCCACGACGAGGAACAGGACCATGCTCCCCAGGCGATCTACCAGCTGGCCGAGGCCCGCGCCTGTATCTGGTGAGTTCATGAACTCGTCCTCGCGGCCACGAGCGAGCCAGGCCACCCGAGCCCGCGCCCAGCTGTCCGCGCCAGTAGTCCTCGTTATAGCACGCTCTTGCTGCAGAGCATTCCGCCAGCGAGCGGCGCGCCCGCGCGGCGGCGGCTCTGCGCATGGTCAACTGCAGCCGCACCGCTATTCGCCGTCGGCGGGTGCCAGCTGATGGGGGGCGATCTCGGCGCGGACCTCATCCATTGTGGGGAGGCCGATGCGCCAGAGGCCGTCGGTCACCAGGAACAGCGGTACCGCGATCCGGGCCGCCCCAGCGCCCGAGAGGGTGGAGCACGCGATCGCCGTCGACCAGCTCGCGCTCGGCTAGCCGCTACCCGTCGACCTCGAGGACGCGCAGGCGGACGGCGCCGGCTGGGGCGTGCACCTCCACCTCGTCGCCAGGCACGTGGTCGATGACCGCGCTGCCGACGGGCGACTCGACCGAGATCTTGCCGTCGGCCGGGTCGACTTCGCTGGGGCTGACCAGCTGGAACGTCTGCTCGCGGTCTGCGCTCAGGTTCAGCACCTTGACTGTCGAGCCCACGTTGGCTCGGCCGCCCTTCGTCTCGGGGTCGATGATGACGGCGTGGCGGAGCTGGTCCTCGATCACGCGGATGCGGGCCTCGAGGTGCGCCTGCTGGTCGCGGGCGGCGTCCAGGGGTGCGTTCTCGCGGAAGTCCTTGTCGGCCATGGCGGCGCGCAGCTCGCGGGCGATCTCCGGGCGACGCCCCTTCAGCTCCTCGAGCTCGTGCTCCAGCGACGCAACGCCCTCGAGCGTCACGTAGTACGCCTTGCCGCCCAGCTCGGCGGCGGCGCCGGCGCCGCCGCGGGCGCCCCCCGCGCCCTCGCCGAGCCGCAGGTGGGGGACGAGGTTCTCCTCGGTGAAGGCGAGCCGGGAAGCGTAGGCGAGGAAGGCGCGCAGCGGCTCGATCTGCGAGGCGGCCGCGTCGTCCAGCTCCCCCTCGTCCGAGTCGTCGCCGCTGTCGCCGAGGAGGTCGGGGAAGCGCTCGCGGAGGTACGTGTCGATCTCCTCGCCCGTGAGCGAGTTCATCTCGCGCTCCGCGCCGACCCAGTCGACGAAGCGCTCGACCTCGGGCCGCTCGTCGCGGGCCTTCTCGGGTTCGATTGCGTTGAGGAAGTGTGCGCTGGCATCGCCGGCGCTGATAGCCTCGGCCATCGGCAATTCATCCCTGCTTCGTCGAAGACGTGGTTGGCGGTGTGACGGGGCGCTTGCCGGTGTGTGCGGAACCCGCCCACGGCAGACCGCGGGTCCGCGTCAGAATGCATACGTGACTGCGCGCCCCCGGGCAGCCTCCGGGCACGTGCAGTCTAGAAGATCGACGGGACAGCGTGTCAACGGCTGACCACGACAACGGCACGGATCCGCGGAAGAACCTCGCGGCGCTCGAGGAGGAGGCCACGCGCCTCGGCCTGGAGCTCGACGCCGCCGCCTACGACCGGTTCGCGCGCTACCTCGCGCTGCTGCAGGAGTGGCGCGACCGGGCGGGGCTCACCTCGCTCACCGATCCCGCGGCCGTGCAGCGACGCCACTTCGGCGAGTCGCTGGCGCTGCTGGTCGCGCTGCGCGACGCCGGTGTGCTGCCCGCGGGCGAGCCCGCGACGGTCGTCGATGTCGGCGCGGGCGCGGGCTTCCCCGGCGTGCCGATGCACATCGCCGAGCCGGCGCTGCGCCTGACCCTCGTCGAGTCGCACGGGCGGCGTGCGCGCTTCCTCGAAACCCTTGTGGACGAGCTGGCACTCGACGGCGTCGGCGTGGTCACGGCGCGCGCCGAGGAGGCCGGCCGCGACCCCGCATACCGCGAGGCATTCGACGTCGCGGTCGCGCGCGCGGTCGCGCCGCTGCCGGTGCTGGTCGAGTACCTGCTGCCGCTGCTACGGCCGGGCGGCGTGATGGCCGCGCCCAAGGGCAGCGGCGCCGAGCGCGAGCTGGCCGAGGCGGCCGCGGCCATCGAGGCGCTCGGTGGATGCGCCGAGGAGCCGGCGCCGCTCTCGCTGCCGGAGGGCGCGACAATGCAGCGCGTGATCGTCGTGCGTCGCTGCGGCGCGCTGCCGGAGCGCTACCCGCGGCGGCCCGGCATTCCTGCCAAGCGCCCGATCCGCTACCGTTGACCGTGCGGTCAACGTAACCGAAAGGTACGGCGGTGGGCCAGATTCCAATGACGTTCGGACGTCTGTGGCGGCTCGCCCGCTTCGACCTCGACATGCTCGACGAGCTGCGGCGCGATTCGGGGGCGACGGTCCCGGCGCTCTTCGTGGCGATTTGCTCCATGCTGCTCTACGGAGTCGGCGGCTGGCTGTGGTGGGTCCGCGACGACTTCAGCCAGGCGGGCGACCTGTTCTTCAAGAGCGTGCTCATCGGCACCCTGTTCGCGCTCGTGCTGTGGCTCGTGTGGCTGCTCGTCGTCTACCTCGTGGTGTTGCAGGTCGGGCGGGTCATGATGCCGGTCGACCAGCTCCTGCGGGCGGCGGGATTCGCCGCGACGCCGCTCGCGCTGGGGCTGTTCATGGTCGTGCCCGGCGTCTCGCTGGGGGTCGGCGTGCTCGCCCTCGGCGGCTGGCTGCTGTTCACGCAGAGCGCGGTCGAGCGGTGCTCGCCCCGCGCGGGCGGCGCGGCGACGCTCGCGAACCTCGTGGGCTTCGGCGTCTGGCTCGTGGTGATGTCCCTGCTCGCGCTGGGCGAAGAGCCCTACGTGCCCGGCTCGTTCCTCGTCGAGGTGCTCTCGCGCGGCAGTTGACCGCGCGCGGCGCTACCCCGGCAACTCCGCCACGATGGTCTCGTAGACCTCGGCGGTCCCGGCGTCGAAGCAGACGAAGGTCACGCGCTCCGGCATCGAGTGGGCCTCGAGGGCGGCGGCCACCTCGCGGACGGCGATGCGCGTCGCGCGCTCCAACGGGAAGCCGTAGGCGCCGGTGCTGATGGCGGGGAACGCGACGGTGGCCGCGTCGTGGGTGCGGGCGAGCTCCATGCTGGACCGGTACGCGTTCGCGAGGAGGTCGTCCTCACCCTGGTTGCCGTCGACCCAGACCGGGCCGACGGTGTGGATGACGTACATCGCCGCGAGGTTGAACCCCATCGTGATGCGCGCCTCGCCCGTGGGGCAGCCGCCGATCGACCGGCACGCATCGAGCAGCTCGGGACCCGCGGCGCGGTGAATCGCGCCGTCGACGCCCCCGCCGCCGAGCAGCGTGCTGTTCGCGGCGTTCACGATCGCGTCGACGTGCTGCCCGGTGATGTCGCCCTGCTCGACGCGGATGCGGTCGCGGACCATCGAGGGCCTCCCGCCGGCATTCTAGCCGCGGCGGCCGCCGCGGCTTCGTGGGCGCAAGCGTGCAGGCGCGCTAGACTGTCGGAGCGGGCCTGTAGCTCAGCTGGGAGAGCGCCACACTGGCAGTGTGGAGGTCAGGGGTTCGAGCCCCCTCAGGTCCACCACCTTCCCCCCGAGACTTGATGGCAGGCGGCACCGGGCCGCCGAGGGCCCCCTCGTACGGCCGGTAGCAGACGTCGCTCACCGTAGCCGCTCCCATCGAACCATGGCGACCGCTCACCCGCCGTCGCCGCCCGCGGCGACGAGGGGCGTCCCGGGCGGGAGGCCGTGGGGGAAGAGCTCGCGGAACGCGTCGTTGACGAAGTCCGGCGCCTCGAGGACGTACGAGACGTACGCGCCGTCGGCGAGCGCATAGAGCGCGGCGACGGCGCGGCTGCGCGCGCAGGCCGCGAGCGACTCGACGCTCCCGCCCTCGTGGACGACGAGACTGAAGCGGGGGCCGACCTCGCCGCGCAGGCACTCCGGCGCGGGCTCGGCGTCCGGTGCGGCCTCCGCCTCTGTGATCCAGACGCGGTAGACCGCTGTCCGCGCGCCGTCCGCCGATGTGACCGTGACGGTCACCGGCACGCCCGCTTCGAGGGCGACCTGGTGGCCGTTGACGGGGTCGCCGTCTGCGTCGGCGGGCTCGATGGCGACGCTGGCGCCTTCCTCGGCGGGCACGGCCTCGACCGTCGCGCGGGTCACGTCCTCGTGCGCCACGCCCACGTACTCGGTGCGGCCGGGCGAGAAGGCCCCGACGGAGACACCGTCCAGCGCCAGCGAGGCGAGGCCCGCAGCGACGCTCTCCGGCTCGCCGCCCCGCACCACCAGCGGCGTGCCCGGCGGCAGGCCCTCGGCGAAGCGCTCGCGGAACGGGGCGTTCACGAACTCGGGCGCGCCGAGGAGGTACGACACCCACTCACCCTCGTGCAGCGTGTAGAGCGCGGTGACGCCGCGCTCGGCGCTACAGGCAGCAAGGTCGTCGACGCCGCCTCCCCCGGCGAGCACGAGGCTGAAGCCGCCGGCCACGACGGGGCCGCGCAGGCACTCCGCCTCACCGGGGCGCGCGTGCGGGGTGGGCTCGTCCGGGCCCGCGAGCACCACGCGATAGACGCGCGTGCGGCTGCCGTCGGGCGAGGTCACGGTGACGGTGATCTCGCTGGTCCCCGCGAGCGTGACCTGGTAGCCCTCGGTGCTGTCGCCGTCGGCGTCGGAGGGCTCAATCGCAACGGTGGCCCTGGCCTGTGTGGGCACGGCCTCGACCGTGGTCACCTCGACGCCCGTCTCGGCGCCACCCTCGTACTCGGTGCGGGCCGGCGAGAACTCGTCGAACCGGACGCCGGCGAGCACGAGCGAGGCGAGGCGGGCGTCGATGGCGTCGGGCATGTTGTACGTGTAGACGCGGCCGTCGTGCGCGTCGGCGACGTACATCACCTCGCGGTCCGACCGGATGCCGCGCGGGCTGTTGTTGCTCGCGCGCGCGAGCCTGCTGAACTCCTCGTCGTGCACGCGCTCGAGCGGCCGCGGCTCCGCGGCGGGGTCGCCGGCGTCCGGGTCGGGCAGGCGGTAGGCGAAGAGGCGCTTGGCGCCGTGGTCCGAGACCCAGACGGTGACGCCGTCCGACCAGAGTCCGTGCGGGTCGCCGTTGGCGGCGTCGAGGCCGTACTCGGCGAGCAGGTCGCCGCTCGCCTCGCGGTACGCGAAGAGGCTGTTCCGGTTGCCATCGAGCACCCAGATGCGGCCTCCGCCGCCCCAGAGGCCGCGCGCGTGGGCGTTGCGGGCGGCGAGCTCGATGTCCCGCCCGGGCAGGCGCTCGCCGCTCGCCAGGTCGTACGCGAAGAGCCGGTCGCGACCGCTGTCGGAAACCCAGGCGGTCCCATCGCTGCCCCAGACGCCGCGGGGCGCGCGGTTGCGTTCGTCGAGCGCGAACTCGCGGTCCTCGAGGCGTTCGCCGCTGGCGAGGTCGTAGGCATGGACGGCGTCGCCGGGACCGTCGGCGTTGTTGGCCAGCCACAACGTGCTCCCGTCCGACCAGGCGCCCGTGGGTCGGTCGTGCCCCGCGGCCAGCGCCTCGATGTCGCGCGTCACGGTCCACTCGAAGTCGGCCTCGCTCGGCTCGGGAGCGCCACCACCGCCACCGACGAAGACACCGACAGGGCCACCGCTGCTGCCCGGCGGTGACGGCGCCGGCCTGGGCCCGACCGTCACCGTTGCGACCGCCCCGGCGGTCGTACCCCGCATCGCGCGCAGCTCGAAGGTGTAGCGCACGCCGTACTGGATGTTCGCTGAGACGTGCACGGTGGAGCTGCCGCCGAACTGCAGCCAGTCGCTCGTGACGCCGGCCGCCGTCCGGCGCAGCTGGTACGCGGTGATGGTGGGATCGTTCGGGTTATCCCAGGTCAGCGTGACCGCCCTGCCGTCGCCGGGCGCGGCCGCGAAGTTGGCGGGCGCGCCCGGTGGCTGCTGGCCGTGGGCTGTGTGCAGCGGGAACAGGAGGAGCGGGAGCGCGAGGAGCAGCAGCGCCGCGAAGCGGCCGGTGAGCCGGCTCTTCATCCTGTCAACCCTCGTCCGAAGTGCCGCGGCGCTGCGTGCGCCCCGGGGCGGGCCCGTGTGCGAACAGCCGGCGACCCCGTCGCCGGCTGTCATGGTTTCCACCGTTCAGTGCTCGGCGTGCGGATTGGGCGGCACGGGCGTCTCACACCCTGGCCTGCGGCCGATCACCGGCAGTTGCTGCCGCCCAACTGCTGGCAGATCCGTCCCACGATGTCCGTGAGGTCCTGGCCGGTCGGGGCGGACGTGTCGGCGTCGCCAGCTCCCGCGGGTTCGAGCACGACGGTCTGGCTCTTCGTCGGCGAGGCGTTGCCGCGAATGGTCGCGGTCACGGTGCTGGGCTGAGCGGGCACGACGAAGCCCACGGCGTCTGCGATGGTAGGGTCGATGATGACCGAGGCGTGCACCGCGAAGGCCCCGACATCGCTGCCGCTTGCGTAGCGGAGCCGCTCGTCGCCGGCGTCCGCCGGCGGGACGTAGGAGACGCTGACGTTGCCGGATCGCCTCTGATTGAGCTCCTCCGGGGGGACGGTACCCACCCGCCACTCCTCGATGGTGACGCTCAGGCGCTCGTGATTGAACGTGAAGGCGAGCTTGGTCCAGTCCAGTGGGACGCCATCCACCGTGACGGTGATGGAAGACGGATCGATCCCGGCTGACAGCAGGGCGTCGCCGAAGTCCATGTTCACGACAGTCGAGATAATGGTGGCACTGATCTCTTCGCCGTCGTCATTGGTGAGTGTGGCAGCCTCGCTGGTGACGTGGAACCTCGCGCTCGGGGCATCGTCGGCGTGTGCGACGCCCGGCGCGGCCCAGGCCAGGGCGAGGGCGGCGGCCAGCGCCAGGGCCGCCCCACCCACGCGCAACTTCGCTGTACGGTCCATCACAGCTGCCCTCCTGATGGCGATTCCAGGGAACCTCGATCCCTCCGGCGAGAGAGCCGGGTACATGATGCCAGTACCCGCGTTACGACTGTGTGACTATTGTGGTTATGCCACGTAATGCCTTGTGACTATCCGCGGTCGTTCTGGGAGCGTGACTGGAGCCGGTTCGGTCCGCAACGCCCCCGGGCGTCGTTGTGCTGGAGCCTTACGGCGTCATGGCGACCATGGGAAGCGGGCGGCCCGGCCCAATCCGGAGACGACCAATCCCCACATCCTGGCATGGGATCGGAGAGCGCGAGATGGCGGACGTGATATTCTCAGCTCGCAAAGACTGACCAACATGACAGTTTCCTGATGGCGACCGCTGACGAGTTCTTAATGAGCACGGCCCACGAAGGTGACCGGCAGGCCTCCGGCTCGCCCGCCGTTACGTCTCGGCAATCGCACCCCAGCGTGCAGGGTCCCGATTCGACGAGCGCCGTGAGCCACAACGTGGTACTCGCTACCCTCAGGGCAGGCCGACCGCGGCCTCCTCGACATCCCCGCGTGCGAGGTGGAACGACCCGGTGACCGACGCACTCGCCCGGATCAGCTCGCGCAGGCCGTGGGTCACGATCGGCCTGTGGGTGGTGGCCGTCGTCGTCGCGCTCGGGCTGAGCGGGCAGCTCCTCGACAGCGCCACGACGACGGAGCTGCGGCTCTCCAGCGGATTCGAATCCGAGGACACGCGCGAACTGCTGGCGGCGCGCTTCCCGAGCACGCAGGCGCCGCGCGAGATCGTCGTGCTCCAGTCGGACGCGCTCACCGTGGACGACCCGGCCTTCGCCGCGAAGGCCAACGAGGTGTTCGCCGCGATCACGGCCCTCGGCAAGGACGTGGTCGCGGAGGGCTTCCACTACTTCCTGCTGCCCGACCCGCGTCTCGTCTCCGAGGACCGCAGGACCACCCTCATGCCGCTCCTGCTCACCGGGACGCTCGCGGAGGCGGAGCGCAACGTCGAGGAGATCTTCCACGCCATCGACGAGGTGACGGCGGACGACGGGTTCCGCGTGCTCATCGTCGGCTCGGCCAGCAGCTCGTTCGAGATGAACGAGTACGCGGTGCATGACCTGGAGCAGGGCGAGCGGTTCGGCGTCCCCGTCGCGCTCCTCATCCTGCTCGTGCTCTTCGGTGCGGTCGTTGCGGCGCTGGTGCCGATCGGGCTGGCGATCGTCGCGATCGTGATTGCCCTCGGCGCTGCCGCGCTGATCGGGCAGGTCTACGAGCTGGTGTTCTTCGTCACGCTGATGATCACGATGATCGGCCTCGCGGTCGGCATCGACTACTCGCTGATCATGATCTCGCGGTTCCGCGAGGAGCTGGGCCGAGGTCTCTCCGTCGCAGACGCGGTCGAGCGCACGGGCGCGACGGCGGGCCGGACGGTGCTGTTCAGCGGGGTCACGGTGGTGATCGCCGTGCTTGGGCTGTTCATCGTGCCGATGGGGTTTTTCCGCTCGCTCGGCCTCGGAGCCGTGCTCGTCGTCATCGCCGAGCTGGCCGCCACGCTGACGCTCCTGCCGGCGGTGCTCATGCTGCTCGGGCCGCGGGTGAACCGGCTCGCGGTTCCGTTCTTCGGCCGGGGCCGCGTCGACCGCTCGTCGGGCGAGGAGCACTCGGGTGGCGGGTTCTGGGACGTGACGACGGCGCTCGTCATGCGCTTCCCGGTGGTCGGCCTGCTCGCCGTCGGGATCCCGATGGTGGTCGCGACGGTCTTCTACTTCCAGATCCAGACCGGGGTGAACGGCGTCGACAAGCTGCCCGAGGGCGCACGCACGCGCGCGGCCTTCGAGGCGCTCGAGGCCAACCCCACGCTCTCCTTCGGCGTCGCGAATCCCGTCGAGATCGTCATCGACGGCGACCCGACCGACCCGCAGGTGCAGGCCGCGGCGGCGCGGCTCGTCGCCTCGCTTGAGGGCGTCTCGCCGGCCGAGCCGGTCATCGAGACGAACCCGGCCGGCGACCTCGCGCTGATGCGCGTCGTGCTGCCGGGCGAGCCGAGCAGCCCCGCGACCGTCGAGGCGGTGAACCTGATCCGCGACGAGCTCGTGCCCGCCGCGTTCGAGGGCGTACCGGCGACGGTCACGGTCGGCGGCATCAGCTCCATCGCCAGCGACGTCTTCGCGATCACCGACCGCTACACGCCGATCGTGTTCGCGTTCGTGCTGGGGTTCAGCTTCATCGTGCTGATGCTGGTGTTCCGCTCGATCGTGATCCCGCTCAAGGCCGTGTTCATGAACCTGCTCTCGGTGGGCGCGTCGTACGGGATCCTCGTGCTGGTGTTCCAGAAGGGGGTGGCGACGGACCTGTTCGGGTTCCAGCACGCCGACGTGATCGACGTGTGGATCCCGCTCTTCCTGTTCACCGTGCTCTTCGGGCTCTCGATGGACTACCACGTCTTCCTGCTCAGCCGCGTGCGCGAGCGCTACGACGAGACCGGCGACAACGCCGAGGCGGTCGCGTACGGGCTGCGCGAGACGGCCGGCATGATCACGGGCGCGGCGCTGATCATGGTCGCGGTGTTCGGCGCGTTCGCATCCGGGCAGACGATCATCAACCAGCAGGTCGGCTTCGGCCTCGCTGTCGCGGTGTTCCTCGACGCGACGCTGGTGCGGTCCGTGCTGGTGCCGGCGAGCATGGAGCTGCTGGGCGGACGCAACTGGTACCTGCCGTCCTGGCTGGAGTGGCTGCCCGACCTCCGCGTCGAACCCGCCGAGGGGTAGCAGCGCCGCCGCCGCAGTCCCGCGCTGGCGTGGCGAGCGCCCGCGCGGTGCTACCCTCGACGCACCGCTCCGCCCGCCGGGATCGACCCATGCACCACGTCCGAGGCTTGCGCACGCTGCTGGTGCTCGCCCTGCTCGCCGCCATCGCGGCGGCGGGCGTCGCCTGCTTCGACGACGACGATGGGAGCCCCGTACCGGTGCGCGTCGCGACGGCCACCTCGACGGCGACGACCACAGCCACGGGCACCGCCGCCGCAACCCCGGTGGAGACTTCCCCGACCGCCACCGCCGAGGCGACCGCGCCCGCGCGCCCGACTGCTACCGCCACGACCGGCCCCGCACCCGCGACACCCGAGGCCACAGCTTCGCCCGAGCCCACCTCGCCGCCCGCGGAAGCAACGACCGCCGCGACCGCGACGCCCGACGCGACGGCGACTCCTCGGCCCACCGCGGAGCCGCTCGCCGTGCGCCTCGAGGAGGTGTTCGGCGGTCGCGAGTTCGACCGGCCGATCGAGGTCGGCGCGTACCCGGTGGGACCCGCGGGCTCCGGGCCGGGGCTGTTCGTCGCCGAGCAGGAGGGGCGCATCCTCGTGCTGCACCCGGACGGCGACGACGCCGTCGAGCTGCTCGACATCAGCGAGCAGGTCTCGAGGGTGGGGAACGAGGAGGGGCTGCTCAGCGTCGCCCTCGACCCGCGGTTCGATGAGACCGGCCACCTCTGGGTCTACTACTCGGTGCGGGGCACCCCGCGTATGACGCGGCTCGCGCGCTTCACGGTCGACCCCGGCGACCCGCTGCGGGTGGAGCCCGGCTCGGAGCTCGTGATCCTCGAGGTGGAGCAGCCCTACTCGAACCACAACGGGGGTGCGATCCGCTTCGGGCCGGACGGCATGCTCTACCTCGGCTACGGCGACGGCGGCTCCGGGGGTGACCCGAGGGGGCACGGCCAGAACCTCGCGACGCTCCTCGGCGCCATCATCCGCATCGACGTGCGGTTCGCCGCAGAGCGCGCGCCGTACGCGATCCCCGCCGGGAACCCGTTCCTCGGCATCCAGGGGGCTAGGCCGGAGATCTGGGCGTACGGGCTGCGCAACCCGTGGCGCATGGCGTTCGACCCGGTGACGGGCGACCTGTGGGCCGCCGACGTCGGGCAGCGCGAGGTCGAGGAGATCGACCGCATCGAGCCGGGCGGGAACTACGGCTGGAACATTCTCGAAGGCACCCGCTGCTTCCAGCCCGAGGAGGGGTGCGATGCGAGGGGCACGGTGCTCCCTGTCGCGGAGTACGGCCACAACCTCGGCTGCTCGGTGACAGGCGGCGTCGTGTACCGGGGGGAGGCGATCCCGGCGCTGGTCGGGCACTACCTGTTCGCCGACTACTGCAGCGGGCGGCTGTGGGCGATGCCCGTCGATGGTGGGGCGATCGTCGAGCTCGACCGGCTGCCCGCCGAGGTCGCGTCGCTCGGCACGGACGCGGATGGCGAGGTCTACGTGCTGACGTTCGGCGGCGCGGTGCTGCGGATCGTGCCGTAGCATGGCGGGGTGCTGATACAGGCGCTGGTCGCGCTCTTCGCCCTCTACGTGCTGCTCACGCTGTGGCAGATGCGCCGCGCGCTCGGCACGCGCGAGCCGCAGGCCCGCCTGCGGGAGGCGCGACGGCTGCTCCTCCTCGTCTCGGCGGGCGTGCCGATCCTCGTCGTGCTCATCCTCGTCGCGCTGTAGCGCGCGAGGGGCTTCACGGCGGGCGCGGTTGACGGTCGTGCGAGCGTTCGTACGATCGAACGGAGACGCGCCGCCGGGGCGGGCCGGCGTGACGGGAACCAGGCAGCACCCATGACGACCCAGGAGCAGGCACCCTCCGACACCTCCGGCGACGGCCGCGACGACGCCGACCGCTACGACCCCCTCGCCGTCGAGGCGCGCTGGCAGCAGCGCTGGGCCGAGACGGACCTGTACCGCACCCCGGACCAGATGCCGGGCCGGGACAACTGGTACCACCTCACGATGCTGCCCTACACCTCGGGCGACCTGCACATCGGCCACTGGTTCGCGATGGCGCCCTCGGACACCATCGCCCGCTTCCGGCGGATGAACGGCGCCAACGTGCTGTTCCCGATGGGCTTCGACGCCTTCGGCCTGCCCGCCGAGAACGCCGCGATCGCGCGCGGCACGCACCCCAAGGACTGGACCGACGGGAACATCGAGCGCATGCGCGGCCAGCTGAAGCGCATGGGCGCGATGTTCGACTGGGAGCGCGAGGTCAACACCAGCGCCCCGGACTACTACCGCTGGACGCAGTGGTGGTTCCTCAAGCTCTACGAACAGGGCCTGGCCTACCGCGACGGCGCGGCCGTGAACTGGTGCCCGCAGTGCGCCACCGTGCTCGCCAACGAGCAGGTCGAGGACGGCCGCTGCGAGCGCTGCGGCGACCTGGTCGGGCAGCGCACGATGGAGCAGTGGTTCTTCCGCATCACCGCCTACGCCGACGAGCTGCTCGCCAACGAAGAGATGGAGTGGCCCGACCACGTCAAGCTCATGCAGCGCAACTGGATCGGCCGCTCCGAGGGTTCCGAGGCATCGTTCGCCCTCGAACAGCCGACCTCGGACGGCACGGACGAGATCCGCGTCTTCACCACCCGCCCGGACACGCTCCACGGCGTGACCTTTATGGTGCTCGCCCCCGAGCACCGGCTCGTCGCCGAGCTCACCACCGAGGAGCACCGCGAGGAGGTCGAGGCATACGTGCAGGCGTCGCTCCGCGCCTCGGAGCTGGAGCGGCAGTCGACCGATCGCGACAAGACGGGCGTCTTCACGGGCTCGTACTGCGTCAACCGTCTCACGGGCGAGCGCGTCCCGATCTGGATCGCGGACTACGTGCTCGCCACGTACGGCACGGGCGCGGTCATGGGCGTGCCCGCGCACGACGACCGCGACTTCGAATTCGCCGAGCTGTTCGGGCTGCCCATCCCCGTGGTGATCGCGCCCGAGGACTGGGACGGCGAGCCGCTCACGCAGGCGTACCTGGAGCCGGGCGTGCTCGTGAACTCCGGGCAGTTCGACGGGACGCCCTCGGACGAGGCGAAGGGGGCCATCACGGAGCACCTCGACGCCAACGGCTGGGGCGGCCCGAAGGTGCAGTACCGGTTGCGCGACTGGCTGATCTCGCGCCAGCGCTACTGGGGTGCGCCGATCCCGATCGTCTACTGCAACTCGTGCGGCACCGTGCCCGTGCCCGACGACCAGCTCCCCATCGAGCTCCCGTACGACGTCGAGTTCCGGCCGACGGGCCAGTCGCCGCTCGCGCTGTCCGAGGAGTTCGTGCACACCCCGTGCCCCGAGTGCGATGAGCCGGCGCGGCGCGAGACGGACACGATGGACACCTTCATGTGCTCGTCGTGGTACTTCATGCGCTACGCCGACCCGCAGGACGCCGACTTCGCCATCGACCGCGAGATCGCCGACATGTGGCTGCCTGTGGACCAGTACACCGGCGGCAGCGAGCACGCGACGATGCACCTGCTGTACGCGCGGTTCTTCTACAAGGCCGCGCGCGACGCCGGCCTCGTGCCCGACGATGAGCCGTTCACACGCTACTTCGCGCAGGGCCAGATCCTCGGCCCGGACGGCCGCCGCATGTCGAAGTCACGCGGCAACGTCGTCCCGCCCGACGACCAGGTGGAGCGCTGGGGCGCCGACGCGTTCCGGGCGTACCTCATCTTCCTCGGCCCATGGGACCAGGGCGGGCCGTACGACGTCGACGGCATCGTGGGCGTCGCGAGGTGGCTGCGGCGCGCGTGGTCGCTCGTGGCGGGCGAGGTGGACGCCTCGGCCGCCGCGGACGCCGCCAACGCACTGGCGCCGCTGCAGGAGGCGCACCGCACGCTGGAGCGTGTGACGGCGGACCTCGACCGCTTCCAGATGAACACCGCCGTCGCCGCCCTCATGGAGCTGACGAACAGCCTCGCGCGGCTGCGCGACGAGGGCCCCGTCCACGAGGAGTCGTGGAACGGGGCGCTGCGGTTGTTCGCGCTCATGCTCGCGCCGATCTGCCCCCACTTCGCCGAGGAGCTGTGGGAGCGCCTGGGCCAGCCCTACTCCGTGCACCAGCAAGCGTGGCCCGCCGTCGACGCGTCGCTCACCGCACGCGAGACCGTCGAGCTGGTCGTGCAGGTCAACGGGCGGCTCCGCGACCGCCTGCAGGTCGCACCCGACGCCGACGAGGCGGAGGTGCGGGCGCTGGCGGACGCCAGCGAGCGCGTGGCCGCCGCGCTGGGCGGCAAGGAGCCGCAGCGCGTCATCTACGTGCCGGGACGACTGATCAACCTGGTGGCGGGGTAGCCCCCGCTCCTCATGCGACCGTCGCCGGTGCTGATCGCCCTCGCGGGCCTCGCCTTGCTGCTGGCCGCGTGCTCCGGCGACGACGATGACCCACCGCCCGCCCCGGTCCTCCACGAGGCCGCGCGCGTCGAGACCCTCGAGACGTCCGACGGGCTCCGGCTCGACGCGCGGCACTTCCCGGCGAGCGGTGAGCGGCTGGTAGTGCTGCTGCACATGTACCCGGCCGACCAGACCTCGTGGTTCGGATTCGCCGAGGAGCTACAGAGCCGCGAGATCGACGTACTCACCTTCGACTTCCGCGGCTACGGCGCCTCCGACGGCGAGAAGGACCCCGGCGTCGCCGACGTCGACGCGCGCGCTGCGCTCGCGTTTGCGCGCGATCGCGGGTTCGAGCGGGTGGTCCTCGTCGGCGCGTCGATGGGCGGGACCGCCGCGATCGTCGTGGCCGCTGACGAGGCGGTAGACGGGGTGGTGGCGCTCTCGGCCCCCGCGGCCATGTCCGAGCTCGACGCGGCGAGCGTGATCGCCGGCGTCGAGGCGCCTGTCACGCTGGTCGCGGCCGACGATGACCTTTCCGGCGCGGAGTCGCTACGTGACCTCGCCGGGCGCGCGGGCCTCGGCGAGCGCGACGTGCTGCTGATGGCCGGGCGCGGGCACGGCACCGAGCTGCTGGAGCAGCCCGGCCGCGAAACCGTGCGCGGCTGGCTGCTGGACTTCCTTGAACGGGTCTGGGGGCAGTAAGCCCCCTCGCCTACGACGAGCCGTTCGAGGGCGACCTCGCGATCGTCCCGAGCGCGGGCTCGCGCTCGGGCTCTTCGACCGGCTCCGGCTTCTCGTCGGGCGGCTCCTCCGCGGCGGGTTCGATCACGTCGAGGGGCGCCCGGGCGTCGTCGAGGGATGGCATCGAGAAGTCGTCGATGATGTCCCCATCCTCGGCTGGGGCGACCTGCGGAGCGCTCTCCTCGACTGATTCGGGGGTTGCCCGGCCCGCGAAGTGGATCGGGCCGGCCGGTGCCGGGCTCGGCTCGACGCCAGCCCGGCGCTCCGCCTCGTCGAGCGAGCGCGGCGCGGCGCCCGCGTCGGCGAGGTAGGCGTCCATCTGCTCCGAGGTGACGGCCGGCTGCGGGGCGCCCTCGGCTGCGGGCTCCGTGAGCTGGTCCAGGCCGGACTGCACGGAGCGCTGGAACGATCGCAGCTGCGAGTCCAGCTTCGTGAGCAGGCGCCGCGCGTACTCGTCCGCGGCAGCCATCTGCTGCTGTGCGACGACGCGCGACTCCTCGATGCGGCCCGCCATCTCGGCGTTGGCGCCCTCGGAGCGCTCCTCGGCGCGCGTCTCGCCTGCGGCGAGGATCTCCGCCGCCCGCTCGCGCGCGGCGCGCGTGACCTTGTGGTCGTCGACCAGCGAGGCTGCCTGCTCCTCGGCCCGCGCGAGCATCAGCCGCGCCTCCTCCTCGGTGTTGCGGCGGATGGCGTCCATCTCGGCCACGATCTCGCGCGCATCCCGCACCTCGGCGGGGACGGCGACCCGGAGCTGGTCGATGGTGTCGAGCAGCTCGCGGCGGTCCACGACCGCACGGTTGCCGAGGGGCATGCGCTGCGCGCCCGCCACCTGCTCCTCGAGACGGTCGATGAGGTAGAGCAGATCCATCGGAGCCTCCTCTAGCGGTCCTGGAACTTCGCCTGCAACGCCGCCACCACGTGCGGCGGCGTCATGTCGCTCACGTCGCGTCCGAAGCCGGCGAGCTCGCGGACGCGCGATGCGCTGATGAAGAGGTGTTCGAGCGACGTCATGAGGAACGTCGTGTCGACGTCGGGCGCCATCTTGCGGTTCATGAACGCCTGGTCGATCTCGCCGGTGAAGTCGTTGATGTCGCGCAGCCCCTTCACCAGCACCACGGCGCCCTCGTCGCGCGCGCTCTCGACGGTGAGCCCGCGGTTCGCGATGACGCGCACGTTCGGGATGTCGGCGACGGCCTCGGCGAAGAGCTGCACGCGCTCCTCGGTGCTGAAGAGCGCCGAGCGGCTCTCCGCGACAGCGACGATCACGGTCTCGTAGAGCTGCGAGGCGCGGCGCGCGATGTCGATGTGGCCGAACGTCACGGGGTCGAACCGGCCGGGGTACATGGCAGTGGTCACGTCAGCTCTCCTCGCTGTGCGCGTGGTCAATGGGGATGCGGCGGTAGACCGCGATGGCGCCGTCGCCCTGGCGACGCTCGCGCCAGCGCTCGCAGCCGGCGAGCGACGGCGGCGCGTCCGTGCGCGCCGCGTGCTCGACGGCGATCACCGCCTCGTCGCCGAGGGCGCTGGCGATCGAGCGGTCGATCGCACTCCACGCGGCCGCGTCGTCGTACGGCGGATCGGCCAGCACGAGGCTGAACGCGGCGCCGTCCGGCGCGCGCCAGCGGCCGACGCGCGCGGTGGTGACCCGAGCGTGCGCGGCGAAGCGCGTGCGCTCCAGGTTCTGGCGGATCACGCGGCACGCCTGGCGGCTGGACTCGACGAAGAGGCAGTGCCCCGCGCCGCGCGAGAGCGCCTCGATGCCCAGCGCGCCGCTGCCCGCATAGAGGTCCACGACGCTGTCGAGGGGCGTCCCGGCCGCCTCGAGCATGCCGAACAGCGACTCGCGGAGGCGCGCGGACGTGGGCCGCGTCTCGTCGCCCGAGGGCGTGCGGAGCACGAAGCCACGCGCCGAGCCGCCGATCACGCGGAGGGGCATGGGCGCTCCTACTCGTCGTTCCCGGCCGGGCCCGGCGGACCGGAAGGCGTCGGCGTGGGCTCGGGGGTCGCCTCGGGCGTTGCTTCCTGCGTCGGCTCGGGCGTCGGCTCCGGCGTGGGGGTGGGCGTCGGGCTTGCCGGGGCCGCGGCGGTGGGCTCGGGCTCCGCCACCTGCTGCGCGATCTGCTGGCCGACGAACACGACGCCGTCCGAGACGATCAGCGTCACGTCGAACGTCCCGGCCCGCTGGGGCGCGCGCCAGACCACGAGGCCGCCGCTGCCCTCGATCTGCCCGCCCGTTGCCGCCCACTGCGGCCGCAGATACGGCCCGTACGGGAGCAGCAGGTCCACCGAGTCCTCCTCGACGTAGGCAAGGACGGCGGCCCACAGGTCGGGAAGCTCCGGGTCGTCGTGCGCGGCGCTGACCACCACGCCACCCACGCCGTACTGGCCGGCGAGGTCGAGGCGGAAGGCGGCCGAGTAGCGGTTCTCGATCCACACGGTGCGCGGGCCCCCGCGCGCCTCGTAGGCGAACGTCACGGAGCGCGCCCGGTTGTCCCAGTACAGCCCGCTGTTGCCGGCGTCGCGGTCGAGGTTCACGGCTGCGACGGAGACCACCTCGCCCGGCTCGATGGCCTCGCTCGCGCGGCTCTCCACGGCGCTCGCCAGCGCGAGGGCCTCGTGCAGCGTGAGCGAGCGGATGCCCTCGGGCGAACGCTCCCGTGTGCGGCGGTCGAGCACGATCGAGACGCGCGAGAGGTCGGTGCCGGCGGCCCGCTGCGCCGTGAGCGCCGCCTCCACCTGCTCGTAGAAGGACGACCGGTCGGTGGGCGGCGTCAGCCACACCTCGGCGGCAGCGGTGAGCTCCTCCCAGTCGTAGGCGCCGAAGTCCGTCCCGGACGGCGTCGGCACGGACACCACGAGCCCGAGGCCGCGTTCGGCGGCCCGCTTCGCGAGCACTGTGGCGAAGTCGCTGAACGCCTGGCGGCGGGCGCTGTCGAGGGCGAGGTACTCGACGTGCAGCCCGTCGGCCTCGGCCTCCTCGGCCGCCTCGATGAGCGCGTCGATGTGCCGCTCCACGACGTCCGGGACGGTGAAGATCGCGTCCACGGTGGCCGCGTGGGCGGGCTCGGCGAGGTAGACGCCGAGGTAGACCTCGGCCCGACTCGCGCCGGCTCGCGCTGTCCTCAGCGCGCCGGACGGCATGTCCAGCCCGCCGAGGGCGTTGCCCATCGCAGGCGTGGCCGCGCGCACGCTGACGATGCGCGTCGCGGGGAGCGCGGCGGGGTCGGGCGTCTCGCCCGGCTCGACGATGAGCGCGAGCGGCCTCGCGAACTCGGTGCGCGCGAGCACGGCGATGTTGGCCGGCACGCGGTCCACCTGGCCCTGCGCTGCGTTGCCGCCGTCGGTCAGCGAGATCGAGGCGAGGCGTTCCCAGCGGCCGTTCTCGTAGGTGTAGAAGGCCAGGTGCTCGCCGGCGTCGGCCGGCTCGTTGAGCGCGGCGGGGCCGGTGAAGTCGTCACCGGTGGTGATGTCGTAGAGCGCGCTGCGTGCGGCGAGGCTGCCCGGCAGCGGGGGCAGGTCGTCCCGCGCCTGGGTGCTGATCCCCGGCGCCGGCTCCTCGCCGCCGCGGTCCAGCAGCGAGATCGGGGGCAGGAGGAGCGCGGCGATGATGATCCCGAGCACGACGAGCACGCCCACGATGCGGAGCAGGCCGCGTTCGGACTCCTCCTCGTAGCTGTCGTAGAGGTCGTAGCCGAACTCATCGACATCGTCGTCGAAGGGCTCCGGATCCTGGCGCGGGTTCAGGGGGTCCTGGTCCGACATGGCTTACTCCAGCCTGGGGGTGACGGGGATGACGAGTTGCTGGCCGCCCCGGAGCACGGTGAGCTCGGCGACCTGGCCCAGCTCGAGGGCCTTCAGGCGGTTCACGAGCGGCGTCGAGAGGTCCACGGGCAGGCCGTTGACTGCGACGATGAGGTCGCCCGGCTGCACGCCCGCGGCGGCGGCGGAGCTGTCGCGGGCGACCGAGGTCACGAGCGCACCGGCCTGGCGGGGAATGCCCTCGGCGTCGGCCAGCTCCGGCGTCATCTCCAGGTGCTGCGCGAACGGGTGCTCGATGCCGAGCCGGGGCCGGGGATGCACGCCCAGCGCGATGATGTTCTCGAGGATCGGCCGCAGGCTGTTCGACGACTGCGAGAAGGAGACGCCCTCGACGGCGAGTCCAGTCGGCGTCTCGCGGACCACGGTCGTGAGCAGCCCGACGAGCTCGCCCTCGGCGTTGATCAGCGCGCCGCCGGAGTCGCCGATGTTCACGGCGGCGTCGGTCTGCACGAGGTCCTCCAGCACCACGCCGTTGCGCACCCACGACTGGTCAAGGCCGGAGACGACGCCGACCTTGACGGAGTTGCCGGAGGTGAAGCCCGCGCCCGCGACGGCGATCACGGGCTGACCGAGCCGCAGCTCGTCGGAGTCGCCCAGGCGGAGGCGGCGTAGTCCCTCGCTCGGGATCGCGAGGACGGCGAAGTCCGTGTACGGGGCGTCGTGCGCGACGAGGCGGGCGGGGCGCTGCTCGCCGGTGCTGAGCACCACGCTCAGCTCGGCGGCGCCGCTCACGACGTGGTAGTTCGTCATGACGTACCCCGCCGCGTCGATGACCACGCCGGAGCCGAGGCTGCGCTGCTGCGACATGCGGCCGCTCTCGTCGCGGCTGGCCGGTGAGTCGGCTACCACGGTCACGACCGCCTCGAGCGCGCGGTGGATGGCGGCGTCGAGGTCGCCGGCCGGAGCGGGCGTGGGGGGCTCTTCGGTCGCCGTGCAGACGGGCAGGGCGGTCGCGTCGGGCGGGGCGGTGGCGGGGTCGTCGTCGAGGAGCAGGACGGTCACGCCGCCGGCGACGCCTCCGACCGCGCCCGCGGCCACGGCGATGACCAGCGCGACGAGCACCGCGCCGGAAGTCCGGCCCTGCAATGGAGAGGGATTCGGCGAAACGATGGTGCGACGCGCCCCCGGTCCGGGCCCCTGCGTCCCGGTACCCCGCCGAACGAGATTCTATCATCCGCTAACACGCCCTCGCAGGCAAAGGGGGGCAGGTGTGAACATCCGCCTGTCGGGGCTCACGCTCGTGAGCTAGAGAGTGAGATTGTGATAGCGATAGTGATATTGTGGCTGCGCCGGTGGGAGGAGAGCGGCGATGAGTGATCGCTACACCTACCGCGTGACGTGGTCGGAAGAGGATGCGGAGTACGTGGGCCTGTGCCTGGAGTTCCCGCTCCTGAGCTGGCTGGCGCCGAGACCGGAGGATGCGTTCGCCGGCATCAGGCAGGTCGTGGAAGAGGCCATGCGGGACATGCAGTCGGCCGGTGAGGCCGTGCCCGAGCCGCTCTCGACCCGTCCGTACTCGGGACGCATCCTGCTCCGGGTCCCGCCCGAGATGCACCGCGAACTGGTGACCCAAGCCGCCGAGGAAGGCGTGAGCCTCAACCGGCTGCTCAACGCGCGCCTGTCGTAGCGCCCCCGCGCGACGCGCCGTCCCGTTGCATCGCGCCGGGGCGAGTATTAACATAGACATAAGTTCTAGATACTCGTGGTCGGCGTCGGCTGGGGAACATCGCCCCGATTCGTCCCGGCCCCTCCCGCCGGCTGCTGACGCGGCCGGCGATGATGTTGCGAAACGCGGGAAGTGTTGCGGGAGCTCGATGATGGAAGAGCACGTACTCCTCACACGCGAGGGCATCGAGAAGCTCAAGCAGGAGCTGAGCGAGTTGCGCACGTCCGGGCGCGCCGAGGTGGCCGCGGCCATCCATGAGGCGCAGGAGCTCGGCACCGCGCAGATCGACGGCCAGTACGAGGACGCCAAGAACCGCCAGGCCTTCCTCGAGGGCCGCATCCTCGAGATCGAGCGCATGCTCGAACGGGCCGAGGTGATCGACGAGGAGGCGGCGCACCGCTCGCGCGAGGTGCGGATCGGCTCGACCGTGAAGGTGAAGATGCCGAGCGGGACCACGCAGGAGTTCCAGCTCGTCGGCCCGGCCGAGGCGAACCCGTCCGAGGGCCGCATCAGCCACGAGTCGCCCGTGGGACAGGCGTTGCTCGGCAAGAAGCGGAATGACAAAGTGGACGTGAGCACGCCCGGCGGCGACGCCACCATGACCGTCGTCTCCGTCCGCTAGCGACCGCACGCCGCCGCCCCGCACTCCCCGGCACCCGTAGCCGGCCCGGCGCACCCGAGGGAGCCACATGCCCAGCGAGCAGGAGCTGGTCGATCTGCGCCGCGAGAAGCGCGAGACGCTCCTCGCCTCCGGCGACCCCTACCCCGCGACCGTCTCCCGCACGCACGAGATCGGGAAGGCGCGCGCGCTCTTCGAGCGCAACGAGCGCGAGGGCCTCGAGGAGACCCGGCGGGCGCTGACCGTCGCCGGCCGGGTGGTCGCCGTCCGCGACATGGGCCGGGCGGCGTTCATCGACGTGCGCGACGGGACCGGGTCGGTGCAGCTGCACCTGCGCCGCAACGTCCTCGGCGACGACTTCGCGCTGCTCCCGCTGGTCGACCTCGGCGACTTCGTCGAGGCGCGGGGGCGGCTCTTCCGCACCCGCAGCGACGAGATCACGGTCGCCGTGCGCAGCTGGCGCATCATCGGCAAGGCGCTGCGCCCGCTGCCCGAGAAGTGGCACGGCCTGAGCGACGTCGAGACGCGCTACCGCCAGCGCGAACTGGACCTGATCGCCAACGAGCGCTCGCGCGAGATCGCGCGCACGCGGGCGGCCGTCGTCGCCTCGGTGCGGCGCTTCTTCGAAGGCCGCGGCTTCATGGAGGTGGAGACGCCGGTGCTCCAGGACCGCGCCGGCGGCGCCGCCGCCCGGCCGTTCTCGACGCACCACAACGCCCTCGACCGCGAGCTCGCGCTGCGCATCGCGCTGGAGCTGCACCTCAAGCGGCTCATGATCGGCGGCTTCGACAAGGTCTACGAGATCGGCCGCGTCTTCCGGAACGAGGGCATCTCGCACCGCCACAACCCCGAGTTCACGCTCCTCGAGTCGTACGAGGCCTACGTCGACTACCACGACGTGGCGGCGATGGTCGAAGACCTGGTCCGCACCGTCGTACGCGACGTGACCGGCTCGCTTGAGGTGGCCCACGGCGAACAGGTGGTGGACCTCGATGGTGAGTGGCGGCGCACCACGTACCGCGAGGCACTGCTGGAGCACACGGGCATCGACTACCTCCAGCACCCCGAGCCGGAGCAGATGCGCACGCTCGCGCGCGACCGCGGCGTCCCGGTCGACGAGGGCACGTCGTGGGGCACCGCGATCGACGGGCTGATGTCGGCGTACGTTGAGCCGCACCTGGTGCAGCCGACGTTCATCTTCGACTACCCCGCCGAGCTGTCGCCGCTCGCCAAGCGCAAGCGCGACGACCCGCGGCTCGTCGAACGCTTCGAGCTGTTCGCCCTCGGCTATGAGGTGGCGAACGCGTACTCGGAGCAGAACGACCCCGTCGAGCAGCGTCGCCGCCTGCAGGAGCAGACGGCGATGGCGAGCGAGGGCGACGAGGAGGTCGAGGTCGCCGACGAGGCGTTCATCCGCGCGCTGGAGTACGGCATGCCGCCGGCGGGTGGGCTCGGCATCGGCATCGAGCGCCTCGTAATGCTCGTGACCGGCGAGCACTCGATCCGCGAGGTGATCCTGTTCCCGACCATGCGCGAGCCGGGCGGCTAGCGCGTGGGCCGGCTCGTCGAGGACATCCACATCCACGCCGCCGCCGAAGAGGTCTTCGGGCGCATTGAGGCGACGGGGAGCTACGGCGAGTGGCTGCCGCGCTGCTTCCGCGAGGTCGACGGCGCCGACGGCGCGTTCGTCGCGACGCTCGCGCTGCCGCTGCGCGCGGAGGCGGTCCGCCTCGAACCCGCCGAGGTCAATGCGGCGATGCTGCACTTCCGCGCCGCCGAGGGTGGCGAGGCGTTCGACTCGCTCACGTGGCACCTCAACGCGGAGGGCCCGCGCGAGGTGCACCTGGAGCTGCAGGCGGTCTACACGCCGGCGGGCGGCTTCCCCGGCGCCATCTTCGACATGCTGGTGCTGCGCTCGTACCGCCGCCAGGCGCTGCGCGACGCGCTGTGGCGGCTCAAGTACGTGCTGGAGGGGAACACCCCGCCGAGCGAGGGCGACCCCGCGTGAGCGGCGCCATCGAGGCGGTGATCTTCGACCTCGACGGCGTGCTCGTGGACTCCGAACCCGTGCACTGGCGCGCCTCGGAGCGGCTCTTCGCGCCGCACGAGCTGAGGATGGAGGAGTACGAGCCGTTCGTCGGCCTCGCCATCGAGCCGTACATGGCGTGGGCCCGCGAGCGCTTCGGCCTCGACGCGTCGGTCGAGGAGCTCACCCAGCGCTACGCCGAGGCGGTCACGACCGAGCTCGAGGCCGCCCCGCTCCCGCCCCTGGACGGCGCACATGAGCTCATCACCGCCGCGCGGGCGCGCGGGCTGCGCGTCGGGCTCTGCTCGCAGTCGATCGCGAACTGGGTGCATCCCACCCTGCGCGCCGCGAGCCTCGACGGGTCGTTCGACGCCGTCGTGACGGGCGACGACGTGGAGCGTGCGAAGCCGGAGCCCGACATCTACCTGCACGCCGCGCGCCTGCTCGGCGCGGAGCCCGGGGCGTGCGTCGCGATCGAGGACTCACCCGCCGGTGTCCGGTCGGCGTCGGCTGCCGGGATGCTCGTCGTGCAGTCGCGGCAGGCGTCGAGCGCCGCGTCCCCGCAGCCGGCCGCCCACACGGTGGTCGGCTCGCTGCGCGACGTGCACCTCGACCGGCTGCCCGAGACCCTCGGGGCGGCCGGGGCGTCGTTTGCCCGCCCCGAGGGGCCGCGCTAGGCTCAACTCGTGGAGCGTCACTTCACCGTCTCCGGCTTCCTCTCGCACGGCGGGCGCACGGCCCTGCACTGGCATCGCCTCGGCCTGTGGCTGCCGCCGGGTGGCCACGTCCAGCCCAACGAGGACCCGATCGAGGCCGTCCTGCGCGAGGTCGAGGAGGAAACGGGCATCGTCGCCGCCGTCGTGCCGACCACCCGCCCGTACCCCCACGACCTGCCTCGCCAGCTCCCGGCGCCGGCCACCATCGGCGTCTACGACATCGACGAGCCGGACAGGCCGCACCAGCACATCGACTTCGTCTACTTCACGCGCCCCGCACCGAGCGACGTCCCGGCGCTGCCCGACAACGCCGAGGGCTGGCGCTGGGTGGACGCGGAGACGCTGCGCGCGCCGGGCGTGGTCCTCGATGGACCCGGCGGCCCGGCCGCCGTCCCCGAGGACGTGCGCCGCCTCGCCCTCGACGCCATCGCGGCAGTCGAGATGCTGGCGGCGGGCGTCGCCTGACGGACGCGCGCCGTGCTCCCGATCCGCGCGATCCGCGAGCAGACCGAGGAGCTGCGCGCCGTCTTCGCGCGGCGCGGCGTGGACGCGCCCCTCGACGCCATCGTGGAACTCGATAGCGGCCGCCGCGAGCTGCTGACCGAGGTCGAGTCGATGCGCGCCGACCGCAACGAGGCGGGGCGGCGCATCGGCGCGACCCGGGACGCCGAGGAGCGCCAGCGCCTCATCGACGAACAGCGCGCCGTCGCGGACCGCCTCGACGCGCTCGAGGAGCGCCTGCGCGAGCAGGAGGCGGAGCTGCGCACGCTCTCGCTGGAGCTGCCGAACACGCTGCACGCCGACGTGCAGGATGGCGGCGAGGAGGCCGGCGAGGTCATCCTCGAAGGCGTTGGCGCGGCGGAGCCGTCGCGCGTCGAGCCGCCACGGCCCGTGGATGACGCCTCGGACCCCGAAGCAAGCGAGGGGCGCCGGCCGCACTGGGAGATCGGCGAGGAGCTGGGGCTCATCGACTTCGAGCGGGGGGCGAAGATCTCCGGGTCGCGCTTCTACGTGCTGCGCGGACAGGCGGCGCGGCTGCAGCGCGCGCTCATCGCGTGGATGCTCGACCTGCACCGCGAGCGAGGGTTCGACGAGGTCTACGTCCCGTTCGTCGTGAAGGAGGAGATGCTGGTCGGCACCGGCCAGCTCCCCAAGTTCGGCGAGACGATGTACCACGACGCCGAGGACGACGTCTGGCTCGTCCCCACCGCCGAGGTCCCCGTCACGAACCTGTACCGCGAGGAGATCCTCGACGGTGACGTGCTGCCGATCCGGCACGTCGCGTACACGCCGTGCTTCCGCCGCGAGCGCATGAGCGCGGGGCGCGACATCCGCGGCATCAAGCGCGGCCACCAGTTCGACAAGGTCGAGATCGTGATCTTCAGCGAGCCCGACCGCTCGTGGGACGAGCACGACCTGCTGCTCAACGAGGCGCTCGAGGTCGTGCGCCGGCTCGGGCTGCGCTACCGGGTGGTGCGCCTCGCCGCGGCCGACGTCACACAGTCCTCGGCGATGACGTACGACATCGAGGTGTGGGCGCCGGGCTCGGGCGAGTGGCTGGAGGTTTCCTCGGTCTCCAACTTCCTGGACTACCAGGCACGGCGGGCGAACCTCCGCTACCGCGACTCGGACGGGCGGGTGCAGCACATGCACACGCTCAACGGCTCCGGCATCGCGCTCCCGCGCACGCTCGCCGCCGTGCTCGAGCAGTACGACCGCGGCGAGTACATCGAGGTCCCCGAGGTGCTCCGTCCGTACCTGGGCGGCGTCGAGCAGATCGAGGCCGAGACCGTCCCCTGACTCCGCCCCCGCGAGTGGGGTGCGGGTTGACACGCCAGTACACGCGTTCTACAGTGCGAACACCCGTACGGTACGGATGTTCTGTAGCCGTCGCGGGGGTGGCGGCGGAGGTGTGGAATGCTCTTCGGGATCATGCTCGGTCTCGTGCTCGGCGCTGCGGCGGTGCTGCTCATCGAGCAGTGGCTGCGCGGCGAACTGGTCGACTGGCCCGGCGCGCCGAGGCGGCTGGGTGGCGGGAGTCACCTCGGTAGCCGCGGCCGGGCCGCCGGTTCGTCGCTGCGGGACTGGTGGAGCTAGCGGCGCACGCGCGAGACGGCCGCTAGACTGGGCCGCGTGACGACAGACACCACGCCCGACGGCTCCTCGACCGGCCCGGCGAGCGCGCGCCCGCCGCGGCTGGTGCGGCTGCTCTGGGATGCGTACGACGAGGTCGAGCGCGTCGCGGGAGCGCTGCCGACGCCCGGGCAGGGCCGCGCGATCGGCCGGCTCAACGCCGGCAGCTGGATCGTCGCGCACGTGGCGCAGCAGCAGGAAGCGTACTGGTGCACCGGCGCGCAGGGCCTCGAACCCGACGAGTGGCTCGCGGGCCTCGACGTCGGCTTCGGCTCCGAGCCCTCGGTGCCGGACTACGCCGAGTCGCTCGCGGCGTTCGGCCGCGTCCGTGCCCGCGCCATCCCGTACCTGCGATCGCTGCGCGACGGGGACCTCGACTCGATCATGGAGTCCTCGCGAGGGTCGGGGGGCGCGCCGACGGTCGGCGACCTGCTGGTGCGATCCGTCGGGCATCTCTTCGTGCACACCGGCGAGCTTGCGACCATCGCGTCGCTCGTCGGCGCACCGGACATGAGCCCGCCGGGCCGGCTCACGCACTCGACGGGCTGAGCCCCGGCGCGCCGAGGGGTAACGAGGGCGCGAGAAGGCAACGAAGAGCCCGGGCGTTGCGGCCCGGGCTTCGTTGTTGGGAGCCGTGGCTCGCCGGTCTGGAGTTCCTGGCTAGACTTCCTGGACGAGCATCCCGGTGGGCTGGCGACGCCAGCTGCGGAACTTCGCGTTCTTGATGCCCGCGGCCATCGCATAGTCGCGCGCGCGGCGGACCAGGCCCGACGGCACGTAGATGTAGAGCGGCGCCTCGCCGTTCTCGAGGGGCGCCCACACCAGCTCGGCCTGCTGCCGCGTCACGGTCTCGCGCGTCTCGACCTGCGCCACGATCACCGGGCGGTTGCGCGGGTGCTCGACGACGACGATGTCGGGGAAGACCTGCGCGGTGGACGCGCCGCCGGCGGTGAACTCCAGCGCCATCGTCGGGGCCGGGAGGTTCGTGTACGTCCGGTAGTCGGGGTGCGCCTCGTTCGGGTACTCGAAGCGGTCGCGCGCGAGCTGGCGGACGACGACCTCGAGCTCGAACTCGCGGGACTCCTCGCTGCGCCGCCACGTGGTGCCGCCTTCGCGCCAGTCCATGACCGCGCGCTCGTGCTTGGCGGCGAAGAGCCGCATGTCCTTGCCCTGCCCGTACAGGAACAGCAGCAGCGCCGGCGGGGCGACGAGGATCGCGATCACGACGCCGATCACCGACGGGCCCTCGATGCCATCGAGGAGGAGCTGGATGTTGGCGACGTTGACGTCGGCGAAACGGATGTTGTCCAGGACCTCCCAGACACCCGCGCCGCTGAAGGTCGGCCCCGGCGCGACGAAGATCGCGACGAGCGAGAGCATGAGCGCGAAGGTGGCGATCAGGCTGACGGGCGACGGCAGCTTGTACTGGCTGGCCAGCGGACCGGCATGGTGCGCCACGGTCGCCTCGACCTGGCCCGCGCCCGCGGGGACAGGAGGCGCGGCGGCAGCCGCGACGGCGGGAGCCTCCTCCGGCTCGGCCTCTTCGGGCGCCTCAACCTCGGCTTCGGCGGGGGCCTCGGCGGCCGCGGGCTCCGGCTCGGGCTCCTCGGCGGGCTCGGGCGCCGGCGGGGCGGCCGCGGGGGCCGCGTCGCCGCCGACCTGCGCGCGCGCCGCGGCGCGGTCGTCGAACCACAGCTCGTTGATGGCAGTGAAGTGCGCCTGGTCGTCCGGGACGTCGACCTCGTCGAAGATAGCGTCGACGGGACAGGCCGGCTCGCAGGCCCCGCAGTCGATGCAGGCCACCGGGTCGATGTAGAGCATCCGGTCTTCGCCTTCTTCGAAGTGGATGCAATCGACCGGGCAGACCTCGACGCAGGACTGGTCCTGCACGTCGACACAGGGTTGTGTGATGACGAACGTCACGCGCTGCGCTCCCTCCGGTGAGGGGATGGCTCTCGCCTGATTCCGCGCAATCGTATCCGCGCCCCTCGCGAGCGTCTATGCCGCCCCGCCCGGTCGGCCCGTCGGACGGCCCTGCGAGCGCTTCGAGGCGGCCCCGGGCGGCCTTCCCGCAGGTGCGGCGACGCCTCCGCGGGGACCTCGACATCGGGTGCGGACGCACCCGCGGACGGGGCGGATCGCGTCGAATCCGCGGTGTTTCGGGCGCCCCCCACTACAGGTCGAGGGCTACAGGTGGTAGAACATGTGCGACCGCGCTCGCGGGAGCGTGGTGTACGGGAGGCGCGCCGCAGTGACGTTCGTCATCACACAACCCTGCATCGAGGTCCGCGATCAGTCCTGCGTCGAGGTGTGCCCCGTCGACTGCATCCACTTCGAAGAAGGCGAAGACCGGATGCTCTACATCGAGCCCGTCGCCTGCATCGACTGTGGCGCGTGCGAGCCGGCCTGTCCCGTCGACGCGATCTTCGACGAGGCCGACCTCCCCGACGACATGGTGCACTTCACCGAGATCAACGTGCTCTGGTACAGCGACCCCGACGCTGCCCGCGCCCGCGTCGCGGACATCCCCGCCCTCGAAGGCGCCGAGGAGGCCCGCGCGGCCGCCGGGGCGCCCGCGGGGGCGGCGGCCCCCCCGGCGGCGGCCGGCGCTGCCGAGCACGACCCGCCCAACAAGGGCCGAGTCAAGGACGGCGAGGGGGGCAAGCGGGGGAAGTGGGGGT
>VXMU01000034.1 GCA_009840945.1 Chloroflexota bacterium | reverse complement strand
CACCCTCTCCCCCCGCCGGGGGGAGAGGGGATCAGACCGGAGCTAATCGCTGTCGGTGTCGCGGAGGGGGATGAGTTCGCAGACGGCGTTGTAGTCGGGCTCGCCGGACTCCGGGTCGAGGATGCCGTGGGGGACGAGGGCGTTGCCTTCGGGCCAGTGGACCTGGAGCGTGCCCGCGCGGAGACGTGCGATGCGGGCGCGGCCGCGCAGCTCGCCGGTCTCGGAGCGGAGGAGTACCGGGTCGCCAGGCTCGATGCCGTGCGCGTCGGCGTCGGCCTCGGAGATGAAGACCTGGTCGCGGCGCGTGCCCGTGAGTGGGTCGTGGTCGTCCCAGACCATGCTGTTGAACTGCTTGCCTCGACGGGTCGAGACGAGGAAGCAGCCCTCGGGCGCCTCGCCGTCCGGGATGCGCGGCGGCACGAAGCGCGCGCGGCCGTCGGGCGTGTTGAACTCGCCGTCGACGCAGAGCCGCTCGCCGCCCCACTGGAACTCGTCGCCCTTCGCGCCGAGGTCCGCGATCGGTTCGTAGGGCGGGATCGTGCGGGCGATCTCGTGGCGGATGGCGTCGGTGTCCGCGAAGTGGATGAGGTCGCGGCGGTCGGGCGCGACGCGCTCGGCGATCCCGGTCGCGATCTGCCACTCGGGGCGCGCCTCGCCGATGCGGCGTCCGGGGATCTCGGGGCTGAAGATGACGCGCCGCTCCATGCTGGTCTCGGTCACGCCGCCCGGCGTCTCGTAGCGCGTCGCGGCAGGGAGGAGGATCGACACGTCGGCCGGCTCGAGCAGCATCATCGGGTTCGCGACGATGTCCTGGAAGATCCGCACCGGCACCCGGGACAGCGCCTCGCGCACGAAGTCCGGGTCCGGCATCGTCTCGAGGAAGTCGCCGCCGAGCGCGTAGAGCACGTCGATGCGGCCCTCGTGCATCGCGTCGAGCGACTCGGAGACGCTGAGGCCGGGGCCGCGAGGCACCTCGAAGCCCCAGGTGGCGGAGACGTCGGTGGCGGCGTGGTCGTCGTAGACCTTCATCCCGAGCCCGAGCGACTGCGGGACGGCGCCCATCTCCGCGCCGCCCTGCACGCCGGAGTGGCCGCGGATGGGGTTGAGCCCGCTGCCCGGCCGGCCGACGCGCCCCATCGCTAGCGCGAGGTTGGAGATGGCGTAGACGTTCTGCGTGCCGTGCGCGTGCTGCGTGACGCCCATGCTCCACGCCGTGATCGACGTGCGCGCCTGGGCGTACATGTCCGCGAAGCGTCGCAGCTCCGCCTCGGGCAGCCCCGCGCCGGCCTCGAGCTCTGCCCAGTCGTGGTACGCGATGTACGCGCGCAGCTCCTCGAAGCCCTCGGTGTGTGCGTCGATGAAGGCGTGGTCGACCCGGTCGGTCTCGATGAGGTGCTTGAGCGCGGCGGTGAAGAACGCGGCGTCGCCGCCGATCTGCACCTCGAAGTGGTCGTCGAGGATCTTCGTGCCGAAGAGCGCGCTCTCCGGCGACGACGGCACCCAGTACCGCTCGAGGCCTTCCTCGAGGTACGGGTTCACGCTCACGACCTTCGTGCCGGCCTTCTTGGCGAGGTACAGGTACTTCATCGCCACCGGCTGGTTGTTCGCGAGGTTCGTACCGGCGAGGACGACGAGGTCGCTGCCGATCCAGTCGGCGTAACTGTTCGTGGTCGCGCCGTAGCCGATGGTCTGCTCCAGCGCCATCGTGCTGGGCGCGTGGCAGATGCGCGCCGAGTTGTCGATGTTGTTGGTGCCGAGGAAGCGCGCGACCTTCTGCACCGCGTAGTACGTCTCGTTGGTGATGCCCCGCGAGGTCATGAAGATGTCGAGGCGGTCCGGGTCGCGCGCGACCGCCTCGGCGATGCGCTCGGCGGCCAGGTCGAGCGCATCGTCCCACGAGACGCGGCGATAACCTGGCTCGCCCGCCCGCCACATCATCGGGTACGGCAGGCGCCCGAGCTCGCGCAGCTCGCGCGAGGTCCTGGCACGCAGGGCCGCGGGGTCCTCGAACAGCTCGTGGTCGAGGGCGCCCATCGTGTTCATGTGCAGGAGGTTGAGCCGCACCATGCAGAGGTGCGGGCCGTCCATGGTCCAGTCGCCCATGCCGCTGGTGCCGAGGGCGCAGCCGTCGCAGCAGCCGTCCTTGAGGATGCGCCACGCGAACGGCAGCTGGCCGCGGTTCGCCCACGCCGCCTTCGCCATCTCCACGTAGTGGTTCGGCTTCGTCGAGCCGATCCCGTTGGGGACGAAGCTGGCCCAGCTGCGCGGGCCGAGGAGCCGCTTGCCGCGGCGCACGCCGCGTCTAGCCATCGAGGCGCTCCGCGCCGGCGTAGACGTTGAAGCGGTCGCCGCGCGCGAAGCCGGCAAGGAGCAGCCCCAGCTGCTGCGCCAGCTCGACGGCCAGCGAGGACGGCGCCGAGACGCCCACCACCCCGCCGAGACGCGCCATCGCGGCCTTCTGCACGATCTCGAAGCTCTGGCGGCCGGAGACCACGAGCAGCGCGGGCGGCAACGGCCAGCCCTCGGCGCCCAGCGCGCCGATCGCCTTGTCGACCGCGTTGTGACGTCCGATGTCCTCGCGCACCACGAGCGCGCGGCCGTCGAGGTCAAAGATGCCCGCGGCGTGCAGGCCACCCGTCTCCTCGAACGTCGGCTGCAGCTCGCCCAGCCGGTCCGTCGCTCCCGCGATCACATCGCGTCGCACGGGGAACTGCGGCGCGCGCGGCGCGAGCAGCTCGACGGCCTCGATCGAGGCCTTGCCGCAGACGCCGCAGGAGCTGGAGACGAAGAGGTTGCGGCTGAACTGTTCGATGTCGACGACCACGCCGTCGGCGAGCCGGGCGTCGGCCACGGCGTCCTCGCCGAACTCGACGGCACGCACCTCGGAGGGGCGCAGCACGACGCCCTCGGTCAGCAGGAAGCCGCGCACGAGGTCCTCGTCGTCGCCGGGCGTGCGCATGACCACGGCCAGCGCGTGCCCGTCGAGCCGGATCTCGAGGGGCTCCTCGACCGCCACGGCGTCGAGCGTCGGTGAGGCCGCGCGGGCGCGCGGCTCTCCCGGCGCGACGCGGTGGACGTGGACTGTGGCGGAGCGTTGCTGTGTGGTCACGGGCCGGTTCCGGTGATTGTGACGCAGGGTACCACCCCGCGCTGCCGACGCCTGTGCGGGAGCTACAAACAGTTTGTGCTACCTCACAACCGCGATCCGGACCGCCGATCCACGCTCCAGCCCGAGCGTCTCGGCGGCGCTGCCCTCGCGCACGGCCACCTCGACGTACCCGCTGCTCCCGACCAGCGCGAGCGCCTCGCCGGGCTCGGCGTCGGCGTAGATGCGCAGCAGCGCGAGCTCACGGCCGGCAGCGTGGAGGCGGGCGCGGTCGGGCCCGTCTTGCAGCATCGAGGCATGGATGTTCGTGATCGCGTTGCCGAACCGGTCGATGTGCATCACCTCGCCGCGCACAACGCCCGCGGCGTGCTCGGGCTCGGGCAGCGCGAGCTCCACGAGGCCGGAGACGGGCGGGCCGAGGTCGGCGAGCGCCCCGCCGCACGCAAGGTGGGCCGCCGCGGGCGCGAACACATCGCGCCCCTCGAACGTCGCGCTCACCGGCTCGCGGCGGAACCGCGCGTTCGTCAACTCGTGGGCTGCCTCGATGGGGTGTGTGCGGGCGAGGAGCGCGAGCAGGCCGTTGTCCGGGCACACCACGCGCTGCCCGCCCACCTCGACGGCGACGCTACGGCGCTCGCCGCCGACTCCGGGGTCGACCACGGCGACGTGCACCGTGCCCGCCGGGAACGCCGGCACGGCCCCGGCGAGGAACAGCGCCCCCTCGACCACGTCGTGCGCGGCGATCTCGTGCGTGAGGTCGACGATGCGCAGGTCCGCGCAGGCGCTCAGCAGTACGCCCCTGAGCTGCGCGACGTATGAGTCGCGCGTGCCGAAGTCGGTCGTCAGCGTGACGATGCCCGGCACGCGGCAGTTAGCTCGACTCGGGCCAGCCGCTCGGGATCTCGCCGTCAGCGAGCGCGGTGCGGATCGCGTCGGCTGCCTCGGCAGTGACCCACGTGCTCCAGATGGCCTCGTTGCCGTTCAGCCACCAGAGCGCGCCGTCGTTGATGTTGGCGTGCTCGTTGTCGACGAGCCACTTGGCCACGGCCTCGTACTCGGGAATCGCGAACGTCCACGACCGCAGCATCGCGACGATGTCCGGCGCGTCGTCCACCACGTCGGGATGCACGGCGATGAAGACGTCCGCGTCCTCGTAGGCGCACGCCTTGGTGGTCTCCCAGCACTCGTCGCTGTACGGCGGCTCCTCGAGGCGCACGAGGTCGAGCACCGCGGCGGGCTCGTTCGTCCCCCACTGGTAGCCGAGCCACGGTTCGCGCTTCTGGTAGGCGCCGTAGAGGTCGGCGTTGAGCGCCGCGCCGTCGCCCGGGTTGATGATCTCGACGTGGTCGAGCAGCCCGTACGCCTCTATCTGGGCGTAGTTCACTTCCTCGCAGCCCCACCCGATCGTGCACGACACGAGGCGCGCCTTCCCGCCCGTCTCGGCGGTGGCGAAGATCTGCTTGAACCGCTCCTCCTTGAGGTCCTCGATGCTGTCGAGGTCGGGGTACTGCTCCTGCATGTAGGCGGGGATGACGAACGCGGACTGCCAGTCGCGACCGAGACTCGGGCCGAGGCGGACGACCTCGCCGGCGGCCTCGGCAGCGGGCCAGGCGGCATCCTGGTTGGGCAACCAGATCTCCATCGTGATGTCGGTGTCGCCGTTGCGCAGGCCCTGGAAGAGCGGCAGGGTCGAGCCGAAGACCGTGTCCGTCTCGTAGCCGTACCCCATCTCCACGATGTACTGCGCAATACGGTTCTGGACCTGCGCGCTCGTCCAGTTCAGGTCGCTGAAGACCAGCGTGGGCTGCTCGTCGTCACCGCCGCACGAGACGGCCAGGCCGAGTCCCACCACGGCGAGGAGCAGCGTTGCGGTGACGTGTCGGAGTGCGGTCGGCATCGTTCGTTCCTCCCTGCCCCGCCGGGGTGACTCTACCGTGAAGGCGGCGTGCCATGTGTGTCATCCGGCGCTGCGGCGGTCGCCCTGCTCGCTCGCGATGGACTGGGTCAGCCGGTCGATGATGATGGCGAGGAAGACGATCGCCAGCCCGGCGATCAGCCCGTTGCCCGGCTGGTTCTTCTGGAGCGCCCGCAGGACGTCGTCGCCCAGTCCCCCGGCCGCGACCATGCTCGCGATCGTGACCATCGCGAGGGCCATCAGCGTGGTCTGGTTGATGCCCGCCATGATCGTAGGCATCGCCATCGGGATCTGCACCTTGGTGAGCACCTGCCACGGCGACGAGCCGAACGCGAGGGCCGCCTCGACGGCCTGGGGCGAGACCTGGCGAATGCCGAGGTTGGTGAGCCGGATCACCGGCGGCACCGCGTAGATGACCGTGGCGAAGATCCCCGCCGGCTTGCCGAGCCCGAAGAAGAGGATGCCCGGCAGCAGGTAGACAAAGCTCGGCATCGTCTGCATCGCATCGAGGATCGGCCGCATCACGCTATCGGCGATCCGGCTGCGGGCCCCGATCACGCCGAGCGGGAGCCCGGCGGCGAGCGCGATGGCGACCGCCACGACCATCAGGGCAATCGTGTCGATTGCGTTCTCCCACAGTCCCATGAACCCGATGTAGAGCAGCGTCAGGGCCGTAAACGCCGTCAGGCGCCAGCGCCCCACCACGAAGGAGAGCAGCGCCACGGCCGCGATCGCGGCCGGCCACGGGATCCACTTCAGGACATCCTCGATCGTGATGAGGGTGCGCCCGACCGCGTCGCTGATGCCGTCGAAGAGCCAGTCGCCCTCCTCCGTCAGCCAGTCGACCGCGTTGTCGATCGTCTCGCCGGTGCGCTCACGCACGGTCTCCGTGAGCACCACCGAGCCACCGCCCTGCGTCGAGGAGCGCGACTCGGAGATTGTGGTCGGGAACTCCATCCCGGGTCCCCATACGACGAGGCTGACGACGAGCACGACGAGCACCGCCGCCCCGCCCGGCAGCCACGCATAGCGCCGCCACGGGGGGCTCGACGCGGTCTCGCGTGCGTCCGGCGCGCTCTCGGCGTCGGCCGGGGCGTTCACGTGGTCGCCTCCGGGGCGGTGGACGACGCGCCGCGCAGCTCGGCCATGCTGGCGACGTCCTGCACGAAGTCCGCCACGTAGTCATCGGCGGGGCGGTTCACGATGTCCTCGGGCGTGCCTTCCTGCACGATCACGCCGTCGCGCATGATCGCGATGCGGTCGCCGAGCTTGATCGCCTCGTTGAGGTCGTGCGTGATGAACACGATGGTCTTGTGGAGCTGCGACTCGAGCGCGGCGAGCTCGTCCTGCATCCGCCGCCGGATGAGCGGGTCCAATCCGCTGAACGGCTCGTCCATGATCAGGACCTCGGGGTCCACGGCCAGCGCCCGCGCGATGCCGACGCGCTGCTGCATGCCGCCGCTCATCTCACGCGGGTAGTAGTCTTCCCACCCGCCGAGCCCCACCGTCTCGATCGCCTCGGCCGCCGCGCGATAGCGCGCGGGCTCGTCGACGCCCTGGATCTCGAGGCCGTACGCGACGTTGTCGATGACGCGGCGGTGCGGGAGCAGGCCGTAGTGCTGGAACACCATCGCGATCTTGCCGCGGCGGAACTCCGTGAGCTCCTTCGGGGTGTACTCGCTGATGTCGTCGCCACCGAAGCGAATCGCGCCCCGCGTCGGCTCCACGAGCCGTATCAGGCAGCGGGCAAGCGTGGACTTGCCGCTCCCCGAGAGCCCCATCACGACGTAGATCTGGCCGGCTTCGACCTCGAGCGACACATCACGGAGCCCTACAACCGCGCCGAGTTTGTCCTGGAGCTCCGCCCTGCTCTTGTCGACGTGCTCCGGCGCGAAGACGCGCTGCGGATCGTCGCCGAAGACCTTCCAGAGTCCCTGTACCTGGATGTGTGGCCGGTCCGGACTCATGGCGCTCCCGACAGGCAAGTACGGGCAGGCGTCCGCCGCCCCCGGCGATACTCCGTATGGAGTACGGCACACGGTATACCACCATCCGGATAGCGCGGCCCGTCCCGGAGCGCGGGGCGGCTCGCGGCGCGCGGGTTCGCTATCCTCCGCCCGCGCCCCGCCGCATGCAGCCGGGGCTGAGGAGGACCCACATGCGCCACTCGACCACCCTGCGGAACCGGCTCGCCGGCCCCGAGATCATCGTGCTGCCCGGCGCGTACGACGCCCTCTCGGCCCGCCTCGCGCAGCGCGCCGGCTTCGACGCGCTCTTCACCACCGGCTTCGGCTTCTCCGCGGCCGCCCTCGGCGCACCGGACTACGGGCTGCTCACCGCCTCCGAGGTGCTCGACCGCGTCCGTCCCATCGTCGCGGCGGTCGACGTGCCACTGGTGGCGGACATGGACACCGGCTACGGCAACCCGCTCAACGTCGTGCGGACGGTGCGGGAGTGCGTGCAGGCCGACGTGGCCGGGATCATCCTCGAAGACCAGGAGTGGCCGAAGAAGTGCGGGCACTTCGAGGGGAAGCGAGTCATCCCCGCCGAGGAGCACGCCCAGAAGATCCGCGCCGCAGCCGACGCGCGCGGCGACGACGACCTCGTGATCATCGGTCGCACGGACGCCCGCGCCCCGCTCGGCCTCGACGAGGCGATCCGGCGCGGCCGTCTCTACCACGAGTCGGGCGCAGACGTGGTCTTCGTCGAGGCGCCCCAGTCAGTCGACGCGCTGAAGGCGGTGCGCGAAGCGATCCCAGACGCGCCGCTGTTCGCGAACATGATTGAGGGCGGCAAGACCCCGCTCCTCTCCTCGGCGGAGCTACAGGACCTCGGCTACTCGATGGTGGTGTTCCCGTTGGCCGCGCTCTTCACGGCCGCACGCGCGATCGCGGAGACGTACCAGGCGCTGTTCGAGACGAAGACGACAGCGGGCCGCACCGACGCGATGGTCGGCTTCCACGAGTTCGAGGAGATAGTCGGCGTGCCGGACTGGCGAGAGCTGGAGGGCCTCTACGGGGTGGGCGAGGACGCGGCGTAGCGGGCGCCAGTCGGGGTCACGCGGGCGAACGCGGTGCTTACGCGACTCCCAGGACCATCAGAGCGGTGGTGACCATGAGCGCGGCGAGCGTAGCGAGGCCCACGATGGTCCCCACGATCCACATGCCCTGCACCCGCAACGCCCGATGCATCTCGGCCGTCAGTTGCGCCACGGCGACCTCAAGGTCGCTCTTCGTCACGAGGTCCGCCATGGCGTCGCCCACGACATCGACAACCGCCTCGGCTGGAGCCTCGTCCATGCCGGATGCGGTCAACTGTCGGACTGCCTCGTGGGTGTCGAACGTCGCCATCGCTCACCTCGGATGCATGTGATGGTGCCACACAACGAAGGTCACGCGCTAACAATCATTCACTTACTCCGCACGTTATACTGAGCGCCGCCTACGATCGGCTACGGACCAGCAAGCCTCTCCTGCGACCAGTCCTCGGCCTGCAGCCCATCGCCGACTGTCGAAGCCCAGAGCCGCCCGTCGCCAAGAGCCCACTCGTCCCATGCAGCCTCGTACAAGTCGCCGAGCGACGGTGGCGTACGACCGCTCGAAGTGTCCCGAGGGTGAGCGTCGTTGGGGTGGATTGGGTGGCGTTCGGTGGGCACCGCCAGAGTCTACCGCGAGCCCGACCCACCGCCCTCTTCCACGTCCGGCGGCACGATGAGCACCGCCGCGGCGACGCCGTCCACGATCCGCACGACGACGACGTCACCCGCCTCGACCGCGTCGATGGGCGCGATCTCGAAGAGGCGCGAGGGCGCGCGGTAGTCGATCGTCGTCGTCGCGCCACCCGAGGTGATCACGAGGCGGCCGGGCTCCGAGGCGACGACGTGTGCGGCGCGCCAGACCTCGCCCGGCAGCGCGGGCAGACCGCCGAAGCCCGTGAACCCGCCCGGCGTAGTCCAGCCCTCGTCGGCGTCGGCGGCAGCCAGCGCCGGATCCTCGATCACCAGCTCGACGACCGTCGGCGCGCTCGCACGCTCGCCGGCCCAGCGGCCGAGCACGAGCCCCGCGAGGGCGGCCGCCACGAGGGCGGCGACGGTCACCGCCGCGACCAGCAGCCACGGCGCACGCTGCGTCTGCCCGGCAGACCGCGCACTCACCGGGACGCCTCCTGCCCTTCGGCGGGTTCGAGCGCCACGACGCCGGTCACGACAAGGCCGAACTCGCCCTGCTCGCCGCCCAGGTTCACCACGTCGCCGGGCTCGAAGTGCGACTCCGCCACGCGACGGAGCTCCTCGATCGCGGCGTCCGAGGCGAGTCCGACTCGCACGACGCCGCTCAGTGTCCGCAGCTCGATGCTGCCGCCGTCGACGGCGACCACTTCACCCGCGAGGAGCGTCTCGCCGGGGGGTGGCTGCAGGGGGCGGCTGATCGAGATGTGCCGGTCGTCCGGGGCGGGCTCGTGCTCCAGCAGGAAGCCGACGGCGGCCCCCGCCGCGAAGACGGCGGCGAGCACGACACACGTCGTGATCACGGAGCGCCAGCGCCACACCAACATCGCGTCTCCCGTCCTCCTCGCCGTCCCCTACTGCATCAGCCGCAGCGCGTCCGCGACGCCTCGACGCAGCACGGCGCGCCACGTCGCCCACAGCGTCACGGCCGCCGCCACGCCCAGCAGCGCGATGCCCGTCGCCAGCAGCCGCCATTCCGTCTCGACGGCGAACGCAGGCACCACCGGGTCGCCCGTCTCGGTGACCTCGAGGAACTGGAGCATCAGCAGCGAGATCCAGCGGCCGAGCAGGACGCCGATCACGGCGCCGAACACCAGTACGACGCCCCACTCGAAGACCAGCGCGCGGAGCAGTCCGCGCGTCGACGCGCCGAGCGAGCGAAGCACGGCCACCTCGAGCGTCCGGCCCTGCAGCGTGATCGCGAGCGAGACGACGAACCCGAGCACGGCGGCGCCCATGGCGCCGGCGAAGGCGAGCAGCAGGATGCCGCTGCCGGACGCCTGCGTCGTGGGGTCCGAGGCGATCTCGTCGAGGCGCTCAGCGAGCAGCAGGGGCTCGCCGGTGACGAATCCCATCCAGTCGCTGTCGCGCGTCTGCTCCGCGATGGCCTCCTGCTGCGCGAGCGGGACGCCCGCGGCGAAGTCCACCCACAGCTCCGTCGGTACCTGCTGGCCGCGCGCTCCGAGCATCCCCGCGACCGCACGGAACTGCTCGTAGTCCACGACGACGAAGCCCTGCGCGGGGTCGAGCGTGGGGAACATCCCCGCGCTGCTCCGCACGATCAGCGGGATGGCGAACCGCTCGCCGAGGAACCCGTAGGTGCGCTCCCCGGGCTGCACGCCGAAGAGCGCCAGCGCGCGCTCGCTGAAGATCGCGTTCAGCGGGACGCCGGGGCCCTCGGGAGCGAGCACGCGGGAGCGTTCGTCGACCTCGCGCGTCCACGTCCAGCGCGCCGACCGCGGGCGGGACCGGGCGCGCTCGTCCGAGGGTCCGAACGTCTCCGCGGCGCCGGGCTGGGAGAACATCGCCCAGCCGAACTGGTCGTCGAAGTCGTCGATGACCTCGGTCGCGCCGCTCGCGCGGACGGCCAGCAGGTCGTCGAAGTAGATCGCGCCGTCGCCGTGCACCAGCACGCGCCGGTCCGTGAACCACACGCTTGCGAGCGTGAGCGGCGGGGTGAGGCCCGGTGGGAGCTCGACGCGCAGCTCCGTCCAGGCGCCAGCCTCGAGCCCGCTGAACATCTCGACGTGGTAGTCGCCGTTGCCATCGCGGATCGAGGCGCGCAGCCTCGCGATGCGCGGCTGCTCCTCGCTGTAGCCGTAGAGGAGCAGGGCGACCGTGTCGTCCGGCAACGCTCGCCCACCGTCGATCGGCACGCCGAGATCGAGGTGGCGGAGCAGCTCCGCGGGCGACTCGTCGGCGAAGTCGTCGCGGAACGAGAGCATCGACGCGGCGGCCGACCCGTCCTGGACGGCGAGGAGCGGTATCGCGCCGCCGCGCGGCACGCCGATGGAGCCGCGGTGCACCACGACCGCCTGCTCGACGCCATCGACGGCGCGCAGGCGGTCGAGTCCCTCGCTGCCCGCAGGGAGGTCGAAGTCCGCGACCGCCGTCCGCATGTCGGGGCCGTGCTCGTAGTAGGCGCGGTCCTCGAACGACTGGGCGACGGTGGGGGCGTACGAGGCGGCGAAGGCGCCGACGGCGATCGCCGTGAGCACGAGCAGGAGGAGGCGCGCGCCGGTCGCGGGGTCGCGGCCCGCGCGGCCGATGCCGAGCGTGACGGTGATGCCTCGCAGCGGGCGCAGCAGCCACGCCGCCAGCCGCAGCGCCGGCGAGTAGAGCCGCAGCACCATCGCTGCCGCCGCGGCGGTCATCACGAGGGGCGAGAGCAGGAGCAGCGGGTCGGCCTGCCAGCCCCCGACCGACTGCGGGTCGAAGACCGCGCCCCGGCGGTCGAGCTGCCAGAACAGGAACGCGGCCAGCGCCACGAGCGCGAGGTCGAGGTGGTAGCGCCGGAACCAGCCGCGCTCCGCGGGGCGTGCCTGCTCCCGCGTCGTGTCGGCGATGGCCTGCCGCACAGCGCCGACCGTGGGCAGCAGCATCGCGGCGAGGGCCAGTGCCGCGCCGCCCGCGGCCAGCAGGAACGCGTCCTCGTTGACGGACGCGCGCAGCGGCTCCCCGCCCGTGATGTTCGAGAAAGCCGGCGTATAGCCGAGCGCGCCCACGGCGAGCCTCGCGAGCAGCGGGCCGAGGAGCGCCGCGGGCACGGCGATCAGCAGCCCCTCGACGAGGTTGACGCCCAGTAGCTGCGAGGTGCTGGCGCCGCGGCTGCGGTAGACCGCGACCTCCTGCGCCTGCCGCGCGCGCGCCATCGAGGTGACGACGACGAGGTAGAAGCCCACGACGCCCGCCACCTGCAACAGGAGCAGCAGCAGCGGCACCTGCGAGAACGTGCTCGCGTTGCGGAACTGCGCAAGCGCGTCGGCGAACTCGATGCGGCCGCCGGCCTCCAGGTCCAGCTCGTCGCGCACGTCGCGCGGCCAGGCGCGGAGGTCGTCGAGCGCGCGCGGCACGTCGCGCACGGCGAGGCCACCGAGGTCGGCGACGATGCCGACGCTGTGGCGCGAGAGCAGCTCCGGCATCTGCACGGTGAGCGCGCCGTTGAAGTACTCGCCCGATGTGAGCAGCGGCATCCACTGTGGCTCGTCGTCGGGCTGCCCCGGCCCGCCGGGCGCCAGCGCGCGGTCCTCGAACATCTGCCAGCGCAGGTCGTCGGGGGCGTTCGGGCGGACGAAGCCGACGACCTCCGCCTCGATGCTCGTCCGCACGAAGGTGGTGGGCTGGCACCGCACCTCCTCGGCCGCCACGTTCTCGTCCTCGGACGCCGGGACGCGGCGGCAGTCGTGGAAGGGGCGCGCGGTGAGCTGCACGCGCTCGCCGAGCGCCGCCACGCTCCCGAACGCCTCGAGCAGCACGACCTCGGCGGTGGTCGCGCCCGGCGCGGGCAGACGCCCCGCGACGACCTCGACGTGGTGGGCGTAGCCGCCGAGGTGGATGAGCCGCGCGCGCCACGGGTCGCGGGTGTCGTCCACGAAGCGCAGGGTCAGCGGGTCGGAGCGCTGCTCGGTCAGGACCTCGTGGCCGAGCCAGCCGACGCGCGCCTCCGTGACCTCCTCGAACGCCCGTGTCCGCGCGAGCTGGACCGGGTCGGCGAGGCGCAGGCGGTCGACGGCGAGGCTCGGGACGCGCTCGCTCGGCCGGTCGAGCTCACGGTCGAGGCGGAAGCGCAGCCCGACGTCGGACATGGCGTCGGTGTAGATGGGTGCGGTGGCGAGCAGCGTGGTGGCGAGGAGCGCGCCCACGGCGAGCAGCAGCATGAGCGTCCAGCTCGCGGCGAAACGCCGCAGCGCGTACTGCCATATCGAGAAGAGCTCGCCCACGCAGCCAGTCTAGGCCCGCCCGCGCCCCACGGGCACCAGCACCGCGACAGCGCGGGACGAGCCGCCTAGGGTCGACTCTCCGTAGAATCGTCTCCGTGCGGCACTTCCGTTCGCTCCCGGTGATCGTCCTCCGCCGCATGCTCGGCAACTGGCGGCTGCTCGTCAGCGTCGTCATCGGGACGCTGATCGCGGGCGCGATCCTCTCCTCCACCGTCATCTACGCCGACGCGATCCGCGACCTCGGGCTGGAGCACGCGCTCGAAGCCGAGTCCGTGCACGACCTGGACGTGCGCGTCTTGCAGACGAACACGGCCATCCGCGCCCCGCTCTACGAGGAGTCACGCGCCCGCATCGACCGCCGGGTGGACGCCACGCTCGGCGCGGCGCGCGGCGCAGTGGTGCGGCAGGGCACGACCGCCACCTTCTATCCGACCGAACCCGGCGCCGTGCCCGACCTCGACGACGACGCGCGCCCGAGGGCGAACCTGCGCTTCCGCACCGACCTGCTCGCCCACGCCACGCTCACCGCAGGCGAGCTCCCCTCACAGGGCGGCGCGGCAGCGGACGGCGCGATCGAGGTGCTGTTGGGCGCGGAGACCGCACGGGCGAACGGCTTCGGCGTCGGCGACCGCATCGAGCTGCACCCGTCGTGGAGCAACGCCCTCGGGTCGATCTCCGCCGTCGTGGTCGGGCTCCTCGAAGCCAACGACCTCGGCGACCGCTACTGGGGCGGCCGGACGGACCTGCTCGACGCGCAGACGGCGTCGTGGCCGACCTACACGCTCTTTATGTCGCAAGAGGGCTTCTTCGGCGCGCCGGCCCGGGCGCTGCCGTCGATGACGGCGCGCTACATCGACATCTACCAGGTGGACCGGCAGCAGCTGAACTCGCGCAACGCGCAGCCGGTCGCGGCAGCCCTCGAGCGGCTCGAGGCGCGCCTGGGCGCGACGGAGAACCTGCTGCGCGTGGAGACAGACCTCGTCGAGGTCCTCGAGGAGTTCGACGACAAGCTCTTCTTCGTCCGCATCCCGCTCTTCGTGCTGCTGCTCCAGATCGGCGGCGTGGTCGCCTACTACCTCCTCGTCGTCTCGACGATGCTGCTGGAGCGGCAGGCCGAGGAGATCGCGACGCTGCGCAGCCGCGGCGCGACCACGGCGCAGCTGCTGGTCCAGTACGGCTTCGAGGGTGCGCTGCTCGCCGCGCTTGCCGTCGCGACCGGGCCGCCGATCGCGGCGACTGCGATCGCGGCGCTCGGGCCCACGCCCGCGTTCGCCGACCTCTCGGGCGGCGCGCCGCTCGATGTGCACCTGTCCGGCCTCTCGTTCCTGCTGGCCGGCGGGGGCGCGCTGCTGGCGTTCGTCTCCTTCATGGTCCCGGCCTGGCAGGCGACACGGCAGACGGTGGTGGGGTTCAAGCACGGGCAGGCGCGCCCGCGGCGCGCGCCGCTCTTCCTGCGCTACTACCTCGACGTGGCGCTCGTCGTCGTGCTCGCGATGGTGTTCTGGCGGCTGCGGCGCGAGGACAGCCTGTTCGACGAGCCGCTCTTCGGCGACCCGCACGCCGACCCCTTCCTGCTCGCCACACCCGCCGTGGCGATGCTGACCGCCGGGATCGTGTTCCTGCGGCTCTTCCCGCTCGCGCTGCGGCTCGTCGCGTGGCTCGTCGCGCGCTCCCGCGGCGTGTGGCTGCTCGTCGGCACGCGCGCGCTGGCGCGCAACCCGACGCACTACTCGCGCCTGATCCTGATGCTCATGCTCGCCACGGGCGTCGGCATGTTCGGCGCGACGTTCTCCGCCACCCTCGACCGCTCGTACGACGACCGCACCCGCTACGCCGTCGGCGCGGACGCGCGCGGGACGGAACTGCGTGCCCTCGCCCGCCAGGGCGATGACGCCTTCGTCGCGGCCCTCGACGCCATCCCCGGGCGCATCGTCAGCCCGGTCATCCGCGAGGGCGGCTCGATCTCCGCGAACGACGTGAACGCGCGGCTCGAGATCCTAGGAGTCGATCCCGAGAGCTTCGGGGAGGTCGCGTGGTTCCGCCCGGACTTCGCCGGCAGCTCGCTCGACGAGATGCTCGAGCACCTCGCCACCAACGAGACATCGATGGAGTACGTCACGCTGCCGGCCGACGCGCGACAGTTCGGCGTGTGGGCGAAGCTGCCCGACATCCGCGCCCGCATGGACCTGATCGCCGTGTTCCGCGACGCCAACGGGCAGCTCGCATCGGGATGGCTGGGCTCGGTCAGTCCCACGGACCCGGCGACGGAGGAGTGGCGCTTCTTCTCGGTGGACCTCCAGCAGCTCCGGGGCCGCACGGGCAGCTCGCTCGCCGCTCGCCTGGAGACACCGATCGCGCTGCAGTCGGTCATCACCTACACGCGCAGCACCATCGGTGCGCAGCGTGGCGTGATCCTGCTCGGCCCTGCGATGACCTCGCCCCTGCCACCCAGCAGGCCGTTCGAGCGCGGTCGCCCCGATATCGACGAGACGCCGTTCGAGGGCGCGACGGTCGTCCACCGCTTCACGGACCCGGGGTTCGAGGTGCTCCAGGGCACGCTCCAGCGCCGCGTCGACGACCGGATCCGGGCCGACGCCGACGCTCCGCCGGGCGCGACCGCGTCGCTGCGCTACGAGTGGCTCGACGAGGTGCAGCCGACCTCGCGTCGCGGGGTCCGGCAGGCGATTCCTAACGGGCGCGCGCTCGTCTACCTGTCGAGCGAGGCCGCGCGCCGGCTCCAGGTGGAGCCCGGCGACGACGCCGTGCTCAGCGTCGGCGGCGCCAATATCGAAGCCACGTACGCGGGCTCGTTCGACCTCTTCCCGACGTTCGACGCAAACAGCCGGCAGGGCTTCGCGCTCATGCACGCGAGCCGCCTGCAGGTGGACGCGAACGCTTCCCTGCCCACCACGACGCTCGGCTACAACAGCGTGTGGGTCGCCTCGGACGACCCGGCCGCGAGCGGCGCCGCGCTCGCGGCGTACGATCCGCGCGTGCTCCTGGACATCGAGGGCGAGCGGGCGCGGCAGGAAGAGGACCCGCTGATCGCGGCGGGGTGGGAGGGGATCCTCGCGATCTCGTTCGCCGCGGTGCTGCTGCTCTCGGCGATCGGGTTCCTGATCTACTCGTACCTGACGGCGCAGCAGCGCAGGCTGGAGTTCGCGGTGCTGCGCACGCTGGGGTTCTCGCGCGCGCAGGTCTTCGGCGTGGTGCTGCTGGAGCACCTCTTCGTCGTGGTGGCGGGGATGGGACTCGGAACGATCGTAGGCTTGCAGGTGGGACGCCTGATGATGGACTTCTTCGGCGTCGACGAAAGCGGCGCCGAGGTGCTCCCGCCGTTTGCGCTTGCCGTCTCGCGGTGGGAGATCGTGCTGGTGTGGGGAATCCTGGGGGCGGTGTTCGTGCTGACCGTGATGGCCGTCGTGCTGCTCTACGTGCGCCTACAGCTGCACCGCGCGCTGCGGGTGGGTGACGCATGACCCTCGAGCGTCCCGACCCGCGCATCGCCGACGACGAGCAGCCGTACATCCGCTGCGAGGACGTCTTCAAGATCTACAAGTCCGAGGACCTCGAGGTCGTCGCGCTGCGCGGGCTCGACCTGGAGGTGTACCGCGGCGAGATGATGGCGCTCGTCGGCGCGTCGGGCTCGGGCAAGAGCACGCTCCTTAACATCTTCGCCGGCCTCGACCAGGCTTCGGCCGGACGGGTCGAGGTCGGCGGTCGCGACCTGCTCACCACGCCGACCGAGGAGCTGGTCGACTACCGCCGCACCGAGGTTGGCTTCGTCTGGCAGCAGACCGGCCGCAACCTCATCCCCTACCTCGGCGCGCGCGAGAACGTCGAGCTGCCGATGCTCATCGAGGGCGCGTCGCGCGGCGCAGCCCGCGCACGGGCGCGCGACCTGCTCGGCCGCGTCGGACTGGCCGACAAGGAGCGCAACCGTCCGGACCAGCTTTCAGGCGGTGAGCAGCAGCGCGTCGCCATCGCCGTCGCGCTCGCCAACGACCCGCCCCTGCTGCTCGCGGACGAGCCGACGGGCGAGCTCGACAACGCCACGGCGGCCGAGGTCTTCGACGTCTTCACGGAGCTGAACGAACTGACCGGGGTCACGATCGTGATCGTCACCCACGATGCATCGATCATCGACCGCGTGCACCGCATCGTGGCGTTCCGCGACGGGAAGACCAGCGCCGAGGTCGTGCGGCGCGCCCGCTTCGCCCGCGACTCGGCCGACGAGGTCGACGAGTACGCGGTCGTCGACCGCAGTGGCCGCCTGCAGATCCCGCGCGAGATCGCCGAGCACCTCAGCCTCGGCACGCGGGCCCGCGTCGACCTCGTGGGCGACCACATCGAGGTGCGTGCCGACGAGGGCGCCCCGGCCGGACCGCCGCGCGAGTTCTCGAACGAGCCGCCGCCGGAGCCGCCGCGCGCGCCGCTGCGAGGCGCACCGTGACGCCCGCGCTCGTCGAGGTCCGGGACGTGAGCCGCAGCTTCCACCTGAGCGGCACGGCGGTGCACGCCGTCCGCAACGTCACCCTCGACGTCTCCGAGGGGGAATTCGTGGCGCTGCGGGGCCGCTCCGGCTCCGGCAAGACCACGCTCCTCAACCTCATCGCCGGCCTCGACCGCCCCGACAGCGGCAGCGTGCACCTGGCCGGCGAGGAAGTCTCCTCGGCGAGCGAGGCGCGGCTGACGGAGCTGCGCCGCCACAGCGTCGGCTTCGTGTTCCAGTCGTTCGCGCTGCTGCCGCTGTTCTCGGCGCGCGAGAACGTGGCGCTCGCGCTGCGCATCGCCGGGGTGCACGGCCGGGCCGTCTTCCAGCGGGCCGACGAGGTCATCGACCTCGTGGGGCTCGGTTCGCGCCGGGACCACCGGCCGTACGAGCTGTCGGGCGGCGAGCAGCAGCGCGTCGCGATCGCCCGCGCGATCGCCAACCGCCCCCCGCTGCTCATCGCCGACGAGCCGACGGGCGAGCTCGACTCGGCGACCGGCGCGCAGATCTTCGAGCTGCTGCAGACGATCAGCGCCGAGGGCACCACGGTGATCGCCGCCACGCACGACCCGCTGATGATCGAGCACGTCGAGCGCATCCTGGAGATGGAGGACGGCGCGCTCGTGGGCGAGTCCGAGGGCGAGCCAGACGCCGAGTCGGAGGAATGGGCCCGGCCGGGATAGGCTCGTCGATGCGCCGTTGCACCCCGCGGACCCCCTCACCCTAACCCTCTCCCCCCGTTGGGGGGCGAGGGGATCAGAAGGTCTGGCTCCGCGCCACAACTGAGCCCGCGCCTGCGGAGCTACTCGCCGTCCCCGCCATCGCCGTGCACGACCGGCAGCACCTCGTCGATGAGCCGGCGCGTCTGCTCCATCAGCTCGTCGTCGCTCTCCGCGATGGGGCGCACGACGAACTTGGTCACGCCGACGGCCACGTACTCCTCGACACGGCGGATGATGTCCGAGGCGTCGCCGACCGCGACGTGGTCGCGGGGGTCGGGACGGTCCTGGACGGCGAGGCGGCCGAAGGCGGCCGTGGCCCGTTCCACCTCCGGCTCGTCCCATGAGCCGAACCGGTACGTGATGTTCGCGCCGTAGTGGTCGTCGGGGATGCGCGTGCCCTGCCTCGCCGCCTCCTCGCGGATCGAGGCGACCACGGGCGCGACCTGCGCAGGTGTCTGCAGCCCGCCCAGCCAGCCGTTGCCATAGCGCACGGTGCGGCGGATCGCCGCCCGGCTGGAACCGCCGATCCACAGCGGCATCGGCTGCTGCACCGGGGCCGGGGCGATCGAGGCATCGGCGACGCGGTAGTGCTCGCCCTCGAACGTCACGCGCTCGCCGCGCCACAGCGCGGTCATGATCTCCAGCGCCTCGTTGGACCGCGCGCCGCGGCCGCGGGGATCGCGGCCAGTCGCCGCCCAGGCCGGCGATGCGTTCCCGCCGACGCCGAACGCGGGCAGCAGCCGGCCGTCGCTGAGGAAGTCGATCGTGGCGCACTCGGCGGCCAGGGCGATGGGGTCGCGCAACGGCAGTACCACGACGTTCATGCCGAACTTGAGCCGCTCCGTCGCCCCGGCCAGCGCGGCCATCAGGCTCATCGTCTCCAGCTGTGGGCGAGGCGAGGCGTCGCTGGCGAGCAGCCGGTCCGACTGCCACAGCGAGTCGACGTCGCCGTCCTCGCACAGCTCGACCCAGCGCCAGAACGCGCGCGTCGAGGAGAACGGGAACGCGGCCATCCCCAGCCCGATGCGCACGCTCACGGTGTCCCCCTCGGTGGTCCGGCGGTTGGGTCCGGGGCAGCGTACCCGTTGGCCCGAGGGCGCGTCAGGCGGTCGGCTACTCGCCGTCGGCCGGCTGCCAGCGCAGCACGGGGCGGCGGGCGGCCTCGGCCTCGTCGAGGCGGCCGATGGGCGCCGTCCACGGCGCGCCGTGGAGCGTCTCGGGGTCCTCGGCCGACTCGGCGGCGATGGCGATCATCGCCTCGGCGAGCGCCTCGATGGCCTCGGGCGGCTCGGTCTCGGTGGGCTCCATCATCAGTGCTTCCTCGACGATGAGCGGGAAGTAGACGGTCGGCGGGTGGAAACCGTGGTCGATGAGGCGCTTGGCGATGTCGTAGGTGCGTACGCCGTGCTCGCGGCGCTGGCGGGTGCCGGAGAAGACCACCTCGTGCAGCACCGGGCGGTCGTACGGCAGGTCGTAGTGGCCGTGCATGAGCACGCGCAGGTAGTTGGCGTTGAGCACGGCCTGCCCGGACACCGCGCGCAGCCCCTCGGCCCCGAGCGCTCGCATGTAGGCGTAGGCCCGGATCAGCACGCCGACGTTCCCGTGGAACTGCTGGAGCCGCCCGATGCTCCGCTCGGGCGTCTCGAAGCGCACGAGGCCATCCCCGTCCTCGACGACGACCGGTGCGGGGAGGTACGGCGCAAGCTCCTCTGTGCATGCGACGGGGCCCGCGCCCGGCCCGCCGCCCCCGTGGGGCGTGCTGAAGCTCTTGTGCAGGTTGAGGTGGACGACGTCGAAGCCGAGGTCGCCGTAGCGCACGCGGCCCATGATTGCGTTGAGGTTGGCGCCGTCGCCGTAGAGGTAGGCGCCCGCGTCGTGGATGAGGTCCGCGACCTCCTCGATGCCCTGCTCCCACAGCCCGAGGGTGTTGGGGATGGTCACCATCACCGCGGCGACCGTCTCGTCCAGCTCGCGCTCGATGGTCGCGCGATCCAGTGAGCCGTCGGCGGCAGTCGGGATCTGCGTGACGGTGAAGCCGGCCATCGCGGCCGTCGCGGGGTTCGTGCCGTGCGCCGAGTCGGGGACGAGGATGCGGCGACGGGTCTCGAGATCCCCGCGATCCTCGAGCGCACGCGTGATCATGAGCACGCCTGCCAGCTCGCCCTGGGCGCCGGCGGCGGGCGCCAGGCTGACCTCGGGCAGGCCCGTCACCTCGGCAAGGCCGCGGCGCAGCTCCAGCAGGATGCGCAGCGTGCCCTGCGCCTCCTCGGCCGGAGCCTGCGGGTGCGCGGTCGCGAAGCCCGGCAGCGACGCCACGAGGTCGTCGACCTTGGGGTTGTACTTCATCGTGCACGAGCCGAGCGGGTAGGTGCCGGAGTCGATCCCGTAGTTCCGGGCCGAGAGCGCGGTGTAGTAGCGGACGAGGCCGCCCTGGCTCAGCTCCGGCAGCCGCACGGAGTCGCGCAGGAGGTGCGCGTTGGGCAGCGGGGTCTCCTCGCCGCCCCACGCAGGCACGTCGACGGCGCGGCGGCCGGGCGCGCTGCGGTCGAAGCTGAGCTGCGCCCCGAAGTCCTCGGCCCCCGGCCGTGCGGCGCTCACGAGGCGGCTCCGATCTCCGCCAGCGCCTCGATGAGCGCGCCGACGTATGCGTCGGGCGTGGCCTCGGTGACGGCGAAGAGCAGCGCGTCGCGCGCCTCGGGCTCATCGCGGCCGGAGACGTCGAGCCCGGCGGTGATGCCGCGCGAGGCGAGCTCGGCGGCGAGAGCCGCCGCGGGCAGCGGGCCGCGCACGAGGAACTCCTGGAACCAGGGGCCGCGCTCGGGGACCTCGAAGCCCGGGAGCGCCGCGACGCGCGCGGCGGCGGCGTGGGCGCGCTGGTAGCACAGTTCGGCGGCATCGCGCAGCCCACGCGGGCCGAGCGCCTGCACGGTGATGGTGAACGCCAGCGCGATCAGCGCCTGCGCCGTCGAGACGTTCGAGGTGGCGCGCTCGCGGCGGATGAACTGCTCGCGCGCCTGCAGCGTCAGCACGTAGCCCGTGCGGGGCTCACCGCCGCCCGGCGGCGCCTCGAGCTCCTTCGTGCGGCCCACGATGCGCCCCGGCATCTGCCTCAAGTACTGCTGCCGCGCGGCGAACAGGCCAACCGAGGGGCCGCCGAACGCAGGCGCGCCCGCGAGGTCTCGCCCCTCGCCGGTCACGATGTCGGCGCCCGCATCGCCGGGCGAGCGCAGCAGGCCGAGCGCGAACGGGTCGGCGACGGTCACGAACAGCGCGTCGACCGCGTGCGCGGTCTCCGCGAGCGGTTCGAGGTCGGCGATTGCGCCGAGGAAGTCGGGCTGCTGGGCGACGAGGCACGCGTGCTCCTCGGTGGTCTCGCTCCCGGCGGCGACGGTGTCGACGCGGATGCCGGCGCCGCGCGCGTACGCGCGGACGACGTCGACGGTGCCGGGGTGGATCGGTTCGAGGAGCGCCACGGCGGTCCGGCGCGTGGCGCGGGCTGCCAGCAGGCACGCCTCGGCGGTGGCGCTGGCGACGTCGTAGAGGCCGGTGTTCGAGACGTCCATGCCCGTCAGCTCGCAGACGACTGACTGGTACTCGAAGCCCGACTGCAGCGTGCCCTGGCTGATCTCCGGCTGGTACGGCGTGTACGCGGTGACGAACTCCGAGCGGCTGGTCAGGTACCCCGCGATCGAGGGGATCGAGCGGCGGTACGCGCCCGCGCCGAGGAAGTTCGGCCGGCCCGGGTCCGCGTTCACGGCGGCTCGCTCCTCGAGCAGCGCAATCAGCTCGGGCTCGGTCAGTTGCGGGGGCAGCTCGAACGCCGGGTCGCGGTAAGCCGCCGGGAGGTCGTCGAACAGCGCGTCGACGCTCTCGACGCCCACGCGGGCGAGCATGCGCGTGCGGTCAGCCTCCGTCGCCGGGATGTAGGGGTGAGGCGACCCCCCGTTCAAGGAGGACACCAACGGTCAGATCGCCGGTAGCTGCGCGCGGTACGCGTCGGCGTCGAGCAGGCCGTCGAGCTGGGCCTCGTCGGCGATGCGCACGCGGATGAGCCAGCCCTCGCCGTACGGTGCGTCGTTGACCAGCTCCGGCTGCTCCTCGAGGTCGCCGTTGGCGGCGATCACCTCGCCGCTGATCGGCGCGTAGAGGTCGGAGACGGTCTTGACCGACTCGACCTCGCCGAAGCGGTCGGCCGCGGTCACCTCGGCGCCCTCCCCGGGGAGGTCGAGGTAGACCACGTCGCCGAGCTGGTCCTGTGCGAAGTCGGTGATGCCGATCGTGGCCTCGTCGGGGCTGGCGTCGTCGCGCCGGAGCCACTCGTGGTCGCTCGTGTAGAGGAGGTCCTCGGGAACCTGGTCGCCGCTCACCGTTACCCCTGCTTTCGATAGAACGGGCGTCGCACAACCTCGACGGGGAGCGCGCGCCCTCGCACGTTCACGGCAAGTCTGACGCCGGGCCTGGCCAACTGCGCGGGAAGGTAGGTCATGCCAATGCCGATCCGCAAGCTGGGACTGAACGCCCCGCTGGTCAGCGTGGTCAGCGGTTCGCCGAGCATCTCACCGTCCTCGTCCGTCAGGTGCACACCGTAGCCCGCGCGCAGCACGCCGCGCTCCTGCGCGACGACGTGCGCGAGCCGCCGTGTGCGCGGCTGCGCCATGTGCTCCGCGAGCGCCTCGCGGCCCGTGAACGGCGCCTCGTCGTCGAGGGTCACGGCGAAGCCGAGACCCGACTCGAACGGGTGCGTGGTGGCGTCGATGTCGTTGCCGTGGAGTGGCAGCGCCGCCTCGAGCCGCAGTGTGTCGCGCGCGCCGAGACCGGCGGGCGTCGCCCCGCCTTCGGTCAGCGCGTCCCAGAGCGCAGCCGCGTCGTCCGCGCCGACGATGCATTCGCCGCCGTCCTCGCCCGTGTAGCCGGTACGCGCGACGAGCACCGGGACGCCGCCCCAGTCCAGCTCGGCGCAGTCGCGCGGCTCCAGCGCCGCGAACCCGTCGCCGAGGACGCTCGTGAGCAGCGCGACCGCGTCGGGGCCCTGTACGGCGAGCATGACGGTCTGCGGGGTCTCCTCGGACGCCTGGTCGCCGGCGACGCGCTGCAGGCGCAGGAAGTCGGCGTCGGCGTTGGCGGCGTTGTGGATGACCAGCCACTGGTCGTCCGGCAGGTGGTAGATGAAGACGTCGTCCTCGATGCCGCCCTGCTCGTTGCAGTAGAGCGAGTAGTGGGCCTTGCCGACCGGCACCGTGGTCACGTCGAACGTGGTGACTGAGCGCAGCAGCTCGGCCGAGCCGGGGCCGCGCACCCACGCACGTGCGAGGTGCGAGACATCGAAGACGCCGACGCTTCCTCGCACGGCCTCGTGCTCGGCGACGATGCCCTGGTACTGGAGGGGCATCTCCCAGCCGGCGAAGGGGGCGAAGCGTGCGCCGAGCGCCTCGTGGCGCTCGCGCAGTGCAAGCTGCTTCAGTCCACCGCGCCCCGGGTCGGGCGCGCCGTTCACCGCCATGTATCGACTGTATGACGAGGCCGCGTATTCGTGCTACCCGCGGCCTACTGTGCTTCGATCAGCGCGCGCAGGTCGTGCTTGTGGGCGAGGATGTCCGCCCACGGATCCCCGACCTCGGCGAGGCGGCCGAGTGCGGTGTGCACCGTGAAGTCCGAGGGGTACACGTCGTCGAGCTCGTCCCAGCGCAGCGTCATCGAGACGGGGGCGCCGGGCCTTGGACGGAGGGAGAACGCTGTCGCGAGGTTCTTGATGCGCGCGTTCTGGTTCACGTCGACGAAGATCTTGCCGGTGCGCTGCTGCGTCGCCCACTCCAGCGTGATCTCGGCAGGGTGGGCGCGCTGCAGGAACTCGGCGAACGTGTTGGCCACCGCCCGCACCTGCGGGTAGTCGAAGTGGCGCAGCACCGGCACGTAGATGTGCAGCCCCGTCGCGCCCGAGGTCTTCACGAACGACGACAGTGACGCGGCGTCCAGCAGCTCCTTCAGCCAGCGGGCCACCTCGACCGTCTGCGCGAAGGCGCGGCGGTTGAGCTGCGGCTCCTCGCCGCTCGCCTCGTCGCCCGCGTAGATGTACGGGTCGAGGTCGAACAGTACGAAGTCCGGGTGGCCGAGCGCGGAGCGCTCGATCTGCTCCTTCGAGCCGGAGAACACCATCGGCAGGTGGTGGCCGTCCGGCTCCGGGCCCACGCGCGCCAGCGATACGTGGAGCTCGAGGTCGGCGAGCTGGCCGAGCCAGAGCAGCGTCGGCAGGTTGTTGCAGAGCAGCGCCGTCTCGTCGCCGCGCGAGGAGTCCACGTAGACCTCGGCGGTCTCGACGAAGGCCGGCGGGCGGTCGTAGTGCTTCTGGTAGAACGAGTTGCCGCCGATGCCGTCGGGGTAGCGGGTCAGCGTGACCGGGCGGTCGCGCATGTGCGGCAGCAGCCACGGTGAGACCTGCGCGAGGTAGCGCAGCAGGTCGCGCTTCGTCACCGCCGGCGACTCCTCGCCCCCGGGCAGCGGGTGCTCGGGCCACATCACCTTGTCGAGGTTCGTCACACGCAGCTCGTGCGCACCGACCGCGAGTGACATCCCCGCCGCGCCCCCGTCGAGTTGCTCGACGACCGCCGCGATGACCTCGGCGTCCGTCGGCGCCGCGGCGGTGCGGGCCGAGGCGGGCGGCGCGACCGATGCGACACGGCGCACCTCGGAGGGCGGCTTGTCGGGGCGGAGCCTCAGGAACGAGGGCGCGCGCAGGATGCCCTCGCGCGTCTCGTTCGCGTACGCGACCTCGGCGACGAGCTCCGGGCGCACGAACGTGACGCGCTCGGCGTCGGGCGGCTCCGCGGCGAAGGGGTTGGCGTCCGTCTCGATCGCGTCGAGGTGAGCCCGCAACTCACGCAGCATGGCGTCGTCGAAGCCGGTGCCGACGCGTCCGACGTAGCGGAACGCGTCGTCGCCGTCGTCGCGCGTGCCGAGCAGCAGCGCGCCGAACGTCCCGGCGCGGGCGCCCTCGCCGCTGTGGTGGCCGCCGATCACGAAGTCCTCGGTCCGGCGCGCCTTCACCTTGAGCCAGCGCTGCGAGCGCCGGCCCTCCTCGTACGTGCTGTCCCGCCGTTTGGCGACGACGCCTTCGAGCCCCAGCCGCTTCGCCGCCTCGAACGCCGCGATGCCGTCGGCTGCGAACGTCTCGACGCGCTGCACGAGCGGGCCCGGCAGCAGCACGCGCGCGAGCACCTCGGCGCGATGTTCGAGCGCCACGCGCCGCAGGTCGTGGCCATCGAGGTGGAGCACGTCGAAGGCGAAGAACAGCACGGGCAGGTCGGCGTCCGCGACCGCGATCTCCTCCGCGTTCTGCAGGCCCATGCGCTGCTGCAACACCTCGAACGAGGGCGCGCCGCGCTCGTCGAGCGCGACGATCTCACCGTCGAGGACCGCCGTCGCGGCGGGCTGCCCGGCGAGGGCGCGCACGAGCGCCGGGTACTGCGCGGTGATGTCGCGCCCGCTGCGTGCGCGCAGCGTGGCCGCCCCGTCCTCGATGGTCACGAGCGCGCGGATGCCGTCGAGCTTCGGCTCGAAGAACCACGCGGGGTCGTCGAAGGGCTCGTCGGCGAGGCTCGCCTGCATCGGCTTGAGGCCGCGCGGAACATCGCCGGGCTCGACGCCGGGGAGTCCGGCGAGGTGCGGGGGTGTGCCGGTCCGCGCGGGGTCGGGCAGCCGCCCGGCCTGCAGGTCGGCGATGGTGAGGCCCGAGATCACCGAGGCGGTCTCGTCGGTCAGCTCACGGTCGGAGTCGGCCGCGACGTCCTGGTGCTTGATGAGCAGCCAGCTGTCCTCGGACGCCTGCGTCTTCACGAACGTCCACGAGCCCTTGAGCTTGCGGCCACGGAACGTGATCGAGAGCTTGCCCGCCTCGATGCCGGCGCGGACGCGCGCCTCGGCCTCCTCGCGGTCCCCGAAGGAAAGGCGTCCGTCCTCGTCCGGCGAGTAGGTCCCGTTGTCCCACACGATGACCTCGCCCGCGCCGTACTGGCCCTTGGGGATCACCCCCTCGAACGACGCGTAGTCGAGCGGGTGGTCCTCGGTCTGGATCGCGAGGCGGCGGTCGCGCGGGTTGGTCGAGGGGCCCTTCGGCACGGGCCACGAGGGCATCACGCCGCCCACCTCGAGCCGCACGTCGTAGTGCATGCGCGTCGCGCGGTGCTGCTGCACGACGAACGTGAGCGGCCCCGTGCCCGTCGAGGGCTCGTGCGGCGGCGGCTCCGGTGTCTGCTCGAAGTCCCGCTTCGCGTCGTACGCGGCGAGGTTGGCGGCGGCGTCCGGTGTCGCCGGGGTGGGCGTGGCCTGCGGTTCGCGAGGAGGCATCGGGGAGTGCTACCGCGCGTGCGGCCGCGGGGCCTAGCTCGCCCGCGCCTCGGCGGCTGCGGGCTCGGCGTCGGCTGTCTCGTCGGGCTCATCGTCCCGGTCGCGGCTGGCCGCCTCGACGCTCGCGCGGAGCGCGGCCATGAGGTCAACGATCTTCGCGGTCTCGGGCTCGGCGGCCTCGGCCAGCTCGACCCCTTCGAGCTTGGCGTTGATCACGGCCATGAGCGCCTCGCGGTACTCGTCGTGGTACTCCTCGGGCTCGAACGGCTTCTCCAGCATGCCGATGAGCGTGAACGCCATCTGCAGCTCCTCCTCCGAGACCTCTTCGAGGTCGAGGGGGTCGAGCTGCGCGGTGCGGATCTCGTCGGGGTAGTAGAGCGTCTCGAGCAGGATGCGGCCGCCGCCGTGCGCCGCGCCCTCCTCGTCGGGGCCGGGCGCGCGCAGCGCGCACAGCCGCTCTTTGTTGCGGATCGCGACCTGCGCGACGGCCACCAGGCCCTTCGCCTCCAGCGCGCGCACGAGCAGCGCGAACGGCTTCTCGCCCGCCTCGTCGGGTTCGAGGTAGTACGCCTTCTCGTGGTAGACGGGGTCGATCTCGTCGAGCTTCACGAACGCCTGGATGCCGATCGTGCGCTTGGTGGGCAGCGGGAGCTTGTCCAGGTCCTCGTTCTCGAGGATGACGTAGCGGTCCTTGGCGTACTCGTAGCCGCGCACGATCTGGTCGTACGGTACCTCGCGGTCGAGCTCCATGTTCCAGCGCAGCTGGCGGACGCGGGAGTGGTCCTCGCGGTCGAGCTGGCGGAAGGAGACGTCCTTGCTCTCGGTGGCGGTGTAGAGGCGCACGGGGATGGAGACCATCCCGAAGCTGATTGCCCCGCGCCAGATCGGCCTCGGCATCGCTTGCCTCCTCACCTGCACGGCCTTCGGGCACCCTCGCGCCACGCGAGCCGCGCCGATCAGTTTACCGGTTCTGGCGCGGGTGTCGCCGCCGCTCCTTCAAGCTCTCGCAGTCGAGCGACTGCTAGGTGTCACCGAGGGGTGGAGGCGGCCTCCGCGTCTCGTGGCGGCCCTCGGCGGCCGGGGAGCGCGTGAGCGGCTCGGCGAGCGCGCCGTCCTCCAGCTCGAAGCTGCGGTCGCGCACGGCGGGGATGCGTGGTCCGGGCAGGATCGTGCCCGTGAGGTTGAGGGGATCCGAGGCGGCGATACGCACTCGTTCGCCCGTGCGCGGCGACTTGCGGACGCGTCGCAGCGCCTCGAGGGCCTCGGGAAGCGCGAACTGCTCCCCGACGAAGCCGGAGACGAACCGCCCGCCGCGGACGGTCCCCCTCGCCTCGAAACGGCGCAGCGCGCGCAGCACCTCGCGCCACGGCACGCGGAAGCTCTCGGCGGCGACCACGTCGCGGAACACGACGCCGTAGCGCTTCAACAGCACCTCGGCGACCCGCTCGGCGAGCGGCTCCACCTCGGCGGGGTCGACCTCGGGGGCCTGCACCAGCGCCCAGCGACCCGAGGGTCCGCCGCCGCCGCGCAGCCCGCCGCGCGGGCGGCGACGCCCGTTGCGGCGGCGCGTGAGTTGGCGGAGCCCCTGGAAGCCGTCGGACGCGACGAGGCCAGCCGCGATCAGCTCGCGCAGCCCGCCCTCGATGTCGCTCTGGAGCCGGCGTGTGGCCGCGACCAGCTCGTCGAAGAACAGCGCGCCGCGTGCGCGCAGCTCGGCGAGGATCTCGGCCGCCGCCCCGACCTCCGGCCCCACCTCGTCGACGCCGTCGAAGCGCGATGCGGCGAGGAGCTGTGGAAGCTCGGGGCGCAGCGCGAGCGTCATCGGCGTGACGCGCGTGGCGCGCAGCGCCTTCGCCGTCGAGGCGCCGTTCCCGTTGCCACTGCCATTCGTGCCGTTCGCCCCGTTTGGCCGCGGCGGCGCGAGGCGCGCCCACGCGACCTCGCCGGCCAGGCACAGCTCGTCGAGCCACGCGGGGCCGTACTCAGCGACACGCGCGGCGAGCAGCTCGTGCTCCCAGCTCGACGAGGGCGCCTCGAAGCCCTGGAGTTGCGCGACCGCCTCGCGCACGCCCCCGCGGCCTTCGAGCTGTGAGCCGGGGGCGACGTGCTGCCAGCGCAGCAGGAAACGCATGAAATCCTGCGCCGTGACCGGGTCGATCTCGCGTCGCAGCCGGTCGAGCGTCAGGCGGTGGATGCGCGCGAGCAGGCGCCGGTCGCAGAACTCGTCCTCGTCGCCGTCCGCAGCCGGGGTAGCGTCCCCCGGCGTGAAGCGTCCGCGCAGGATGAAGCCGCTCGATTCGAGCTGCCTGAAGCCTCGGTCGACGTCGACGGCCCGCAGCGCGAGCAGCGCGCCGAGGGCCGAGGCGGTCATGGGGCCGCGCACCTCGCTGTGGCCGCGCAGCAACAGCCGCCGCGCCTCTTCGCGGTCCTCGCACGGCAGGGTCGCGCCGTCGGGCAGGTCGAGGGCGGGGTCGATGGTCGCGTCGGGGTACAGCAGCTCGACGGCTGGGAGGTGCTCGGCAGCGAACCACAGCCGTTGTCCGTCGCGCTCGCCGCCCACCTGCGTCAGCCGCGCCGCGCGCCCGCCGTCGGCCAGCTCCACGAGCCGCTCGTGCCAGCCCGCCGCCTCCTGCTCGTCGATGGCGACGAGGCCGAGCAGTGTGTCGTGGACCTCCTCGGCGTCGCGCGGGGCGGGCCACGCCTGCTCGCGGACGCCGTCGATGGCCTCGGCGTCGAGCTCGCCGAGGTCACGCGCCTCCTCGGGGAGCGAGCGGCGCATCGAGACCGCGCGCGTGCGGCGCTCCTCCAGCGGTGCGTCGTCGAGGTACGTGTAGGGCTTGCCATTGACGATCTCGTGCGCCATCGGCGAGGGCTCGGTGGTGTCGCGCGAGTGGAAGCGGATGTCGCCCGCCTCGACGCGTCCGAGGACGTCCAGCAGGCTGTCGACGTCCATTGCCTCGTGCAGGCAGTCGTCCATGGTCTGGCGCAGCAGCACGTGGTCCGGCATCTCGAGCGGGCCGGTCACGTTCTCCTGGCAGCCGACCTGCTCGGGGAAGACCGCGGCAAGCAGGTCGTCGGCGATCATGCGCTGGAGGAACGGCTGCACGCGCTTGCCGCCGCGCTGCCTCGGCACCGCGAGGGCGCGCGTCGTGTTCCAGCGCCAGCGCGTCGGGAAGAGCGGGATGTAGAAGCACGACTGCCGCACGGCCTCCTCGGCGTTGTTCGAGGTGACGTAGTCGTAGGTCTCCTCCAGCGGGAAGCTGTGCTGCGGACCGAGCGAGAGCAGGATGCCGTCGTCGTTGGCGGCGGCCTGCAGCTCGAAGTCGAAGCGCACGCAGAAGCGCTTGCGCAGCGCGAGACCCCACGCGCGGTTGATGCGCGCCCCGAACGGCGCGTGCACCACCAGCTGCATCCCGCCCGACTCGTCGAAGAAGCGCTCGAACACCACGTCGCGGTCGGTCGGCACGATGCCGAGGCCGTCCCGCGTCGCGCGCACGTAGTCGATGATCTGCTGCGCGCCGCCGAGGTCGAGACCGGACTCGCCGACGAGCTGCTCCTTGAGCCGCTCGCGGTCCGGCAGGCCCTCCTCGACGTCACGCCGGAGGCGACCGACCTCCTCGCTCAACTCGATGGACCGGCCCGGCGCCTCGCCGAGCCAGAAGGGAATCGTGGGCGGCGCGCCGCGGGCATCCTCGACGCGCACGACGCCCTCCTCGATGCGCCGGATGCGCCACGAGGTGGTGCCGAGGAGGAAGATGTTGCCGGCCATGCTCTCGATGGCCCAGTCCTCGTTGACCGCCCCGACGACCGTCTCGTCGGGCTCCGCGATGACGCGGTAGTCGCCCAGCTCGGGGATCGTGCCGCCGTTCTGGATCGCCACCGGCCGCGCGTTGCGGCGGGCGCGCAGCACGCCGTTGACGCGGTCGCGGTGCAGCAGCGGGCGAGCGCGGCCGGCGCCTTCGCCCACCCCCTGCGCGAGCATGTCGACGACCTCGCCGAAGTCGTCGCGGCCCAGGTCGCGGTACGGCGTGGCGCGCCGGAACAGCTCGTACAGGTCGTCCTCGGGCCACTCCTCGCACGCCGACTCCGCCACGATCTGCTGCGCCAGCACGTCGAGCGGCGCGACAGGCTGCACGATGCGGTCGAGGCGGCCCGCAGCGACTGCGCGCACCAGCGCCGCGCTCTCGATCAGCTCGTCACGGGAGGCCGGGAAGATGCGCCCCTTGGGGCGCACCCCGAGCGCGTGCCCGGAACGGCCGACGCGCTGCAGGAACGTCGCGATGCTGCGCGGCGACCCCACCTGGCACACGAGGTCGATCGAGCCGATGTCGATGCCGAGCTCGAGCGACGCGGTCGCGACGAGGGCTCGCAGTTCGCCGTCCTTGAGCCGCTGCTCCAGCCGCAGCCGCCGCTCCTTTGACAGGCTGCCGTGGTGGCTCGAGACGTGCTCCTCGCCGAGCCGCTCCGCGAGCTGGTGCGCGACGCGCTCCGACATCCGCCGCGTGTTCACGAACACGAGGGTGGTGCGATGGCCCGTGATGAGCTCGGTGATGCGGTCGTAGATCTCGCCCCACTGCTCCGCCGGCGCGACCGCGCCCAGCTCGCTCCCGGGCACCTCGATGGCGAGGTCGATGTCGCGCTGGTGCCCGAGGTCGACGATGGTGCAGTCCGGCTCGCCGTCGGCGTCGACGCGGTCGCTGCCGACGAGGAACGCCGCGATCTCCTCGATCGGTCGCTGCGTCGCCGAGAGCCCGATCCGGGCGGGGCGCTCGCCGCCGTTCGAAGTGATGACGTGGTCGAGGCGCGCCGCCGTGAGCGCGAAGTGGCTGCCGCGGCGGTCGCGCGCGAGCGCGTGGATCTCGTCGACGACGAGCGTGCGGACGTGGTGCAGCGTCGCGCGGCTGCGCTCGGCGGTGACCATCAGGTACAGCGACTCGGGCGTGGTGATGAGGATGTGCGGCGGACGCCGCACGATCGCCTGCCGCTCGGACTGCGTCGTGTCGCCGCTGCGGACGGCGGTGCGGATCACGGGCAGGTCGTAGCCCATCTCGACTGCGATCTGCCGGATCTCCTCGAGCGGCTGCTCGAGGTTGCGGTGGATGTCGTTGCCGAGCGCCTTCAGCGGCGAGACGTAGACGATCTCCGTCACGTCCTCCAGCGTCCCGGCCTCCGCCTTGCGCACGAGCTCGTCGATGCCGGCGAGGAACGCGGCGAGCGTCTTGCCCGAGCCGGTCGGCGCGCTGATCAGCGTGTCGCGGCGGCTGCGGATGTGCCGCCAGCCGGCGCGCTGGGCGTCGGTGGGCGCGTCGAAGTGGCGCCGGAACCACGCGTCGACGACGGGGTGGAACTCGATGCCCGGTGCGATCGGCGGCTGCGCCAGCGTCACCCTGTCACCTCGACGAACATGCGTGCGGGACGTGTCCTCGCAGCCTACGCCTTCGGGCCGCGCTACTCAAGCTGCGGTGGCCCGTATTCGGACTATCGAACGGCGTTCACTTCGAGCTGCACCCCCTCGTGTCGCTGCATGCAGCTGATGACCTCGAACAGATTGCGGGCATGGGGGTTGCCCGACGGCCCGAACATGCGCATGAGACTCTTGGGTTGCTTGTTCGTGAGGGCGCCAAGCTCCTCGAAGCCGATGGTGGCGTTGATGTAGTCGCGCAGCACGATCTTGCCTGCCTCGAGATCCCCTGCGAGCAGGCACTCCACGCCTTCCTTGAGCAAGGCTTCGCGAAACGCCGCGTCGCGCTTGGCGCGGGCCTGCACGGTCTCCTTGAAGTCACGAGTGAGGGGCATGTCAGACCTCCTAGCGCTTGCGACGCCTGTATTCTTCCCAGAGCCGCCGGGCATCCTCGATGTCCCTCTGCTGGCGAGCCTTGGTCCCGCCGCCGAACAGGATTATCAAGGCGTCTCCGTCCCTGCCGAAATAAACCCTGTAACCCGGGCCGACGTTGATGCGCTGCTCCAGCAATCCGCCGCCAACGCCTTTGATGTTGGACAGGTTGCCGGCCTGCATGCGGGCGAGGGACGTTCCCACCCTGGCGGCCGCCTGTGCGTCGAGACTGTCGAACCAGCGACCGAACGGGCTGCGGCCCCGATCGTCGAGGTACTCCCTGATCTCGATCATGAGTAATGGTAACGCATACGGTACTACATTGCATATGCGCGTCGAGGCGCTGTTGCATCGGCCGCCGATGGGGGCATGATGCCCTATCGCACGGACGGAGGTGCAGCATGCCGATGAGCGAGGCCCGGCTCGATGAGTTCCTGACCGAGGGCGCAAAGATCGCCGTCGTCTCCACGGTCGACCGGCGCGGACACCCACGCTCCGCGCCCGTCTGGTACGAGTGGCACGACGGCTCGGTGCTGATCTTCACCGGCCGCTCCAGCCTCAAGTGGCGCAACCTCCAGCGCGTCGCCCATGCTTCCGTCTGCGTCGACGAGCGGGAGACGCCCTACGCCGGCGTGGTCATCGACGGACCTGTCGAGGAGGTCACCGAGGACGAGGACCCCGTCCACCAGGTCGCGCTGCGCATGGCGACGCGCTACTACGGCGAGGAGGAGGGCCGCGCCTTCGCCGAGCCGTACCGTGACGGCGCGCCCGGCACTGTCGTCTTCCGCGTCCGGCCCGAGCACATCGTCTCGTGGGACTACGCCGCCGACGTGTAGGCCTCGTGATACCGTGACGCCATGGACCACCGAGCGATGACCGGAAGGCCATCCCCATGCGCGTAGCGCCGATCATCGTCGGCGCGATCGCCGTGACGGTCGCGACGGCCGCCTGGGTGATCATCACCTCCATCGCCGACGGCACCACCTACCACCTCTTCCCGCTGCTCATCGGCGCCTCCGGCCCGGTCTTCGCGCGCTACGCGGCCGGGGACAAGCTGAACGGCATCGAGGCGCTCGTGAGCGCGAGCGACGGGGCGATCGGGTGGATCGTCGGCTGGGCGCTCCTTGCGAGCATGGGGAACTGGCCCTCTTCGACCGTCTTCGCCGACCAACCCGGCGGCGTCGGCGGTGAGACGGTCGCCCTCGGGCTCGCCGGCGGGGTGATAGGCATCCTGTACGCGCTCTTCCGGCCCGCCCGCCGCCGCTAGTCACACCCCTTCCTGCGCACGCACGACGTGCCATCATGGATGTATGAGCACGACGATCGACGCCGTCACCATCGAGGACGTTCACGCGGCCCGCGCGCGCATCGCGGGGGCCGCCCGGGTCACGCCCATGTGGCCGAGCGTCTCGCTTTCCGACCTCGCGGGCGTGCCCGTGCTGCTGAAGTGCGAGCACCTGCAGCGCGGCGGCTCGTTCAAGTTCCGTGGCGCGTCGAACATGCTCGGCTCGCTGGCCGAGCCGCCGCGAGGGGTGATCGCCGCCAGCGCCGGGAACCACGCGCAGGGCGTCGCGCTCGCCGCGGCCGAGCGCGGCATCCCCGCGACGGTCGTGATGCCCGCGAACGCACCGCTCGCCAAGCAGGCCGCCACGCGCGGCTACGAGGCCGAGGTGGTCCTCGTCGACGGCCCCCTCGAGGACTGCATCGCGCACGCGCAGGAGATGGCGGCCGAGCGCGACCTGCTCTTCGTGCCGCCCTTCGACAACCCCGCCATCGTCGCCGGGCAGGCGACGCTCGGCCTCGAGGTCATCGAGCAGGCGCCCGAGGCGACGACGGTGATCGTGCCGGCGGGCGGCGGCGGGCTGCTCGCGGGGGTCGGGCTCGCGGTGAAGTCGCTGCGGCCGGACATCCGCGTTATCGGCGCGCAGTCGCAGGCGATGCCCGGCGTGGTCGCCTCGCTGCTCGCGGGCGCGCCGCGCACCGTGCCGTTCGTGCAGACCCTCGCCGACGGCGCGGCCGTGGCCGGCCCCTCGGCGCTCACGCTCGAGCTGATCGAGCGCTACGTCGACGACGTGGTCGCGGTCCACGAGGAGGACATCGCTCGCACGATGGTGCTGCTGATCGAGCGCACCAAGTTCGTGATCGAGGGCGCGGGGGCGCTCGGCATCGCCGCGCTGCTCGCGCGCGTCGTGGAGGCGGACGGGCCGGTGGTGCCCGTGCTGTCGGGCGGGAACGTGGACATCAACCTCCTCGACCGCATCGTCGAGCGAGGGCTGACGGGCGAGGGGCGTCGCCGCACCATCACGTTCGAGACGGCGCACGCACCCGGCGAGCTGGCGCGCATCAGCCGCATCATCGCGGCGCAGGGCGTGAACGTGATCGAGGTCGAGCACGACCTCGTCGACACGCACCTGCCCGTGGGCGCGGCGCTGCTCAGCTTCCGCCTCGACATCGCCGGCGACGAGGCGTACGAGGAGCTGTCCGAGGCCTTACGAGAGGCGGGCATGCGACCCGGCACGGTCAGCGACTTCGTCACCCCCGCGGCGCAGTCGATCCCGCCGTAGCCCCTCGCACGTCCCGCGTATGATCGAGGTCACACCCGCCGGGGTGGCGGAATGGCAGACGCAGCGGGCTTAAAACCTGCCGCCGAAAGGCGTGAGGGTTCGACCCCCTCCCCCGGCACCAACACTAGCGTGGTAGGGGCAGGCCGGCCGCTCTTACATCTCGGCGTGAGGTATCGCGCCGCACCGACTCCTCATCGTGTAGCTCTGGCGTCTCCGGTCCAGCCCGAGGTGCCGGTTTCTGGCAGGCCGCCGCCGGGCGGGACGAGCAGCACGACTAGCGACGCGACGAGCCCGACGACGGGAGAGGCGGCAGCTCTCATTCGCCCGCCGCCCGGTAGAGGCTGCGGGCCGCGGCGATCACGATGTCCGGGGAGCCGCCGGCGCGCGGGGAGACACCCACGACGAGGTACTCGATGCCGGTCGCCTCGTGGAAGATGTAGACCGACGTTTCATGGGTCAGGTCGCCCGTCAGGCTGTAGCGTACGACGGCCGGGTGCCCGTCGATCGTGCGCGCCTCGTAGATGCTGAGGCCGTCCGGGGCGCTCACGTAGTCGGGCAGCCGCGGCAGGCGCGCCACCTGAACATCGGCACCGAAACCGCCCCGCGCGTCGAGGTAGATCGCGAAGTAGCCGTCAATCCCCTCGTAGCCCACGGCGGCGCTGTGCAGCGTCCAGCCGTCCGGGAAGTCCGGCTCGCGCCAGAACGGGTGCGCCATCACGACCGCGAGGTCGTCCGACACTGCGCGGTCGGCTGAGGACGAGCCCTGCGCACCGCCGAGCGGCGCGGTGGCGACCTGCGGCTGGAGTGGGCCATCCCAGCCGATCGGATGCAGCAAGTACGGCCCGTGGCGGACGGGCGCGGCGAGGCCGGCCGAGGTGAACGCCGGTGGATTCAGCTGCACGGACGCGGTAGCGGTCGCGTCCAGCGCTCCGCTGCACCCGGTGTAGGCGTAGGTGACCCACTCGACCCCATACTCGCGTGTGGCGGCGCCCGCCGCGGGCTGCGGCGCAGCCGTCACCCTGTAGCGCACCCAGCACTGGCCGGCCTCGCGCCACTCAAGGATGTCGCCCGCCTCGACACTGTCCAAGACCCCTGAGCGCGAGACTCCCTTGGCGTCGGACGTGTGGATGCGGAGGCTCGTGGTGGTGCCGTTGCGGAGGGCCTCGTAGGTGGTGACGGCGGTCATCGTGCCATCGTCGCCTGTGGTCAGGAAGGCGTAGCTGCCGGCCGTCGTGACCGCGCCGGTCGCGTCGTACCTGTCATAGGCGAGCGTCGTGAGGGACGCGGGTGCTGGCGTCGGCGTGGCGGTCGGGGTCGGCGGCGGCGCGGGCGTCGAGGTGGCCGGAACGGTCCGCGCCGAAGCGGCGATCTGGTCGAAAAGTGCCCCCACGTCCCGGCGGGGATCCTGGGAGGACTCGATGACCTCGCGTCCCAGTTCCTCGCCTGTGAGCAGGTCGAGACTGAGCCAGGAACCACTCTCCACGTCCTCCAACCCGAGGAGCCAGTGTCCGTCGGCAAGGAGGTTTCCCGTGGATCGGACGAGCATCATGCCGGACGGGACATCGATGACGAGCGTCGTGAACGTGGATGCGCGGTAGGTGGCTCCGCCCGCAACCGGCTGGTCACGGAGCATGACCGGGATGCCGTCGCGACCGGGGCGCGCAGCGGGAGGATTCCACCGGAACTCCGTTGCGAGTGTGCCGCCCTCGCCGACGAGTCGACCGTCACACTCAATGACCGGTTCCGGCAGATGGTCAAGAGCGAAGAGCCTGCGTGACGAGGACCCCGCCGGATCCTCGAGGATCGCTGTTACGCGGTATCTCTGCCAGCACTTCTCGTCGGCTGTGGGGACCCACTCCACAACGTCCCCGACCTTGATGCCGTCATAGAAGGTTGCTCGCGAAGTCCCGGCGTGATCTGCCACGTTCACGATGATGCCCGTCACTACCGACAGTGCCCCGTGCGTGTCAGCGGTGCTCGAGAGGTCCTTCGTATCCCTCAGGAAGGCGTAGCTGCCCGCTTCGCTCACTGCGCCTGTCGTGTCGTAGGTGTCATAGGTGAGCGTGCTGGGAGGCCTGGGCGGGGGCGTCGGGCTTGCGGGCGTGGCGGTCGGGCTGGGCGTGGGGGTGGCCGTCGGGCCCGGCGCGGGCGCGGCGGTCGGGCTGGGCGTGGCGGTCGAGGTCGGCGCGGGAGTCGGGAGCGACGGCGTTGGCGCGACGGTCGGCGTGGGCGAGGGCGTCGAGGTGGCCCCGGGTGGGGCGAGCGCCGCCGGCGCGACCCCGGACGGCTTATCGTCGCCCTGCACCACGACGAGGAGCACGGCGACGACGGCGGCGGCCACCGTCAGCGCCACCCCGGCAGCAGCCGCCGTCCTGGTCCGGACCCGCGCGAGCCGCCCGCCACGATTGCGTTCCATACACACATGCTAGGACGAGAGGTGACGGGTTTTCCTCACCCGACCGCCGGGTTCGCGGATCGTGTGGGTCGCCGGGGGCCGCCGCACCCGCTGCGACGCGCACTCCCGCTCGGTCCGAGCACCCATGCAGGCCTCGACGCGATCGGGGTGTCGAGGGGCCCCCGAATACCCGTGCGTACGCGCCCCGGTGTATAACTCCCCTCAGGGCCGTGGGGGGGGGGGGGGGGGTGGGGCGCCCCCCACCCCCCGCCGCGGCCGGCGATGGCAAGGACAGGGGGGGGGCGGGCGGGCCACCCCCCGAGGGGGAGGGGGGGGGGG
>VXMU01000031.1 GCA_009840945.1 Chloroflexota bacterium | reverse complement strand
CGGCGCAGTGTCTCACCCACCGGTCGCGGGGCGGGGCGTGGACCGCGTCACGGGTGCGGCGGTCGGCTCCGGCTCGGGCTCGTCGTCGCCCGTGCATGCGAACGCGACGAGGGCGACGAGCAGCGCGACGACGGTGAGCGCGCCCCGCCACAGCGCGAGGCGCCGGCGCGAGTCGGGCTTCGGGGTGGTCATGCGCCCTCCAGGTAGTTACCGAAGGTGAGAGCGAAGATCGCGAACTTGTCCGAGTTGGAGCGCAGCTTGAGCTCGTGGTCGCCCCACTCCGGCAATTCCACGATCGCATACGCGCGCGGCTCCGTCACAACGATGACGCTGCGGCCCGCCTCGTCGTAGACGATGTCGGCGCCGGCCTCCTCGCGCGTGAGCGCGCGGCCGTCGAGCTCGACCACCACGGTGAACGGGTCCCCGGGCGGCGGGTTGAGCACGACGTTGACGCTGCGCGAGACGAAGCGGAGCGCGAAGTAGTCCTCGAAGTTCGTCGTCTCGCGCGCGTGGACGATGGCCTCGCGCTCGTTGCGCCACAGGCCGTGCACGTACCAGCGGTTGTGCTCGCGGTCGCGCTCGGCGGTGTCGATGTCGAAGTACTCGAGCTCGAGGTCGGGACCGGCGTAGTACTCGTCCTGCGCGGCGTAGAGCCCTCGCACGTGGTAGTTGCGCTCGTAGCCTCCGTAGAGCTCGCGGGTCTGCGCGCCTGCGTCGGGGTCGCGCACGGGGCCGACGCTGCCGAGGGGGATACCGGCAAGGTCGTGGCCGGCCTCGGTGAGCGCGGCGCGGATCTCCTCCTCCGTCTCGAGGTACTGGCCCTCCCCGAAGTGCGAGTAGCGGATGCGGCCGTCGGGGCCGAAGAGGTACTTGGCCGGCCAGAAGCGGTTCTCGAACGCGCGCCACGTGCGGAAGTCGTTGTCCTGCGCCACGGGCCACTCGACGTCCAGGCGCTCCATCGCCGCCAGCACGTTCTCCGCCTCGTGCTCGAAGTCGAACTCCGGGGCGTGCAGCCCGATGATCACGAGGCCGCTGTCCGCGTACTTCTCGTGCCACTCGCGCAGGTACGGCAGGGTGCGGATGCAGTTGATGCAGGTGTAGGTCCAGAAGTCGATCAGCACCACGCGCCCCGCCTGGAGCTCGCCGGCGATGGTGAGCGGCTCCGAGTTGAGCCACGCGGTCAGGCCCGTCAGCTCGCGCTCCGGCGTGATGGTGCCGTCGGGCGCGACGCCGAAGTCGTCGTCGCCCCCGCACGCGGCGATGAGCGTGGCGATCGCGAGCGTGATGGCGACGAGGGCGCCTCGGGTGGTCGGGAGGGCGCTGGTGGTCACGGTACTCATCCAGGGACAGGCGCCCGAGGCGCGGGCGGGGTGTCCGGCGCTAGCGGCGGCGGCGAAGCCGCCTGTTCACCACCTCGTAGGGCAGGAACTCAGCGTGGCACTCATGGCAGACGAACCCCATCGCCTTGGAGTCGTCGTCCATCACCTCGGGGCCGCGCCAGCGTGGGACGAGGTTGTCGCATGCACAGGTGTCGGCGGAGGGCACGTTGCCGTCGGGCCGTCCAGAGCCTCGCAGGCGATCGAGCAGCTTCATGGCCTCGCTCGTCCGTCCCCTCGCACGCCGCCCGTCGGGCGGCTCGGCGCTTCCGCCCGTCCAGCGTAGCGCAGCAGGGCGAGGGGCGCGAGGGGCGGCCGGTGTGGGCCGAGCGTCCCCACGCCGCTGCATCCCCGACGGCCTGCGCGACGTGGAGGCCACCAACCTGCACGAGCTGCGCCTGGCCTTCTGCCAGGACGTCGAGGAGTAGAAGGGTCGGTAGAGCGCCGCGCGGGGCTACTGGCGGTACGTCAGGTACCACCCCGCGACGACGACGCCGTCCTGGACGACGCGGCGGGCGGCATTCAGCGCCGTCTCGTCCGCCTCGTCCGCGACCGCGGCGGCGAGGAGGAAGCGGCCGTCCGCGGCGGCGTGGATGTACGCCACCACCTGCGCGTGCGTCACCGCGTCCGGGTTGGACTCGATGCGGTACGCGACCGCGGCGATCGACTCCGTGATCTCGCGCAGCAGCTGCGCCGGCACGCGCTCCTCGCGCTCCACCTTGACGGTGAGCTCGCCCAGCAGCGTCTCGATGTGGTCGAGCTGCGCCGGGACGGTGCGAGGCGTCGGGCGCTGTGGCGCGGCGCTGAACTGCTCGCCGTTGGAGGCGAGGACCGGCGCGGCGCGCTGCACGGCGGACACGGTGGCGGGGGCCGGCTCGGAAGCGTCGTCGGCCGCGTCCGTCGCATCCTCTGAGGTGTCGTCGGGGGCGACCGCGACGGTCGCCTCCGGCAGCCGGATCTCGGTCGCGCGGGTGAACTGGTCCATCAGGTCCTCGGCGGACGGCTCGTCCGAGAGCGTCAGGTAGACGTACACGACCTCGGGCGGCGGGGCGACCGGCTCGACGGCGTCCTGCTCGTCGGCGTCGTCGGTGACGACCGGCTGCGCGGCCGGGGGGTCGACGACCGCGGCGGTCCGCGGCGCGGGGGGCGCGGGGGCGCCCGGGTCCGTCGCGACGACGAACGCGAGCACCGCGACCGCTGCCGCAGCCGCGCTCGCGACCGGTGCGAGCACCGACCAGCGCAGGAACGGCACCCCGAAGAGCCCGCGGGACTCCTCGCGGGCCGGCTCGGGCGGGGCCGCCGAAGCGGCGACCGCGGCGCGCTCGCGCTCGATGCGGCCCAGCAGGTAGTCGCGCGAACGTGCGCGGTAGGACTCGAAGCGTGGTGTGGAGGTGGTGTCGCGGGCGGAGTCGCGGAGCTGCGCGGCCACCGTGGTGAGCGCGGCCAGCGTCGGGTCCTCGCGCGGGTCGAGGTCGACCCCGCCGCCGGCGTCCATCAGGTCCAGGATCTCGGCGAAGCGCTCGGCGTCGGCGAGCTCCTCGTTGCTCACGACCTCGCCGTCCAGGAGTTCGTCCGGCGTGTCGCCGTTGGTAAGGTCGTCGAAGGGGTTTCGCATGTCCGTCATGGGGTCACCGCCCGCTCGCGCGAGGCGTCTCGGAGGCGACGAAGATGGCGCGCAGGCGCTGGACGCCCTTGTGCTGCAACACCTTCACGTTCGGCACCTTCTTGCCCAGCGCCGCGGCGGTCTCCGCCACCGTCAGGCCCGAGGCGAACCGCAGCAGGATCACTTCGCGCTGCGCGTCGGGCAGCTCGCGCACCGCCCGGAACACCTCCTCGATGGTCAGCTTGGTCTCGGCCAGCTCGGCCGGGCCGCGCCGCGTGTCGTGCAGCACCTCCGGCAGGTCGGCCGGCAGCTCCGCCGTGCGGGGCCGCGAGGCCGCGCGACGGCGGTACGAGGCGATCTCGTTGCGGGCGATGCGGAACAGCCAGGCCCCGAACGGGATGCGCTGGCCGCCCTCGCCCGGGCGCCACTCGAAGCGGTCGATGGCTCCCAGGACCTTGAGGAAGACGTCCTCGGCCAGGTCCTCGGCCTCCGTCTCGTCGCCCACGCGGGTGAGACAGTAGCGATACAGCCTGTCCGAGTAGGCGTCGTAGAGGGCGCCCATCGCGTCCTGGTCGCCGGAGCGTGCGCGGTCGACCAGCGACCGCTCCTCGTCCGGGGTCAGGCTGTGCGATGGGGGATTCGGCATGTCGTACGGCGTCCCGGTCGGGAGACGTTGCGGTGATGGCCCCCGCGGCTGCGGGACCCGTACCACAGTATACGTAGCGTCGGCCTTGCGGGTTCCCGGGGCGGTCGAGGTGTTCCGGGGCGAGGGACGGCGCGGCGCGGGACGCTACGGCCCCATGGGCCTGCACGCCCGTACCCAGCCCGACACGCCTGATTCGGCTCATCCCACCACTCACTCGTTGCATCGGGGTAAACGCGCGAGGAGCCGAGGGGTTAACGGCGCTCCGATCCCCTCGCCCCCCGCCCGTAGCCGTCGAGGAGCCCGCCGGGCCTTCGGACCCTCACCCCAACCCTCCCTCTCTGATCCCC
>VXMU01000027.1 GCA_009840945.1 Chloroflexota bacterium | reverse complement strand
GAGGCGTTGAGGTCTTCCCGGTAGCCCCAGATCACCATGCCGTCATGGTCGAACGCGTACTGCTGCAACTGCTGGACGATCGCAAGGCGCTCATCGCGATTAACGGAGACCCGCGCACTCGCGAGCAGCGCATCGTATTCCGTTCCCCTGAGCCCGGTGAGGTTGAAGCCCGCGCTGGAGCCGGTGAATGACGAGAGGTGCACGTCGGCCGGCCGGTTGACCCACCAGCACGACTGCAACGGCGTGGAGAACAGCCGAGCAAAGTCGGCGTAGTACTGGTCCGCCGGCAGCTCGTCCAGCGTGAGCGACACGCCGGCCTCCGCCAGCTGCTGAACCAGCAGCTCCGCGGCCGCGACCGTCCCGGCGGTGGTCTCGCCGGTCAGCATCGTCAGCTCGGTCACCCCCGCGCGCTCGAAGAGCGCCCGCGCCTGCCGCACGTCGCGTTCCGTCTGGGGAATCGCGTCGGCGTACCCCGGGAGCGCCTTGCCGACGAGGTCGTTCCCGACTTCCCCGAATCCGAGCAGCACGGTGTCGACCAACGACTGCCGGTCGACCGCGAGCTTCAGTGCCCGTACCGCATCCGGGTTGTCGAAGGGCGGAATCGTGATGTTCGCCGCGAAACCCATCGCCTGGGAGTTCGCGGCGCCGCCACGGTGCAGGACGATGTCATCGTTGCCATCCTCCGCCCTGGCGGCGGCGGGCGTGATCCCGCGGGCGAACTCGACCTCCCCGCCCTTCAGTGCGTTCAGCCGCGCGGTCGGGTCATTGACGACCACAATCTCGAGCTCATCGAGCAGCGGCGGAGTGTTCCAGTAGTCCGCGTTGCGGACCATCCGGATGCTGCTGCTGGCCTCGTACGCCTCGAGCTTGAACGCGCCCGTGCCGATCGCTCCGGGGCCGCCGATCGAGCCCTCGGGAAGCACGAATGACGAGATCGCCAGCTCGGCATCGAGGAAGTCGCCGCGCGGGATCGTCAGCGGCACGACGACCGTGCGCGCGTCAGGGGTCGAGATGTTGGCGGCGTCGACCATGCTGAAGCCGCCGCTGATGACCGGAGCCACCTCGGGGTCGGTATACGTGCGCAGCGTGTAGGCGACGTCGGCCGAGGTCAGCGGGCGGCCGTCGTGGAACGTGGCGTCGTGGAGGACGATCGTCCACACGGTCCCGTCCACGTTCGACTCGATCGACTCGGCGACGCCCAGCAGCACCTCCGAACCGCCGAGCCGGGCCAGGCTGTCGAAGACGTGGTAGAAGCCGGCGTAGTCGGCGCTGCCCGAGGCGTTGAACGGATTGAAGGTGGCGGTGGCGCTCCCGCCGTTGGCGACGCGGACGCGGCCACCGCTGGCAGGCGCCGGCGCCGCTGCGGCGGCCGTGGCGGTGGGGGTGGCCGTCGCCGCGGCGGCGTCAGTCGCGGTGGCGGTGGCGGTGCGGGTGGCCGTGGCCGCAGCGGTCGTACCGCCCCCGGTCGAGGACTCACCGTTGCCGCTCGCTGCCGGCGGATCATCGTCGTCATCGTCGGTGCAGCCGATGAGCACCGGCGCGACCGCGAGGGCGAACATCGATCCGGCGGCCAGTTTCAGGAGCCGTCGGCGGCTCAATCGCTCATCATTCATTCAGGATCCTCCTTGGCAGAGCCGGTGGGCACCGCATGATTGAGACTAGGTATCATGGCGACCGAGCAACGGTAGTCCCGGTAGCGCGGTAGCGTCAACCACGCGTATGTCCCGGAGAGACCCGGGGACGCACGTGACTTCGGATCAGGGCCGACTACGACTCTGCGGGCACTTCGGGAAGCCGAACGTGATGCACGCCGTTCGTGCTCGGGTCTGCGACGATCCTCGCCCCGGGGAACCGGCGCCTACGGCTCCTCGCCCCTGACGACGAGCGGCGTGGCGATCGGGAGGCCGTCCGCGAAGAGCCCCCGGAACCGCGCGTTCACGAAGTCCGGGGCGGCGAGGATGTACGACACCCACTCGCCGCCGTCGAGCACGTAGACGGCGGTGACGCCGAGGCTGTCCGCGCACGGCACCAGGTCCGCGACGCTCCCGCCGTCGTAGAGCACGAGGCTGAAGCCTTCGGCGACATCGCCGCGCATGCATGTCGCGAAGGGCTCCGTGACTTCGGGCGCGGGCGGGGCCGGCGTCGCCGGGCCGTCGCTGCGCACGACCATCGGGGTGAGCGCCGGGACGCCGTCGGCGAACAGCGCGCGGAAAGGCGCGTTGACGAAGTCGGGCGCGCCGGGGATGTGCGAGACCCAGGCACCCCCGTGCAGCACGTACAGCGCCGTGACGTCGCGACGCTCCGCGCACGGCACGAGGTCGTCGACGCTCCCGCCCTCGGCGACCACGAGGCTGAAGCCGACGCTGACCGCGCCGCGCAGGCAGCTCGCCGATGGGCCGATGTCTACCGCCTCGGCGAAGCGCACGCGGTAGACGCGCTCGCGGCTGCCGTCCGGCGAGGTCACCGTGACCGCGATCTCGTCGAGTCCGTCGAGCCCGATTTGGTGGCCGTCGGCCTCCTCATCCGCGTCGGCGGGCATCATGGCCACGGTCGCGCCGTCCTGCACGGCCTCCGCGGCGACCGTCGTCTCAGTCACGCCCTCGCCCGGGACGCCCTCGTACTCGCTGCGCGCGAGGTCGAACTCGCCGATGTCGACGCCTTCGAGGGTGAGCGAGGCGAGGCGCGTGTCGATCGCGTCGGGCATGTTGTAGGTGTAGACCCGGTCGTCGTTCTCGTCGGCGACGTACATCACCTCGCCGTCGGACCAGAGCCCGCGGGGGCTGTTGTTGCCCACGCGTCCCGGCTCCTCGAAGTCCTCGTCCGGAACGCGCTCGAGGGCTTCCACATCCTCCCGTGGCTCGGTGGGCGGCACGGGCAGGCGGTAGGCGAAGAGGCGCTTCGCGCCGTGGTCAGAGACCCAGACCGTGACCCCGTCGGACCAGATGCCGTGCGGGCTGCTGTTCGCGTCCGCGAGTTCGTACTCGCCGAGGGGCTCACCCGTATCGAGGCCGTACGCGAAGAGCGACGGGTTCTGGTTGAGCACCCACATCGTCTCGCCATCGGACCAGATGCCGCGCGCGTCCCTGTTGCCCCTCGCGAGCTCGATGTCGCGTCCCGGGAGGCGCTCGCCCGTCTCGAGGTCGTAGGCGAAGAGCTTGTCCTGGCCGCTGTCGGAGACCCACGCGACCCCATGACCGCCGGACCAGATGCCGCGTGGCGCGCGGTTCGAACCGTCGAGGGCGAACTCGCGCTTCTCGTCGCGTTCCCCGGTCGCGAGGTCGTAGGCGTAGACCGCGTCGCCGGCGCCGCTGCCGTTCTCGGCGATGTAGAGGTACCGGCCATCGGACCACGAGCCGGTCGGCCAGTCGTTGCCTGCGTCGAGCGCTTCGATGTCGCGCTTCACGGCCCACTCGTAGTCGACCTCGCTCGGGGTGGGGCCGCTCGGGCCGCCGCCACCCCCGGCGAAGCCGCCACCGCCGGCGAAGGTGATCGACGGCCGTGCATCGATCGTGACGGTCGCATGGGTCACCGGCCCCAGCGTCACCCGGTCCGCCGACGGCGTGTCGATGCTCACCATAACGCTCTCCACATCCTCCTCCTCGTCGTCCACGAGTGAGCTGAACGTGAAGGTTCGGCCGGTCACGCCCGCATCAAAGACGAGCAGGCGCGGGTTGCCGGGGTCGGGCCACTCGATGTCGAAGTCGGCCGGCACTGCTTCGACCGGAGTCACGGTGAGCATGACCTCGACCCGCCGCTCGGGATCGCGGTCCAGCACCACCGCGATGGCCTCGTCATCGCCCTCGGGAATCGTGTGGCTCGCACTCGCGAAGCTCACCGTCACCTCCGGATCGTCGTCGTCGACGATGCTGACCACCGTCTCGTTGGGCGTCCCCGCCGAGACGCCGCCGGGCAGGTTGGCGAAGCCGAGCCGGACCGACTCGCCGTCGTCGTCGACCGAATCCTGCGTCGCGAGGAAGCTGACGGTCCTCGTCGTGTCGCCGCTGTTGAACGTGACCGTCGAGGGGAGGCTGTAGTCGCTGCCCGACGCCCCACCCTGGTTGGTCCGGCTCAGGGGGATCGTGACCGTCCGCTCGGCGTCTGCGCTCAGGTGGACCGTGATGCTCCGCGAGCCGCCCTCGTCCACGCTGTGGGCGGCGCTGCCGAAGCTGACCGCGACCTGCGCGACGTCGTCGTCGGAGATGTTGACCACGGTCTCGTCCGTCGAACCCTCCACGTACCCGGCGGGCAGGACGCCAAGGCTCAGCCTGACCGACTCATCGTCGTTGTTGGGGTCGTCCGGGGCCGTGAACTTCAGGGAGCCTTCACTGGCGCCGCTGGCGATGGTCACAGTCTCCGGCCGGTTCGCGGAGCGGGTGTTGGTGGCGCCGCCCTGGTCGGTCACGGTGAGGGGGATGTCGACGCGGGCGCCGGCGGCGGAGTCCAGTGTCACCTTCACCGTGACGGAGCCGCCCTCGGCGACGGTGTAGCTCGCCTGCTCGAAGTTCACGACCGTCGGGGCGACGTCGGTGATGTCGACCCTTGTCTGGGCCGGCGCGGTCGATGAGACACCGCTCGGCAGCGCGCCGAGGCCGATCAGAACGCTCTCGCCATCATCGCTGACCGAGTCGCGAGTTGCGGTGAAGGAGAATGATTGCTCGGTCACCCCTCGGAGGGCGACGGTGGCGGGAACCCCGAGGTAGTCATCGCTGTCGGCGCCCCCCTGGTTCGTCGTCGTGAGGGGGATCACGACCGTGCGTTTGGGGTTGGCGCTGAGGCGGAGCTTCACAGTCACGCTGGTCCCCTCCGACACGGAGTGGTTGGCAGCGTCGAACATCACCGTCACGTCCGGGCGGTCGTGGACGGTCGTGGCGTCCGCCGTCGACCAGGTCACGCCCTCGGGGGGTCGTGGCCAGCAGGTGACGGAATCGTCATTCCTGATCCCGCAGGCGTGCTGCCGGCCGGCCGAGAGGGCCTTGAACGTCCCACCCGGGTGGTCGGACTGTCCGTTCCTGTTACTCCCCCAGCAGGCGACGCCGCCGTCGCTCTTGAGGGCGCAGCTAAAGAACTCGCCGAGCGCGAGCGACTTGAACGTGCCGGCGGGCGCAGCGCTCTGTCCACTGCCGTTGCTTCCCCAGCAGGTGACGGTGTCGTCCGTTCCAGTGGCGCAGGTGTGATGTCCGCCCGCGGTGAGTGCCTTGTAGGAGCCGGTGGGCGGATTGCTCTCACCATTCGCGTTGGCGCCCCAGCAGGCGATGGCGCCATCGCTGGCGAGCGCGCAGCTGTGGGCGTCGCCGAGGGAGAGGGCCTTGTACGTACCCGCCGGGGCGTTGGACTGTCCCTCCCCGTTGCGCCCCCAGCAGGCGACGGTGTCATCGTCCCTGATTGCGCAGGTGTGGAAGTACCCGGACTCGAGGACCTTGAACGCACCGGCGGGGACGCGGGTGTTCCCGTGCGCGCTCGATCCCCAGCAGGCGACGGTGTCGTCGGTCCTGATCGCGCAGGTGTGGAGGTCGCCCGCCCTGACGGCCTTGTAGGTCCCGGGGGGCGCGTTTGCCTGGCCGAGCGCGTTGTACCCCCAGCAGGTGACGACCCCATCGAAACCGAGGGCGCACGAGTGCTCCCCGCCTACGGACATGGTGCTGAAGGCGCCGGCTGGCGCGTCCAGCTGTCCCTGGTCGTTGGATCCCCAGCAGACGATGGTGTCGTCGGTGGCCATCGCGCAGGTGTGGAACCAGCCGCCCTGGATCGTCCGGTAGCGGCCCTTGACTTCGTCCGTCTGTCCGAAGATCTGGGTTCCCCAGCAGACGATGGCGCCGTCCGCCCGGACCGCGCAGCTGTGAGAGTCCCCGAGCGTCATCGAATTGAAGGTGCCGGTAGGTGCTTCCGACCGCCTGTCGTCGTTCGCTCCCCAGCACGTGATCGTGTCGTCCATCCGGGTCGCGCAGGTGCGATTGCGGTGCGCCTGCACGGCCTTGAAGGTGCCTGTCGGGGCGTCGGTCTGCCCGCTTTCGTTGACTCCCCAGCAGGTGATCGTGTCGTCCGTCTTGATTGCGCAGTTGTGATGCAGGCCCGCACTCACGGCCTTGAAGGTTCCCTCGGGGGCGACGGTCGCTCCGCGGTTCAGGTGGCTTCGCTCTCCCGCGCAGGCCATGGTGTCGTCGGCCTTGATCGCGCAGAAGTGCACCGCGCCCGACGTGAGGGCCTTGTACGTGCCGCCGCCCTGCCGTGTCGGGACCCCGAAGTGGTAGCCCCAGCACAGGAGGGCGCCGTCGGTGGCGATGGCGCAGCTGTGCTCCCAGCCGAGCGCGAGGGCAACGAACGTACCGTCCGGAGCATTGGTCTGCCCCCAGGCGTTGTACCCCCAGCAGGCGATGCTCTCATCGGTACCGATCGCGCACGCGTGATTCCCGCCGGCGACAAGGGACGTGAACGTTCCTTCCGGGCCCGCCCCGATCGGGCCGCTGAAGACGTCGCCCCAGCAGGCGATGGCGCCGTCGGTGCCAAGCGCGCACGAGTAGCGTGCACCGGCGCCGATCGACGTGAAGGTGCCCGTCGGGGCATCGAGCTGCCCGCTGGCGTCGCCGCCCCAACACGCCAGCCTGCCGTCGGCTCCGATCGCACAGGTGTGGTAGGTGCCGGCGGCCACGGCCTGGTAGGCGCCACCCGCGGAGGCCCGCACCGGGGCGTCCCCGAGGATGGCCGGGACGGTCGCCATGGCCGGGCGCCCCGCGAAGTCGAACGCGAGCACGGCAACGGCCACCGCCGCCAGCATGCAGGTGGTGGCCGTCACCACTATCCACGGCCGCACGCGTGGGGCCTCCGGGCGCCCGGGAGCGAGGGCAACAGGGCGGGCCGTGACGTCGCCGAACCTGGCCGCGTGTGGGACGCGCCTCATCTCATCCTGCTCGACCTCGCCGCCGGCCGCGTGCTCCTCGATCGCGAGGCCATGCGCGTAGACGCCGTCGCCGTTCCGGGCCACAGAGCACCTCGACATCGCCCCGCACTCCCGTCGAAGTGCTGTTGGGGTCGGCGAGGGCGCCGACGTCGCGCTCGATGCTCCCCGACCTCAATGCTGCTGACATACGCGCCGAACGATAGTCGACTGGATCCGAAGAAATGTAAGGATGCTATGAGATCGAGCCGGTTCGACATCAGAGTTGTGTGAGTGTTCGGCGAGGGACGCCAGCCGATGGCGTCCGGTAGCTCCCGCCCTCGGAGACGACTGCTGATCGGGCCTAGGCTGAGCACCTCGAGCAACATTAACGGGTATTTCACGACTTCAGGGTGACGCCTTATAGATACCTCACATCTGTGCGGGTCCAGGCGGCTATCGTCTCAGCACGCGCTGATGAACCCGCGATAGACAACAGAACGCTTTGGCCCGGTTCGCGCCCAAGAAGTGCGTTCAATGAGACCGCCCGTTCCCTTCTCCACTGCCCACGCGATGGGCGCTCTGTGGCTTGGCGCCGCGGCGTTGCTGGTCGCCTGTCAGTCCACACCCGGCGAACCGGCGGCGACCGCGCCGGCCGGGCCGCCGCCGGTGGCGACGGCAACACCAGCGCCGACCGCCCCGGTACCGGACAGCCCGAGTGACGCTGCGCCGGCGTCGACGACGACACCCGCCCCGGACGTGCCGGGACCGGATAGCCGGGGTGACGCCGCGACTGCCACACCGACCGTGCCGGTGGCGAACGCCACCCCTTCCCCCGCCGGCCGGAACAGCGAGGGGACCGCGTCGGCCGGCACTCCGGCGGCGAGCGCGACCCCCGACGCGGCAGCTCCGACGCCGACCGGGGGGAGCACCGCCGAGCCGGCGGGGAGGCCGCCGGCCGGCGCACGCGGCCCCGGCTCAGTGGGGGGCAGAGACACGCGACAGGCGCCTCCCGAGGGGGCCACCGAATACACCTGGCAGGACGGCGAACACACGCGGCGCGTGTGGCTGGGTCCCCCGGGGGAGACGGGTGCGTCGGGCGAAGGGGACGCCTCCGGGCGTTCTGACTCGCAACCAGACTCCGACGGCTCTCCCGTCTTCTACGACGACTCCGGGCGGCGCATGACGCTGCCCGGCGGGGTGCTGCTGGTGCTCGATCCGGAGTGGGATCAGGGCCGGGTCGATGACTTCTTCACCGCCAACGGCATCGCGCTCGGCCGTGTCGATGAGGAGGACTTCACCACCAACGCCTACTTCGTCTCGACCGATCCCGGCCTGCCCTCGCTGCTGCTCGCGAACGAGCTGGCCGACGAGGAGGGGGTGCTGATCTCCAGCCCCAACTGGCGCTCCCAGGTCGTCGTGAGATGAGATGGGGCGCACTGATCGCGGCCTGCGCCGCGCTCGGGCTCCTGCTCCCCGGGGGGCGAGCCCTCGCGCAGACCGTGACCGTCCCGGGCGTCCCCACCAGCATCGCGGCCACCTCGACAGCGGACTCCCTCACCGTCACGTGGGCCGCCCCCGACGACGACGGCGGCGCGGCCGTCACCGCATACGACCTCCGCTATATCGAGACGGACGACGACGAAACGGCCGACGCCAACTGGACCCTCGTCGAGGACGCATGGACCACCGGCACGCTCTCCTACTCCATTGCTAGCTTGCGAGACAGCACGAGCTACGACGTGCAGCTACGCGCGGTCAACAGCGAGGGTGACGGCGCCTGGTCGGCCTCGACCACCCAGGCCACGGACGACTACGGCGACACCCGCTCGACGGCCGCCAACTTCGCGCTGAGCGACTCGACGGCCAGCGTGGCGGGACGAATCGACTCGGACGGCGACGCGGACTTCTTCAGCTTCGTGCTGACCGAGACGAAGGAACTGGTGCTCTACACCACCGGGCTCCTCGATACGCACGGCGAGCTGCAGGAGAGCGACGGGACGTCCGTGACGTCGAACGACGACGGCCGGTTCCCGGAGAGTCCGTGGAACTTCCTGGTCCGCGCCCGCCTGGACGCCGGGACCTACTACATCGAGGTCACGGGCGACGGCGGCGCCACGGGCGCGTACGAGCTCCACGGGATGCTCGCGCCCGACGACGTGGGGAACAGTCTGCCCTCGGCCGCCTCCGCGCACCTCGGCATGGTGACAGCGGGAAGGATCGGGCGGCCCGGCGATACCGACAGCCACGATGCGGACTACTACCGGCTCGACTTCGACACGGCGACCGACTTTTTCGTCGTGGCCTTCAGCGACACGGTCATCACCGGCCAGCTCCTCAACAGCAACGGCGACGACCTGCAGACAAGCTACCGGTTCTTCCTCGCTGGTGAGCTGTTCCAGCATTATCCGTTCGGCAGTTTCGCCAATGCCCAGGGCTTCATGTTGCGGCACACGGTCGCCGCCGGCACGTACTACATCAGGATCATCGGCAATCGGTCGTTCTTCACGGGGCCGTACTGGATGCAGGTGGGCGAGGCGCCCAACCCCGGGACGTCCCTCAGCACCGCCACGCCGATCCGGCTCGGCGGGGGCGTGCCCGGACGCATCTCCTCCTCGTCGGACGCCGACTACTTCAGCCTCGCGGTCGAGGAGGACGGCTACGTCTCGCTCGCGGCCGCGACGCTGATCGACGACCCCATGGCGGCACGGATCACGGTCTACGACGAGGGAGGTTCCACCCTCGACGTCTCCAGGGTCCCTCACTCCGACTGGTTCTCGTTCGCGCGGGACCACATGGCGGACTACGTGCTCGTGCCCGTCGAGGCGGGGAAGACGTACGGCATCCGCGTGGACGGGGAGGGGAGCGAGACCGGCGGCTACTTCCTCTTTGCCCTGCCCGAGGAGCGGTACGCGGCGTTCGCGCAGAGGTGCATGGACCTGACCACGGACGACACCGTCGACGCCTTCTACGGCTGCCAGTGGCACCTCGACAACACGGGCCAGTCCGGCGGCGGAACGGGCGAGGACATCAACGTCGTGGAGGTGTGGGAGGACGGGAACACCGGGGCGGGCGTGAACATCGCGATCGTGGACGACGGCCTGTACCTCGAGCACGAAGACCTGAAAGACAACGTCAACACCAGCCGCAACCACGACTACTGGACCGGAGTGCCGGCGGGCGTCTCAAATCTGTTCTGGGTGAACCATGGAACGTCCGTTGCGGGGCTGATCGCGGCCGAGCATAACGAGGTCGGTGTCCGGGGCGTGGCGCCCGGAGCGACGATCTACAGCTACAACTTCGTCGACTGGCTGTCCGCAGGCGAGGCGGAGCTTCGCGACCTGGTGGATGCGATGACGCGCCACAGGGTGGGCACGCAGGTGTCGTCCAACAGCTGGGGATTCCCGGACAATGGCGCGCCTCACCCGGCCGAGGCTGCCTGGATGGCGGCGATCGAAACGGGGCTGAGGGAGGGGGACGGCGGCCGGGGCATCTCCTACGTCTGGGCCGCCGGCAACGGCGGAGACCCGGACGGATACGCCCTGGACAACGCCAACCTCGACGGCTACGCGAACTTCTACGGCGTCACGGCCGTCTGCGCGGTCGACCATTCCGGCACGAAGAGCCGCTACTCCGAGCCGGGCGCCAACCTCTGGGTCTGCGCCCCGTCCCACGGCGATGGCGCGTTCATCACGACCACGAAGTCCGCCGCGCTGCTCTACCCCTTCGGCGACGGCTCGGACTTCACGCCGGGACTGTACTGGGGGGACTTCGGCGGCACCTCCGCGGCTGCGCCGATCGTGTCCGGCGTCGTGGCGCTGATCAAGTCCGCCAACCCCCTGCTCACCTGGCGCGACGTGAAGCTGATCCTGGCCGCCTCCGCACGCAAGAACGATGCGTCCGACGCCGGCTGGGAGGACGGCGCGCTGCAGTTTGGCTCCGACACGGAGGTCTACTCGTTCAACCACAAATACGGCTTCGGCGTGGTCGACGCCGGCGCGGCGGTCGACCTCGCCGCGGACTGGACCAACGTGCAGGATCAGCGCACCCACGAGGTCGAGTGGACGGGCCCGACACGGTTCTCCACCGTCATCAACACGCCGTATACGCGCACCGTCAGCGTCTCCCAGAGCAGCATCGATTTCATCGAGTTCGTCGAGGTCTCCGCCGAGATCGACCACGACAGCTTCCGTGACCTGAAGATCGAGCTCGAGTCCCCCACGGGCGCCACGTCCCTGCTGACACACTCCGGGGAGGTGTTCGACGACTATGGCCGGCCCGTGAGCTGGGACGGAGCGTTTCGCTTCGGTTCCGCGAAGCACCTGGGCCAGAGCCCAGTCGGCGCCTGGAAGCTGCACATCACCGACGAGTTGGCGCAGAACGGTGGGACGTTCAAGGGGTTCCGCATCAAGTTCTATGGCTTCAGCGGGAAGCCCGGCGCGCCGGCGGCCCCCTCCGGAACGTCCGACGCCGACTCGCTGCTGGTGACGTGGAGCGCGCCGAGCAACACGGGCTCCTCGGCTATCACCTCCTACGACCTGCGCTACATCCGCAGCGACGCCGCGGACAAGGCTGACGAGCACTGGACGGAGGTCACGGACGCCCAGACCTCGGGCGCCAACTCCCACGATCTCACGGGCCTCACCCTCGGCGTCCGCTACGACATCCAGGTCCGGGCCAACAACGACGCCGGCGCAGGCCCGTGGTCGCAGACCTACGTCGGCAGCGTGGTAGTGGCGCCGGGCACGCCCACCAACATGGCCGCCACGGCCCGCACCAGCGGACTCGTCATCACCTGGGCTCCGCCGGCCTCCGACGGCGGCGCGGGCATCGTGCGCTACGACATCCGGCGCAGCGTCGCCGACGCGGACAGCTGGACCGGGTGGCAGACCGCGTGGAGCAGCGGCGACGGCGACCTGCGCGCTTCCGTCACCGGCCTCGCCAACCACACCCGCTACGACGTCCAGGTGCGAGCGGCCAACAGCGCGGGCGCCGGCGATGCAGCGACCATCACCGCCGAGCCGGAGCCTGCGAACCTCAGCCCCGCGTTCCCTGCCAGCGAGACGGGCGTGCGCGAGATCGGCGAGCACGCGACGACCTCCGCGGCCGTCGGAGCACCCGTGCTCGCCATTGACCCTGATAGCGACCAGCTCTACTACAGCGTGCCCTCAGGTGGCTCGTTCCTGATCGACGAACTGACCGCGCAGCTGCGGCTGAACGCCTCCCTCGACTACGAGACGCGCGACTCATACACGGTCGAGGTGCAGGTGTCGGACCGAAAGGACGTCGGCGGCAACACCAACGACGTCATCGACGACCGCATCACCGTGACCGTCAACGTCCTGAACGAGAACGACGCCCCGACCATCAGCGGCCCGAGCGAGGTCAGCGTCCTCGAGAACTCCCAAGGGATCGTGGCGGAATACGTGGGTATGGACATCGAGGACGACCCCCTCACGTACACCCTCCGGGGGCCCGACAAGGACGCCTTCACCCTCGGTGGCCCCGAAGACGGGACGATGGACGCCGGGATCGCGGACGGCGCCCTCCAGTTCAAGACGCCGCCGGACTACGACGAGCCGGCGGACGCGGGTGAGGACAACGAATACAACGTGACCGTCCGCGTCGCCGACGCCGCCCGCCACACTGAGCACGTTGTACGCATCACGGTCCAGGACGTAGACGAACCGCCCATCGTCACCGGCCCTACCGACATCGACTTCCCCGAGGACGGCCTGAGGGCGGTTGCCACCTACCAGGCCAGCGACCCGGAGGAGCCGACGCGCGCGATCACCTTCGACGTCGGCGGGGATGATGGCGGGCTGTTCACGATCGATGCGAACTCGGGCGAACTTCGCTTCAAGCAGCGACCCAACTACGAGGACAGCGGCGATGCCAATGACGACGACGTCTACGAGGTCCAGATCCTCGCCGGCGACTCCTTCCTCGTCGGTAAACTCGATGTGCTCGTCCGGCCGACGGATGTCGACGAGGCGCCCGAGATCAGTGGTCCGGCCCACGTCACGATCGAGGAGAACGCGACGGACTTCGTCGGCACCTACACCAAGGCCGACCCGGAGGGGCAGCCCGCGAGCTGGCAGCCGCTCTCCGGGCCCGACGCGCTCGACTTCGCATTCGACGAGACCACGGGCGAGCTGACCTTCGTCGACGTGCCGGATCATGACGACCCCGCCGATTCCAACGGCGATAGCGTCTACAACGTCACCCTGAACGCGACCGATGGGGCCCATGACGGCGGCTTCGACGTCGTCGTCACGGTGACGAACGTGGACGAACCGCCGGTCATCACCGGACCCGGCAGCGTCGAGATCGAGGAGAACGCCACCCGGACGCTCGGCACGTACAGCGCGACCGACCCGGAGGGCGGCACGGTCATCATCACGCTCGCCGGCGTCGACGCCACCGAGTTCACGTTCAGCGGCGGCGCGCTCGCCTTCGCGGCGCCGCCGGACTTCGAGGACCGCGCTCTGTACTCCCTGACGGTCGAGGCCGCCGACGCGGCTCACACGGCGCGTCACGCCGTGACGGTGACCGTCCGCAACGTCGACGAGGCCGGCACGCTCGAACTCTCCTCCGGGCAGCCCCAGGTCGGCACACGGCTCGAGGCGACCCTGGCCGACCCCGACGGCAGCATCAGCGGGGAGTCGTGGACGTGGGAGCGCGGGGCCGGGGCGACGTGGACACCAATCAGCGGCACGAACAGCCGCTTCTACACGCCGGTCGACGGTGACGTCGGCAGTTCCTTGCGCGTGACCGTCGACTACACCGATGGGCACGGCTCCGGCAAGCGCGTGCTGAAGGTCTCCGCCCGCTCGGTACAGGCTCCGCCCCCCGTCAACAGCGCCCCGGAGTTCGACAGCTCCTCGATGGACCGGTTCGTCGACGAGAACGCGGCGGAGCGGACGCTCGTCGGAGCGCGGGTCCACGCATCCGACGCCGACAACGACGTGCTGACGTACACGCTGTCCGGGCCAGACGCCGCCGACTTCACCATCGACGGGTCGACCGGGCAGATCCGCGTCGGCCCGGGAACCGCCCTCGACCGGGAGACGGACGACACGTACACGGTGGTCGTCACGGCCACCGACCCCTCGGACGAGAGCGACAGCACGACCGTCACCATCACGGTCAACGACATCGACGAGCCCCCCGTGGCGAGCGACGACCGTCTCACCACCCCCGAGGACACCCCCGTCACCATCGACGTGCTGCACAACGACAGCGACCCGGAAGGCGTACCCCTGACGGTCGCACTGGGGCGGGCTAACCCTGTGCAGGGCGCCCCGACCCTGGAGGCCGACAACACCATCACGTACACGCCCAATCCGGACGAGCACGGCGTCCACAGCTTCACCTACACGGCCTCCGACGGGGTGAACGCCCGCGTCGGCGCGACCGTGTACGTCACCGTGCAGTCCGTGAACGACCCGCCGCGGTTCGAGGAGCAGCCGACCGAGCGTGAGATCGGCGAGACCGCCCGGGAAGGCGACCCCGTCGGCGCGCCCTTCACCGCCACCGATGTCGACCACGAGCCGCTGACCCTCTCCTACTCGCTCAGCGGAGCCGGCGCCGACGCCTTCGAGATCGAGGAGCACACCGGCCAGATCATGGTGGCGACCGACGCCGTCCTCGACCAGGCCGTGCAGGCCGAGTACATCCTCACCGTGACCGCGCGCGACCCGGACGGCGCCTCCGCGACCCTCGAGATCACGATCACCGTCAGCGAGAGCGCGGTCACGGTCCCGACGCCCAGCTTCGGCGGCGGCGGCTTTCCCGCCGGCCTCGGCGGCGGCGGCCCAAGCGGCCCCGAGCCGAGCGAGGTCGACTTCGAGTGGACCGTCGACCGCGACATCGAGGTGCTCGACGAGGGCCACGACCGGGCGACCGGGATGTGGTCCGACGGCACAACGGTCTGGCTGCTGGACAACGCCGACGGCGCCGGGGACGCCGGCTACGCCTACGATCTCGCGACCGGCGAGCGCGTCGAGGAGCGCGAGTTCGAGTTGGACGAGACGAACCGCGCCCCCCGCGGCAACTGGTCCGACGGCCAGGGAGTCGCGTGGGTCTCCGACAGCGGTCAGGACAAGCTCTTCGCCTACGACCTCGAGAGCGGCGAGCGCGTCGAGGAGCGCGACGTGGAGCTCGCCCGGCGCAACCGCGATGCGCGCGGCATCTGGTCCGGCGACGGCGTCATGTGGGTGCTCGACAGCGGCAAGGACAGCCTCTTCGCCTACGACCTGGGGACGGGCGCGTTCACCGCCGAGTACGCGCTCGCGGAGACGAACAGCGACCCGCGCGGCCTCTGGTCGGACGGCACGACGGCCTGGGTCTCCGACCACGCTGCGAAGCGCCTCTTCGCTTACCGCCTGCCCGTGCCGCCCGCGGATGGGCCTCCCGAGGAGCCGCCGGCCCTCGAGCGCATCGCCGGCGAGGACTTCGAGGAGCCGGGCCGCGTCGGCAACAACAGCCCGCGCGGGATCTGGTCCGACGGTGACGTGATGTACGTCGCCGACGAGAACGACGACAAGGTCTACAGCTACAACATGCCCGATGCCATCGACGCCCGCCTTGCCTCGCTCACCCTCAGTGGCGTCGACTTCGGAGCGTTCTCGCCGCTGCGCTACGACTACGCCAGCGAGACGATCCCCCACGGCAACATCGCGACCCTCACCGCCACGCCGGCCCAGGAGGGCGCGACGGTACGGATCGATCGTCCCGACCATGACGGGGATCGGGGGAACGGCCACCACCTGCGCCTGCTCCCGGGACTTGAGATCACCATCACCGTGACCTCGCCGGACAGGAGCCGCGAGCGCGTCTACCGCCTGCGGCTCGGCGAGGAGGCGCAGACGGGGCCCGCCCCGGACTGCCTGCTCGGCGCCGTGAGCGCCGGCTTCAGCCTCGTCGTCTACGAGGGCGAGGGCGTCGATGACCTGATCGCGTGTGCGGAGAACCGCCATCTCACCGCGCTCTACGTGCTCCACGACGGCGCCTGGGTGTCGCACATCGTCGGCGCGCCGGAGTTCGTGAACGCCCGCTTCCGCGCGCTGTTCGCGGACAGCGTCCCGGCGCTGCTCCCGCTGGTCGTGCGCAGCGAGGGCCCTGCGACGCCGGCCCCGCCCGCGCCGGCGGTGACGGAGCCCTTCGCCACGTGTCTCCGCGGCGAGATCGCGACAGGCTTCAGCCTCGTGCTCTATGAGGGTGGGAGCGTCGATGACCTCGTGGCGTGCGCGGAGGGCCTCGGCGTCACGGCCGTCTACGTGCTGGTCGAGGGCGAGTGGGTGTCGCACATCCTCGACGCGCCGGGGTTCGTGAACGCCCGCTTCCGAGGGCTGTTCCCGGACGGTGTCCCGGCGGCGACGCCGCTGACCGTGCGGGGCGAGGGGCCATAGGCGTCAGGCGCGGAGCAGGTGACAGCGCCGCCGCAGCCTCCGCGCGGGCCTGGGCGCATCTCCCACTACGGCGGGAGCGCGTCCCGCCTGCTCGCCTGCGTCTGCACGTCGTGGTCGGACGCCATCAGTTGCGCTCCGCGCCGACCCCCGGTGGCTCGTCGCTCTTGACGACGAGCGGCATGGCAACTGGGACGCCGTCGGCGAACAAGGCCCGGAAGCGCGCGTTCACGAAGTCGGGCGCGGCGAGGATATACGATACCCACTCGCCGCCGGCGAGGATGTAGATGGCGGTGACGCCGGGGCCTGACGCACAGGCATCGAGGTCCGCGACGCTGCGAGAGCGGCCGCGCACGCGACTGCGGGGACGGCAGGGAAGCTGACGGTGACGAACTGACGCTGCTGGTTCAGCCCCTCGAGGAGCAGGTGCCAATGATCGAGGCGGCCGAGGGCGCAGGTCTTGTTACCATTGAACGAACATCGGCATGACGACGTGGACGTAGTCGTCGTTGCCGACGGGGCGGAGGACGCCGGGGCTTGAGGGCGAACTCGTCTCGATCGCGACCCGGTCTGTGTCGAGGGCGCCGAGGACCTCGATGAGGTAGCGGCTGTTGAAGGCGATGCGCGCCTCCTCGCCGTCCACCAGCGCGTCGATCTCACCCTCGTTGTTGCCCACCTCCTCGGCGCGCGCCGTCACCGTCAGGCGCCCCGTCGACCCCTCGCCGGGGCTGGCGATGAGGCGCACGATGCCCGAGCCGTCGCGCGCGAAGATCGAGGCGATGCGCGTCTCGCGCATGAACTCGCCGACGCTCACCTCGGTGCTGGTCGCGTGGCCGCTGGGGATGAGCTGCTCGTAGTTCGGGAACGTGCCCTGGATGAGCTGCGCCACCAGCGTGGCGTGGCCCAGGTCGAACAGCACCTGCGTGCCCGCCGGGTTGAACGTGACGGAGATGGTCTCGGTCACCTCGGGGAGCAGCCGCGCCAGCTCGTTGAGGGCGCGGGCCGGGACGATCGCCTCGCGGTCGCTGCTGTTCTCGCCCACCTCGATGGTGTTGACGGCGAGGCGGAACCCGTCGGCGGCGGCCAGCCGCAGCGAGCCGTCGCGCAGGGCGAAGTGCACGCCGGTGAGGACGGGACGCGAGTCGTCGGTGGCGGCGGCGAAGGCGACCTGGTTGATGGACTTACGCAGGGCGTCGGCATCGAGTCGGATCGTGTCGCCGTCCTCGACCGGGGGGATCGGCGGGAACTCGTCGGCGGCCTGCCCGCCGATGGACGCCTCGTTGCGGGCGCACGAGAGGCTGACCTGGCGCGAGCGCTCGGCGAGCGCGATGTCGATCGGCTGCGGCGGCAGCGTGGCGACGAAGTCCGACAGCAGCCGCGAAGGCAGGGTGATGGTGCCGGCCTCGGTGATGCCGGACGCGATGCGGTACGTGATCGCGATGGTCTCGGCGTCGGTGGCCGAGAGGGTGAGCTGGTCGTCGTCGGCCTCGAGCAGGATGTTGTTGGTGATGGGGAGCGTGGAGCGGGTGGGGACGGCCCGCGCGACGGCGCTGAGGCCTCGGTTCAGGTCCTCTTGCTGGACGGTTAGCTGCACGGTGGCCCCCGAAGCAGAAATCGCTCAAGCGCTGCGCTGTTGAGCCCCCACACTGCCGGGAGTATACGAGCCTGCTTGCGGCGCGGGCAACGGATTGTGACGCTGGTCGCGATCAGCGGGTCGGAACAGCCCGTCGACTGCCTCGCGCGGGGTCGCGCGCGAGTGACAAGCGCGGCGGGCCTAGTCTCGCGACGCGCTGGCCTCCAGCGCCTCGCCCACCGCCTCGACCGTGCGGTCGATGAGTGCCTCGTCGTGGGCGAGCGAGACGAACCAGGCCTCGAACTGCGAGGGTGGGAGCATCACGCCACGGTTGAGGAGCGCGCGGTGGAAGCGCGCGAAGCGGGCCGTGTCGCTGGTGGCCGCCTCGGCGTAGTCGCCCGGCGGCTCGTCGCGGAAGAAGACGGTGAGCATCGAGCCGACGCGGCCGATGGCGACCGTCGCGCCGGCCTCGCCGGCCGCCCGCCGCAGGCCGGCCTCGAGGCGCGACGCGAGGGCTTCGAGGCGGTCGAAGGAGCCCTCATCGGCGCGTAACGCGCGCAGCGTGGCGAGGCCGGCTGCCATCGCGAGCGGGTTCCCGGAGAGCGTGCCGGCCTGGTAGACGTCGCCGGCCGGCGCCACGCGCTCGAGCAGCGCGCGCGGCCCGCCGTAGGCCCCGACGGGCAGCCCGCCGCCGACGACCTTGCCGAGCGCCGTGAGGTCCGGGCGCACGCCGTAGCGGCCCTGCGCCCCGTCCCAGGCCACGCGGAAGCCCGTCATCACCTCGTCGAAGACGAGCAACGCGCCGTGCGCGTCGCAGAGGTCGCGCAGGGCTGCGAGGAACCCCGGCGCGGGCGGCACGACGCCCATGTTGCCGGCGACGGGCTCGACCACGACCGCCGCGATGCCGGGGTGCGCCCGGAACGTCGCGGCGACGGCGTCGGGATCGTTGAACGGGACGACGATGGTCTGCGCGGCGAAGGCAGCCGGCACGCCCGGCGAGTCAGGGAGCCCCAGCGTCGCCACGCCCGAGCCCGCCGAGGCGAGCAGGCCGTCGGCGTGGCCGTGGTAGCAGCCCTCGAACTTCACGATCAGGTCGCGATTGGTCGCGGCGCGCGCGAGGCGCAGCGCGCTCATCGTCGCCTCGGTGCCCGAGGTGACGAAGCGCACCATCTCCATGGACGGCAGCGCGCCGACGACCAGCTCGGCGAGCTCGGCCTCGGCCTCCGTCGGCGCGCCGAACGAGGTGCCGCCCGCGGCCGCCGCCTGCACTGCAGCGACGACGTCGGGGTGGGCGCTGCCGAGGATGAGCGGCCCGAACGAGCCGATGTAGTCGATGTACTCGTTGCCGTCGACGTCGGTGAGGATGGCGCCTGCGCCGCTCGCGATCACGACCGGGTCGCCGCCGACGGCGCGGTACGCGCGGGCCGGCGAGTTCACCCCGCCCGGCAGCACGCCGCGCGCGCGGTCCATGACGGCGCGCGAGCGCTCGTAGCTGCGCCCGGCCGCCGTCATCGCCGGCCTAGCTCGTAGCTGGCGCCGGCACGGTGACGCCGAGGACCTCGGCGGCGGCGGTGAGCGACTCGACGGCGAAGTCGGGGCGCGGGTAGTCCTCGGGCAGCTCGTGCCCGGCGCGCTCGCGCAGCCACGCCACGCGCAGCCCCGCGTGCCGCGCGCCCGCGACGTCGGCCTGCGCCGAGTCGCCGACGTAGAGCACCTCGCCGGGCTCGCAGGCGAGGCGGTGGCAGAGCTCGAGGAAGGCCGCGCGGTTCGGCTTGTAGACCCGCAGCGACTCCGACGACTGGATCACGGAGAACCGCAGCCGGTTGTGCGAGACCGCGCTCTGCAGGAAGTCCTCGTCCGCGTTCGAGAGCAGGCCGAGGCGGTACCCGGCCGCGTCCAGGGCGTCGACCACGTCGTGCGCGTCGGGGTAGGCGGGGGCGTGGCTCAGCACCTCGCGGAAGAGGTTCGCGCCGAGCGTGGGGTCGCCGTCCAGCTCGCGGTCCTCGAAGAGCCCGGTGAACTGGCGGCGCCAGATCTCCCACGTGGTGATGAAGTCGGGCGGGGGCCCGGCGAACATCTCGCGGCGGTCGAGCTTGCCGTCCTCGCGCGTGGCCCACGGGCTGACGCGGTTCCACGCCGCCTCGAAGCTGCGGGCCGCCTCCCGGATGTCGTCGACCTCCAGGCCCTGGTCGTTCAGTGCCTGCTGGAGGACTTCGCGGAAGTCCCAGTGGAAGAGCGTGCCGTAGGCGTCGAACGCCACGGCGCGGATCGCGCCGGCGTCGAACGGGTCGGGCTCGATGGGGACGTCGATCAGACTTGACGTAACCAGCGTGCCGCCTCCTTCGCGTGGTACGTGATGATGATGTCGGCGCCGGCGCGGCGGATGCCGGTCAGCGTCTCCATCATCACGCGCTCCTCGTCGATCCAGCCTTGGGCGGCCGCGGCCTTGAGCATCGCGTACTCGCCCGACACGTTGTACGCCGCCAGCGGCAGTTCGGTCGAGTCGCGCACCGCGCGCACGACGTCGAGGTAGGCGAGGGCGGGCTTCACCATCACGATGTCGGCCTGCTCCTCGATGTCGATGGCGACCTCGCGGATGGCCTCGCGCACGTTCGGCGGGTCCATCTGGTAGCCGCGGCGGTCGCCGAACTGCGGGGCCGAGTCGGCGGCCTCGCGGAACGGCCCGTAGAACGCCGAGGCGTACTTCGCGCTGTACGCCATGATCGGCAGCTCGGCGAAGCCGGACTCATCGAGCGCCGCGCGGATGGCGCCGACGCGCCCGTCCATCATGTCCGAGGGCGCCACCATGTCCACGCCCACCTCGGCCAGCGACACCGAGGTACGCGCGAGCAGCTCGATGGCCGCGTTGTTCTCCACCTCGCCGCGCGCGTTGAGCGGGCCGCAGTGGCCGTGGTCGGTGTACTCGCAGAGACAGACGTCGGCGACGACGGCGAGCGAGGGGTCGGCCTGCTTGAGGGCGGCGACGGCCCGCTGCGTGATGCCGTCGGCGAGCCACGCGCCGCTGCCCTCGGCGTCCTTGTGGCCGGGGACGCCGAACAGCAGGACGGCGCGCACGCCAAGATCGCTCAGCTCGGCGGCCTCGGCGGCGAGCATGTCGGTGGAGAGCCGGAACTGCCCCGGCATCGACCCGATGGGCTCGCGCACCCCGCGGCCCTCGACGACGAACAGCGGGTAGATGAAGGAGGCGGGGTCGACGCGCGTCTCCCGCACGAGCCCTCGCAGCGCCTCGCTGGCGCGGAGGCGTCGCGTGCGAGTGAACCCGCTCGCCCGTCGAGTGGCAATGGTCATGGCGTCACCTCCTCGTCGCCGTTGGCTTCGGATGCGAGGGCGTCGTGGGTATGATAGTCAGGGTCAGGAGGAAGGTGCGGCATGGACACCGCGGAGCGAGGCCGGTGGGTGGCGGCGACCGTCAGGGACGTGCGTGCGCACGTCCGTCCCATGGAGCGTCGCTACGGCTGCACGTCCGAGGAGATGTGGGATCGCTGGCAGCGCGGTGATGAACCCGATGACGCGGTGGGACGGGAAGAGGTGTTCGACTGGATGATGCACTGGCGCCTCCTGCGCGACATGCTCTCCAACCCCGCCTTCGACGGCCTGATCCCTCCCGACAATCCTGAGGACGATGCAGCCGCTGCTGCCTCGCGCGCCGAGCGGGTGCGCGTCCTGCTCGCCCAGACGAAGCCCGTCACGCTGGAGAAGGAGCTCGAAGCACTCTCGGCCAACGTCCGCGAGATGGAGGCCCGTTACGAATGCACCTCCGAGTACATGGTGAAGGCGGTGCTCGCCGGCACTGAGCGTGAGACGGATGAGATTTGCCTGTGGCTGATGGACTACCACCTCCTTCGGGAACTCCTCGCGAGCGACGAGTACGCCGCCCTCAGCGATACGGGAACTACCAACTCGTCCACGACAGCAACATGGTCGCCCTCCGCGCGGACGGAACCGTAGTTTCAGACACGCTCCGCTTCATCCGGCGTTCTGACCAGATGCGGCTGATCGGCCGCGTACACACGGCCAGCGGCGGCATCCTCGATGTGCGCAAGATCCTGCGGGCTGTGCGGGATCCGGGCGAAGCCGATCCGCGCGTCCGGACGACGCTATATCGCTACCAGGCTATGTGGCGGTCGACCCCCGAAGCGAGCATCCCACTGTTCCGCTACGACAACTACCGCGAGGACGTGAACACGCTCCACCGTCACGATTTCGACGCGGGCGGGAACGAGACGGATCGCTACTCCGTCCCCCACGACCAGATGCCCTTCATGGACGAGGTGATCCGCGAGGCCGAGGAGTTAGCGCGGATGAGGGCTGAGTCGGCTTAGCCGATTCCCGTCACGCCCCCTCCGCCGCGTATCTTCGCAGCGCCGCGACCAGCGCGTCGACCGAGGGCTCCTCGGCGACCACGTGCGGCGGGAGGCCCGCCTCGGTCGCCGCTTCCGCCGTCTGCGGGCCGATGCACGCCACGACGGCGGCGCGCAGCGGCTCGAGGTCGGCGTCGAGCAAGGCGGCGAGGTTACGGACCGTCGAGCGCGACGTGAACGTGACCGCGTCCATCTCGCCCGCGCGGATCGCATCGAGCACCTCGCGCGGTGGGGCGGCCGGTGGAGCGGCGAGGTAGAGCGTGACCTCGTCGACAGTCGCGCCCGCTGTGCGCAGGCGCTCGATGAGCGCCGGGTCGGCGCGCTCGGCGCGCGGAACCAGCACCCGTGCGCCCTCGACGCCGCGCTCCAGCATCGCGTCTGCCAGACCCTCGCCGCTGCCGCGTGGGGGTACGAAGTCGGCGGACAGACCGCGCTCTTCGAGCGCCCGCGCCGTCGCCGCGCCGACGGTTGCGATGCCCGTCTCCGCGAAGAGCCTGGCGTCGTGTCCCGCCTCGCGCACGAGGTGGAACCATGCGTCGACGGCGTTCGGGGACGTGAACGCGACCCACGCGTATCGGCGCCCTCGCAGCGCCTCGATGGCGTGGCGCACGGCCTCCGGCTCGGCTCGGCGCTCGATCTCGATGGCGGGGAGGAGCACCGGCTCCGCGCCCTCGGCGGTCAGCGCCTCCGCAAGCGTCGAGGCCTGCCGCCGCGTGCGCGTCACCAGCACGCGCCACCCCGCGAGGGGCCGGCGCTGCGCCGGCTCGATGCGCTCGCGGACCGTGACCACCTCGCCCACGACGAGCAGCGCGGGCGGCTCCACGCCCGCCTCGCGCGCCGCGTCGGCAATGCTGCCGAGGGTGGACTCGACGACGCGCTGGCGGGGCGTCGTTGCCTCGACGACGAGCGCCGCCGGGGTGCCGGGGTCGCGCCCGCCGTCCATCAGCGCCTGCGCGATGCCGTCGAGGCGTCCCACGCTCATGAGCACGACGAGCGTGTCGGTTGCCGTCGCCAGCTCCGCCCAGCGCACCTGCACGGCCGGCTTCGTGGGGTCCTCGTGGCCTGTCACCACGGCGAAGCTCGCGGCGACGCCGCGGTGCGTCACCGGGATGCCGGCCGCGGCGAGCCCGCCGATCGCCGAGGTCACCCCGGGCACGACCGTCGCCTCGACGCCCGCCCCGGCGAGCGCCTGGAGCTCCTCGCCGCCGCGGCCGAAGACGAACGGGTCGCCGCCCTTCAGCCGCACGACGCGCCTGCCGGCGCGCGCGTGCTCCACGAGCGCGGCGTTGATCTGCTCCTGCGTCATCGCCGCGCGGCCCGGCGCCTTGCCGACGTCGATGCGCTCGGCGTCCTCGCTGCACGCGTCGAGGAGCTCCGGCGGTGCGAGGCGGTCGTAGAGCACGACATCGGCGTCGCGCAGCGCGCGGAGCCCGGCCTGGGTGACGAGGCCGGGGTCGCCCGGCCCCGCGCCGACGAGCCAGACGTGCCCCGGGGCGTCGGCGCTCATGACGCGCCGTTGCCGCCCGGCGGCGGGGCGAGCAGCTGCCGCGCGAGCCCGCGCCCGAGGTCGTCGCCGTCGGCGGCGGGCCCGGCTGCGTCGCCGAAGCGTGCGTGCTCGCCCTCGTCGTCGCCGAGCATCGCCCGCAGCGCGAGGAGGTCGCCGTCGACCTGCGCGTACGCTCCGACGGGCCGCGTGCAGCCCGCCCCGAGTTCGGCGAGGAAGCCACGCTCGGCCTCGACCGACGCGCGCGTGGCGGGGTCGTCGATGGCGAGCAGTCGCTCGACCGTCTCGGTGTCGTCTTCGCGGCACTGCACGGCGATCGCGCCCTGGCCGGGTGAGGGGAGGAACTCGAGCGCCTCGAAGACCTGCGTCGCCTCGCCGAGGCGGCCGAGGCGGTCGAGCCCCGCAGCGGCAATCACGACCGCGTCGTACTCGCCGCTCGCGACCTTGCCCATGCGCGTGTCGACGTTGCCGCGGATCTCGGCCACCTCGAGGTCGGGGCGCAGCATGTGCAGTAGCAGCCTGCGCCGCACGGAGCCGACGCCGACTCGCGCCCCGGGCGGCAGCTCGGCGAGGCGTCGCCCGCCGGAGGCCACCAGCACGTCGCGCGGGTCGCCACGCGGCAGGATCGCCGCCAGCGTCAGCCCCTCGACGGGCGCGGTCGGCACGTCCTTGAGCGAGTGCATGGCGATGTCGGCGCGGCCGTCGAGGAGCGCCTGCTCCACGGCGCGCACGAAGACGCCCCGCCCGCCGATCTGGTGCAGCGGCGACGTGCGGTCGATGTCACCCTCGGTGCGCACGACCACGTACTCGACGTCGAGGGCGGGGTCGGCCGCGCGCAGCGCCTCGCTGGCGATGTCGCTCTGCGCAATCGCGAGTTGCGAGCCGCGGGTGGCGAGCCGCAGGGAGGACATCGCGGACCCCCGGCGCGCGGCTACGACGCGCCGTCGGCGGCGTCGTCCGGGCTCGCCTCGTCGTCGAGCCGGAACAGCTGGCGCACCGCGTCGAGGTACACCTCGCGGTCCCCGCGCTGGCGCAGCGTTGTGATCGGGTCGTGGAGGATGCGGCGCACGAGCGCGCGCGTCATCGCATCCAGCTGCTCACGCTGCTCCGGCGTCGCGTCGAAGCGGCGGAGCGTGCGGTCCAGCTCGGTGCGGCGCATGGACTCGGCCCGCTCGGTCAGCGCGCCGATCGTCGGGACGATGCGGAGCTGTTCCCACCACTCGAGGAAGCTCGCCGCCTCCTCCTCGATCATCGCCTCGACCGTGGCGACCTCGCCGGCGCGCGCCTGCGCGTGGCGCGCGGCCACCTCCTGCAGGTCGTCGATGTCGCGATAGGTGACGCCCGGCACGGCGGCGACCGCGGGCTCGGCGGCGCGCGGCACGCCGATGTCGATGATCAGCATCGGGCTGCCCTCGCGGCGCACGAGGGCGCTCGCGACGCGGCCGGTGTTCAGCACCGGCTCCGGCGCTTCGGTGGCGGCGATCACCACGTCGGCCGTGGCGAGCGCGGCGCCGACCGACTCGTACGGGAGCGCGCGGCCACCCAGTTCCTCGGCCAGCGCCTCGGCGCGCGAGGCCGTGCGGTTGCTCACCGCGATCGAGCCGACGCCGTGGTCCGCGAGCGCCGTCGCGGCCAGGCGGCCCCCCTCGCCCGCGCCGATGACGAGCACCGACGCCCGTGCGAGGTCCGGCACGAGCGCCCGCGCCTGCTGCGCGGCGATCGAGGAGATCGAGAGCGCGCCGTGGCCGATCGCAGTCCCGCTGCGGGCCCGCCGCCCCAGGCGGATCGCGGTGTGGAAGAGCCGCGAGAGCAGCGCGTGGTCGGCGCCCGCTGCGACCGTCGCCGAGAACGCGCCGCGCACCTGCCCGAGGATCTCGGACTCGCCGACGACCATCGAGTCGATCCCCGCCGCGACGGCGTAGAGGTGGCGCACCGCCTCCTCGTCGCGTCGCGGCAGCAGGTAGCGCTCGCCGAGCGAGGGCGCGACGCCCGCGGCGTCGGCCAGGAAGCCGGTCAGCGCTCGCGGCTCGTGGTCGCCGGGCACGTACAGCTCGAGGCGGTTGCAGGTCGCGACGATGGCGCCCGCACCGAACGCGTCGGCGACGGCCTCGCGGACCGCGGGGAGCTCGTCGGCCGGGATCGCGAAGCGCCCGCGCACGGCGAGCGGGGCGTTGTGGTGGCTGAGCCCGACCATCGTCAGCATGCTCGCCGCGCCGGTCGTCATGCCGGCTGCCCCTGCCACTCCGGCACGGCCCGCGGCTGGTCGAGGCCGAGGCTCGTCACGATGCGGTCGCGGGCGGCCTCGTACTGCCCGTCGCACAGCAGCGCGCGCAGCTCGGCGTCGATGGCATCCTGCCACGCGTCGCTCGCGATGCGGTTCGGGCACTCCGCGCACAGCAGCGGTGGCGGCGTGCGCGTGCGGTCGCACTCCCCGGCGCACTCGCGGTCACGCTGGCGCGCGAGCACGCGCACCTCGGCCAGCAGGTCACCGAGCGCCACCACCTCGTCGTCCAGGAACTCCTCGAGCCGCTCGCGCAGCCAGCGCGCGAGCGCCGGGCTGGCCCCGCCGGTGGAGGCGGCGAGGGCGATCCGGCCGCGCTGCGCCAGCGAGGGGAGGATGAAGTCGCAGTTCGCGACGTCGTCGGCGGCGTTGACCCAGATGCCGAGCGCGCGCGCCTCCGCGGCGACCTGCGCGTTCACCTCGCCGTCGTCCGTGGCGACCATCACCACCTCGTGGCCCTCGACGTCGCCCGACTCGTACGGCCTCGCGAGCCACGTGCAGCCGTGCTCCTCGACGATCGCGCGCACCGGCTCGATGAGGGCGGGGGCGACGACGGTCACGTCCGCCGAGGCGTCCACGAGCTTGCCGATCTTCTCGTGGGCGACGTTGCCGCCGCCGACGAGCAGGACGCGCCGGCCCTGCATCTCGACGAAGATCGGGTAGTAGCCCACGGGCGCCCCTCGCTAGTGGTCGTCGTACGCGGCGGTCACGCCGAGCAGCACGCGGTCGGCGAGGCCGCCGATCTGCTCGCGCGCGAGCGCGGCCTGCTCGGCGTCCATCTGGTCGCGCTCGGCCAGCTGCTTCGCGGTCTCGTCCAGCGAGCGGCGGAAGAACGTGAACGCCTCCATCGCGCGCAGCAGCGGCGTCTCGCGGTGCACGAGCAGGTCGCCGTAGCTGTGGCCGATCGCGTCGACCTCGGCCTCGATCTCCGCGCGCGGCTTGCGCCCGGTGATGTAGTCGCCGACCAGCTCGACGAGCCGTCGCCCGAGCGGGCGCAGGGCCTCGCGCTCGTCGGCGTCCAGGGTGCCGTACCAGCCGGCGTCCTTGCTGCCGGAGTGGAGGCGGCGTCGGATGCGCCGCACGGCGGCGGTCTCCAACGCGTGGTCCTGGTCGCCGCGGATCAGCGTGAACAGGTCCTCCTCGGCGAAGCGGCGGTGGCCGCCCGGCGTGCGGAAGCAGCGGATCTCGCCGGAGTCCGCCCAGCGCCGGACGGTCGACTCGTTGACGCCGAGGATTTCGCAGGCACGTCCGAGGTTGACCCAGCGCGGGCTGTCGTCGCCGTTGGAGTTGGCCGGGGGCCGTACCGAGGAAGTACCGCGGGTCGCGCGAGAGCGGCTATTGGTCACGAAACCTGTCCAAATCTATGAACTCCTACCCAGATTTCCGGGAGCATACCAGCGACCCGCCGGAGCCGGAACCCCCTCATCCTGGCCCTCTCCCTGCAGGGAGAGGGGATCAGATCCGGATCCCTCTCCCCGTCCGGCCCCCTCTCCCCCGGGGAGAGGGCGGGGGGTGAGGGTCCGGCGGCCTCGTCGATAGGTCGTTGCACTCCGCAGACCCCCCTCACCCTCACCCTCTCCCCCGCGGGGGGAGAGGGGATCAGAGCCGGACCCTCTTCCCCGGGAGAGGCCGGCCGGGACGGCCACGGGCTCAGGGCCCGCTGGTGCTACGGGTCCGTGGTTGAAAGCCCCGCCCCGCGCCTCTACGGTTGCCGCCATGACAAACGTGGACTGTTGCCACGGGCCACACCACTCGCTGACCGTTCTCCCGGTGACGCGGGGAGGCCACCTCTGACCACCCCAGCCACCCGCAACCCCCGCTACGAGGCTGACGAGCATCCCCCGCTGCTGACCTCGCTCGCCCTCGGCGCGCAGTTCAGCGCGATTGCCGGCGCCACGCTGCTCGTCACGCCCGTCATCGTCGCCAACGCATCCGGGCGCGGCGACGACTACGTGACGTGGATGATCTTCGTCGCGCTCATCGTCGTCGGCGTCTCGACGCTGCTGCAGGTGCGGCGCGTCGGCACGGTCGGCGCAGGCGCGGTGCTGCCGATGTTCACCGCGGCGTTCGCCATCCCGTTCTGCATCAACGCGCTCGAGGGCGACGGCGGGCCGGCGACGCTCGCGTCGCTGCTCGTCGTTGCGGCGGCGACGCAGTTCGCGGTCTCACGCTGGCTCTTCCTCGTGCGACGCGTGGTCACGCCGGTCGTCGGCGGCACGGTGATCATGATCCTGTCGATCACGCTCGCCTCGGTCGTCTTCGACCTGCTCGACGGGGCGACGCGCGAGGACCCCGAGGAGGCCTCGCTGACCGCGCTCGCGACGATGGCCATCGCCGCCGCGATGGTCCTGCGTGGCTCCGCGCTCGCGCGGCTGTGGGGGCCCGTCGTCGGCATCATCGGTGGCTGCCTCGTCGCCGGACTGCTCGGCATCTACGACACGCAGCGCATCACCGAGTCGGCGTGGGTGGGGCTACCGAGCGGGTGGCCCGGGGTCTCGTACGACTTCGGGCTCTCCTTCTGGACGCTCGTGCCGTCGTTCGTGGCGCTCGGCGTCATCATCTCGATCCAGGCGAACGGCGCGGCGATCGCCATGCAACGCGTCGCGTGGCGCGATCAGCGCGCGGTCGACTTCCGCCAGGTGCAGGGCGCGATCGCAGGTGGAGGCGCGAGCAACCTCCTCGCCGGCCTCGCGGGCTCGGTGCCGAACGCGATCAACCCGGCGATGGTGTCGTTCATCCAGATCACCGGGGTCGCCGCGAGGCGCGTCGGCTACGCCATCGGCCTCATCCTCATCGCGGTGGCGTTCCTGCCCAAGGTGTCGGGCCTGCTCGGCAGCATCCCGGGGCCGGTCATGACCGGCTACCTGATGATGGTGACGGGCGGCCTCTTCGTCGACGGCGCGAGGACGGTCATCCAGAACGAGCGCGACAGCCAGCGGGTGGCCGTGGCCGGCGTCTGCTTCTGGATCGCCGCCGCCTTCCAGTTCGACCTCTTCGCCAAGCCCGACATCGGCGCGGTGGGGAACGCGCTGCTCGACAGCGGGATCACGACCGGCGGCCTCGCGGCGATCGTCATGATCCTCTACCTCGAGTTCACCAACCCTCGCCGCATGCGGTTCCAGTCCCGGCTCGACATCGACGCGCTCCCGGAGCTCAACGAGTTCATCGCGCGCTTCGCCCAGCGCCGTGGCTGGAACGACGCGATGAAGGACCGCCTGAGCGCGGTCGCCGAGGAGACGCTGCTGACCCTCGCCCCGCTCGACCTCGAAGCGCTGATGCAGGACGACGGCGACGAGGATGGCGGGCCCGAGCGCCAGCTCATCGTGCTCGCCTCGAGCGAGGGCCCGGTCGCCGACCTCGAGTTCATCGGCGGCGGCGACGAGGACAACCTCGAGGACCGGCTGCGGCAGCTCCAGCAGCACGACGAGGAGACGCCGGTCGAGCAGGAGCTCTCGCTCCGTCTGCTGCGCAGCTACGCGCAGTCCGTCCAGCACCAGCAGTTCCAGGACACCGACATCATCACGGTCCGCGTCGGCCAGCCGGGCGAATAGCGAGCGCGACCGCTACATCCCGCGCGTCAGCGAGTCCCGTCCGTAGCGCCCCCGGATCTCGTCGACCGCACGGTCGACCTGCTCCGCACGTCGCGCCGAGGCGTCGTCGAAGCCGAGTTGCACCGCGTCCTCGACGAGGTTCGTTGCGCCGAGGCCGATCAGCCGCACCGGCCGCAGCGACTCGCGCGCGAGCAGGTCGTCGAGCAGCGCCCGGCCCGCCGCGGCGAGGTCTTCGGTGCTCTGCACGGGGCGTTCGAGGGTGCGGCTGCGGCTCAGGGTGGTGAAGTCCGACCACCGCAGCTTCAGCGTCACTGTGCGAGCGCGGCGTTGTTGCCCCCGCAGGTCGGCGCCCACACGCTCCGCGTGCTCGCGCAGCGTGCGCCGGAGCGCCTCGATGTCCGTCACGTCCTCGCCGAACGTGACCTCGCGCGAGACCGAGCGCGCGCCGCGCCCGCCCGCGCGCACCGGCGTGGGGTCCATCCCTCGCGCACGCTCGGACAGCACGACGCCGGCGCGGCCGAAGCGCTGCTCCAGCCAGCGCGCGTCGAGCGCCGCGGCATCGCCGATCGTGCGCACGCCGAGCGCCGCGAGCTGCTCGCCGAAGCGCGGCCCGACGAGCGGCAGCTCGCGCAGCGGCAGCGGCGCGAGGAAGGCCGCGTCCTCGCCGACCGGCACCTCGAGCAGCCCGTCCGGCTTCGCGCGGTCGCTGCCGACCTTCGCCGTGGTGCGCGAGCCGGCGATGCAGACCGAGACGGGCAGGCTCAGCTCCTCGCGCGTGCGGTTGCGGACGCGCTCGGCAGCGGCGCGTGCGCCCGTGCCGCCCTCGCCGAGGCCGGTGAGGTCGGCGTAGGCCTCGTCGATGCCGCCGGGCTCCACGATCGGGCTCTCGTCGCGCAGGATCGCGTGGAAGGCGCGCGACGAGTCCTGGTAGCGGTCGAAGTGGGGCGGCACGACAACCGCCTGCGGGCAGAGCCGCAGCGCCTGCGACATCGGCTGCGCCGAGTGGCACCCGAATTCCCTCGACTCGTAGGACGCGGACGCGACTACGCCGCGCCCGCCGGAGCCGCCGACGAGCACCGGCTTGCCGATCAGCGACGGGTCGAGCGCGCGCTCAACGGAGACGAAGAACGTGTCGAGGTCGAAGTGCGCGATGCGCCTCGGCAGCGACGGCGCAAGTCGGTCCGGGCTACTGCGACTTCGGTGCTTGGCTTGGCGATCCTCGTGGGGTAGGGTGTCGCGCATCCCCCCGCTCCCACCGCGCTGAGGGGAGACCCCTCGATGCTATCCTACGGGACGAGGAGGCTGCGCGATGGCGACCGACACACTCCGTGAGCGGGTTGCGAGGCTAGAGACTTCTACCGAGCATCTGGTCACAAGAGGTGAACTGTACCGAGCCCTCTGGATCCAGGGCGGCGTCATCGTGACCCTCAACGCCGCGGTCGTGACCGCGGTGGCCGCGATCACGACTGTCTTCGGAGGCTAGAGAGCTACTGGCCCGACTCCGACGGCACGGTGCCGTTGCCGTCCGCGGGCTCTCCGTCTGAGGCTGCGCGCGACGCATCGTCCGCGGCCGGGGCGGCAGCCTCGACGGTGACGCCCTCATCCTCGGGCGTCTCGTCCAGCGGGCTCGCGCCGTTCGTGGACATCTCCTCGGGGAGCTCGACGCGGCGGCCGTGCAGCTCGTCCTCGGTGAGCGAGGCGATCGCCTCCTCCTCCGACTGGCCGCTCCGCATGCGCCGCGTGATCGCGACGCCCGCGAGGGCGACGAGCGAGGTGGAGATCGCCGCGCCGCCGGCGATGAACTTGTGGCGGCGCACCACGTCCGGGAAGCGTTCCAGGGCCTTGTGAGCCAGGCGGATCGCGTCGCCGGCGGTGTTGGTCACGCGTTCACCCCCGCTGGGGTGCTTGAGGTCTTCGGGTATGAGGTTCACGGTACTGCCCCTGCTACGGCCCGGCTGGGGTGGGCCTCCCCCTAGTCGCGCTCCTGGAGCGCGCGGAACAGGTTCGCCATCTCGATGGCGGCTCGCATCGCTTCATCGCCCTTGTTGCCGGCGGAGCCGCCGGAACGGGCCCGCGCCTGCGCCATCGTGTCGCAGGTCAGGACCCCAAAAACTACCGGGAGGTTGAACTCCTGCGACACCAGTGTAGCGCCGCGAGCAGCTTCACTGCAGACGTAATCGAAATGCGGCGTCTCGCCCCGGACCACCGCACCGAGGAGCACGATCGCATCGTAGCCCCCGTTGCCGGCGAGCCTTCGGGCCGCCTGCGGCAGCTCGAACGCCCCGGGCACGCGCACCACCTCGAGCGCGTCGTCGGCGACACCGAGGTCCTTCGCGGTCGCTCGCGCGCCGTTGAGCAGCGGCTCGGTCACGATCTCGTTGAAGCGCGAGACCGCAACGGCGACGCGCAGTCCGGATCCGTCGAGGCCGCCCGTGATCTCCGGCACGCTAGTCCAACTCCTCGGATTCGAGGAGGTGCCCCATGCGCTCCCGCTTGGTGCGCAGGTAGCCCTCGTTGTGCGGGTTAGGCGCCATCTCGATCGGGACGCGCTCCACGATCTCCAGCCCGAAGCCCTCCAGGCCGGAGCGCTTCACCGGGTTGTTCGTCATCAGCCGCATCTGGTTGACGCCGAGGTTCACGAGGATCTGCATGCCGATGCCGTACTCGCGGTTGTCGGCCGGGAGGCCGAGCGCCTCGTTGGCCTCGACGGTGTCCATGCCGCGGTCCTGCAGTTGGTAGGCGCGGATCTTGTTGTGCAGGCCGATGCCGCGCCCCTCCTGGTCCATGTAGAGCACGATGCCCCGGCCCTCGACGGCGACGCGGCGGATCGCCTCGTCCAGTTGCTCGCCGCAGTCGCAGCGGTGCGAGCCGAACACGTCGCCGGTCACGCACTGGTCGTGCACGCGCACGAGCACCGGCTCGTCGGTCTCGACGTCGCCCATCACGATCGCGACGTGCACCTTCTCGTCGATGAGCGTGCTGAAGTGGATGGCGGTGAATACTCCGTGCGCCGTCGGCAGCTCGGTCTCGCTCACCCGCTCGATGAGCGAGTCGACGCGCAGGCGGTACTTGATGAGGTCGTTGACCGTGACGATCTTGAGGTTGTGCTCGGCGGCGAACTCGACGAGGGTCGGCATCCGCGCCATCGTGCCGTCCTCGCTCATCACCTCGCAGATCACCGACGCCGGCGTGCGCCCAGCGAGCTTCGCGAGGTCGACCGACGCCTCCGTCTGCCCGGCGCGCACCAGCACGCCGCCCTCGCGCGCCCGTAGCGGGAACATGTGGCCGGGCTGGGTGAGGTCTTCGGGGCGCGAGTTGGGATCTGCGAGCACCTGCACGGTGCGCGCGCGGTCGGCGGCCGAGATGCCCGTCGTCACGCCGGTGGCCGCCTCGACGCTGACGGTGAACGCGGTGCCGAGTGGCGCGGTGTTGTCCGAGGTCATCTGCGGGATGCCCAGCGCGTCCAGGCGCTCGCCCGTCATCGCCATGCAGATCAGCCCGCGGGCGTGCATCGCCATGAAATTGATCGCGTCGGCGTCGACGACGTCCGCCGGGTAGCAGACGTCGCCTTCGTTCTCGCGGTCCTCGTCGTCCACGATGATGATCGGGCGGCCGAGGCGGAACTCCTCGATCGCCTCGGGCACCTCGACGACGTCGCGCTCGCCGAGGCTTGCCGCGTCGGTGGTGTCGTTCGCCGTTGCGGTCGGTTGGTCGGTCACGAGGTGCTCCCGGTGCTCCCGGCCGAACGGGCGTCCAGGAGTTGCTCGATGTACCGGGCGATGATGTCGGTCTCGAGGTTGATGCTATCACCCGGCTTGCGGCTCGTCAGGTTCGTGTGCTCCTGCGTGTACTGGACGAGCGAGACGGAGAAGGTGTCCTCGTCCTTCGCCATCACGGTCAGCGAGGCGCCGTCGAGGCACACCGGCCCCTTCATCAGCACGTACTGCAGGTAGTCGGGATCGGGCCGGTAGCGGACGATGAGCGCGTCCGCCTCGGGCGTCATGCTCACCAGCTCGCACGTCGTCTCCACCACGCCGCGCACGATGTGCCCGGAGAGCCGGTCCATCGGCCGCACGGAGCGTTCGAGGTTGACGCGGTCGCCGGCCTGGGAGTCGCCGAGGTTGGAGCGCCGGAACGTCTCCGGCATCACGTCGAACGTCATCGAGTGGTCGTCCATGGACCGTACGGTGAGGTCGACGCCGTTGATGGCGATGGAGTCACCGAGCTGGGTGTCCTCGTTGATCTCGGAGCACTCGATCACAAGCTCGCCGCCCACGCGCGAGCGCACGGTGCCGACCTCTTCGATGATTCCGGTGAACATGCGCACCCCTCCGCCGCCGTGCCCGTAAGCGTATCGCGACTCGGCCCGGTGTGCGCGGCTCAGTCCTCGGGCCAGACCGGGTAGCCGGTGATCAGCGTGTCCTCGCCCAGGCGCTCCACCGTCACGTCGCGCAGGCGCGGCGCCTGCGCCATGCGGTCCACCCCGCGCCCCGCCACGGCCGAGGGCGCGTCGAACGCGCCGATGACGAGCGGGGCGATCACGGCGTGCACCTTGTCGACGAGCCGCCGGTCGAACAGCGAGCCGAGCAGCACCCCGCCGCCCTCGAACAGCACGGTCAGCGCCCCGCGCGCCTCGAGCGCATCGAGGAGCGCCGAGAGGTCGACCCGTGCGTCGTCGGCGGGGAGCACGGCGACCTCGGCGCCGCGCGCCGTCATGCGCTCGCGCCAGGCCGCGTCGGAGGACCCGGTCGTGGCGATGAGCGTGGGGAACGGGCCTTCGAGCACGCGCGCGCTGTCCGGCACCCGCCCGCGCGAGTCGACGACCACACGCAGGGGCTGCGGCACGCCCTCGGTCGTGCCGCCCGGCCGGGCGGTCAGCTGCGGGTCGTCGACCACGACGGTGTTGGAGCCGACGACGATGGCGTCGAGGTGCGGGCGGTGGCGGTGCGCCCACTCCAACGTCTCGGGTCCCGAGACCCACCGCGAGTCGCCCGAGGCGGCGGCGATACGCCCGTCGAGAGAGGCGGCGTACTTCACGATCACGAACGGCCGCCCGGTGCGGCGGTGGTGCAGGTAGCCCTCCATGGCCGCCGAGGCCTCCTCGGCCCCGTCGCCCGCCTCCACGGCGATGCCGGCCTCTTCGAGCAGCCGGTGACCCGCGCCGGAGACGTTGGGGTCGGGGTCGGCGACCGCGTAGCGGACGGCGGCGACGCCCGCTTCGATCAGCGCGTCGATGCAGGGGGGTGTGCGGCCGTGGTGGGCGCAGGGCTCGAGCGTGACGAACACGGTCGCGCCCCGCGCCTGCTCGCCCGCGTCGGCGAGCGCCTCGACCTCGGCGTGGTTGCCGCCGGGGGGCTGCGTGTGCCCCGCGCCGACGATCTCCCCGTCGCGCACCACGACCGCGCCGACGGCGGGGTTCGGCGAGGTCCAGCCGAGCGCGCTCCGCGCCTGGGCGAGCGCGGCCGTCATGAAGTCGGATGCGGGCACGTCGAACCCCCTCGGTGGCGAGGATACCCCGCGGCCCCTCAGCCGCGGGCGCATGACGCCCCGCTGCGGAAGGGAGTACTGTTGGGATGGAGGCGGCACGGTGGTTGGAGTTCACCCGATTGCAGGTCCGGGCAGGCAGGTATCCGAGAAGACCTTGGAGTTGAACGTCTGCGCTGAGCTCCTGCGGCACATTCGGGCGTGGCCTGGCTGCGAGCGGGCCTTGTGGCTTGGCCTTACCCAGAGGCAAGAACGCCACGCGGGACTCGACGAGCTCATCGAGAATGTCGGCCCCGGTCACGCCCTCATGCTGCAGTTCAAGGCGCCCTGGCCGACGTCAACGGTGGACTATCTCTACAAGTTCAGCATTAACGAGCGGCAGCACGACGCGCTCTTTCAGCTCGCAGAAGACCACCCGCAGTCGGTGTATTACGTATTTCCGCTCTACAGCCTTTGGGATAAGGCAACGCAGCACGCCCCTGAACTGGCCCAAGATACTTGGCTCGTCCGCGCGGCATCGATCCCGTTCGATGAACTGATCGCTCCACCGCGACCACTCTCCGGGCGACACACCGTGGAGTTGATACGAGAACCGGGGGGCGTGACAGCACTTGTGCACTCGCCGGAGGTCATCCCTGAGACTATCAACGCGCGAGAGTACTTTGGTGCACAAAGTTCCATCGGATCTAGTGATCTCTTGCGACCCGGTGTACCGCACACCGACCTGAGAGAGTGGATCCAGTCGTGGGACCGCGATCAGTCAGATCGGCTCCAACGCTCCGACCAGTCTCCCAAGCCTCCCCGGTTTAGGGGTCTGAACGCGCTGTACGTACCGGCGGCCACCTAGCTTCCCACACGATTCTCGGAGCTGAGCGGTTAGTCTTGCGCCCGCCCGAGGAGGAGCACCTGCAGCCCGCGCTCCGGAAGTGCCCGTCGCGGGACGATTGGCGGCATGGGAACTACAGCGTATCGAACCCGTCCCAGCCGGGCAGGGCTGCTGCCTGCCGGACCCACTCGGCCATCTGCTCCTCGTCGAGCTCGTCCTCGTGGATGTCGACCCAGCGTGAGTCCGGGTCCTTGCCGGAGCCGGGCGGGGGCGGGTCGAGCGAGGCGCCGTTGAGGAAGGTGACCTTCACGTAGCGGGTGAAGACGTGGTAGCTCGCGAACCACCCCGCGCCCTCGACGCCGTACCACGGCGAGTTCCACCGCACGGCCTTCCGGACGTCCGGCACCTCCCGCACGATGAGGTCGTCGAGCCGACGCCCCAGGTCGCTCTTCCACTCCGGCATGGCCGCGATGTACGCCTGCACCGGCTCGTCGCCGTCGCCCTTCGGGATCTGCGGGTTGCCGCCCGAGAGGAGCCGCACCCCGCCGACGGGCTGCTCCCCGGCCTGCTTCGACTTCCTGGATGCCTTGCCGGCCATGTGTATCACCCTATTCACGCTTCCGCGGATGAGGCTGCAAGGCCCGTTGGCGGGCCCACACCTGGTGCATAGCGAACATTCGACTTGGTTGTGACCGGTAGACGGAGGCCTGCCGATCGCGCCTCTACTGCCCGTCGGCGACTGCGGGTGCGGGAGCGGACGCGGGATCGGGGGACTCAGACAGGAGCGCCCTCACGGCAGGGACCAGGTCGGTGGGGATCACCATCACGGTGTGCCCCTCGGCCTCGAAGGCGGCCTCGTCCTCCGCCACCGCCTCGTCCTCCGTCTGTGACTCGTAATGCTCGATGACGGCGCGAACGCGCGCTTCATCCCACCCGGGCGGAAACCTGTTGGCCGTATCGCTCATCTGCTTCGCCTCCGCATGCGGCGCCGGTACGCAAGAAGCGGCTTGCCGATCAACTCATAGGCGGTAATCACGAAGACACTGTCCGGGTCACGTCTGTAAATCACGCGAAGGTAACGGCCGGCTCCGGTCTGTCCGATAGCGACCCGCGAGTCCTCTCGTCCTTGCCTGTCCTCTCCAGGTGAGCGTAGCACGTCTTCTACCTCGTGCTCTTCTACCCCGTGACGGTAGATGTGAAGGTCGTCTGTCTCGGGGTCGATGTGAAACCGCAGGTTCATCCCGGGGAGCCACCTCTCGTGGGTCGAACGTGCGAGTCGATCGTCTGGGATGCGGTGGCGGGCACGTACCCACCCTCGAGGTCCGTCGGGAACCATACGCGAGCCCGAAGCTACGTCCGACGAACGTGGCTCGCCGTTCCCGGTCGGCCCGTGCGAGGATCGGCGCATGCCGCTCGTCGGAGGCAAGGAGCTGCTGGATCGGGCCGAGCGCGGCGGCTACGCCGTCGCCGGCTTCAACGTCTCCAACGTCGAGCTCGCCCTCGGCGTCATCGACGCCGCCGAGGCACGCCGGGCGCCCATCCTGCTCCAGTTCAACCCCTCCAACATCGAGCACTTCGGCGGCATCGAGGTCGCCGGGGCGACGGCGCGTGCGCTCGCGCAGGCGTCGGATGCGCCGGTCGCCGTCCACCTCGACCACGGCCCCGACATCACGCTGCTGCGCGCGGCCTGCCAGACCGGCTTCACGTCGCTGATGTTCGACGGCTCGACCACGCCGATCGACCGCAACATCCAGGACACGCGCCTCGCCGGCGCGCTCGCGATCGAGTACGGCGTCGCGATCGAGGCCGAGCTCGGCCACGTCGGCGGACGCGAGCCCGGCGTCGCGACCTCCGAGTCCGTCCTCACCGACCCCGCCGCCGCGCGGCGCTTCGTCGATGAGACGCAGGTCGACTCGCTCGCCATCTCGGTGGGTACGGCGCACGGGCTGGCGGGCAACGTCGACGTGGCATTGGTGCGCGAGCTGCGCGCGGCGACGCGCGGCCTGCCGCTGGTGCTGCACGGCGGCTCGGGCGTCGAGCCGAACGCGCTGCGCGACTGCGTCCGGGCGGGGGTGCGCAAGCTCAACGTGAGCACCGAGATCCACGCCGCCTTCACGCAGGCCGTCGCCGGCGCGAGCGGCTCGGACCCGCGCCCGGCGCTGCGCGATGCGCGCAACGCGGTGGCGGCGGCCGCCTCGCTGCGCATCGACGCGCTGGGGTCTGCCCTGCGCGCGTGAGGCGCGACCGCGCCGCTGTCCGCGCGGGTTCCGGCACCGGGGTGCGCGGCTATACTCGACGGGATGGCCAATTCGGACGGATCCCAGCGCGGCTACGCCGACGCGTCGGAACGCGATCGCGCCGCCGGGGTCCCCCCGGCGGCCAGACGCCTCGTACCCCCGCTCCTCGACCTCTCGCACGTCGGCATCGAGGAGTTCGATCCCTGGATCCCGGAGACGGTCGAGCGCCCGCGCCCACCCTCGGTGGCCGCCGCCCTCTGGCCGTGGGGCCTGCGGGGGCTCGCCGACACGCTCGAGGTCGCCGCGCTGGCGCTGCTCATGTTCGTCCTCGTGCGCGGCGTCGCGCAGAACTTCGTCGTCGATGGCGGCTCGATGGAGCCAACGTTCAGCAGCGGCCAGATGCTGATCGTGAACAAGCTGGCGTACTCCGAGTGGGACCTCGGCTGGGTGCCCGCGGTCGGCTCCGACGACTGGCGGCCCTTCGGCGTGCTCGAGCTCGGCGACGTGATCGTCTTCGAGTTCCCGCACGGGCAGGACCGCGATTTCGTCAAGCGCGTCATCGCTCTGCCCGGCCAGACCGTCGAGGTCACCAACGGCCAGGTGCTCCTCGATGGGGTCGTCCTCGTCGAGCCGTATCTCAGCGACCTCCCGCGCTACAGCTACGGACCGCAGACGGTGCCGCCGAACCACGTCTTCGTGCTGGGTGACGCGCGGAACAATTCCTACGACTCGCACTCGTGGGGGATGCTGGACCAGAGGTTCATCATCGGCCGCGTCGAGCTGCGCTACTGGCCGGTGGACCGCGCCGGCATCGTCGGGCGCGAGGCGCCCTCGATGCAGTGAGGCGGGAGGGGGTGACCCGGTGAGCGACGACGCGTCGAACCCGACGGTGCTGGCAGCCGTCCGCGAGACGGGCGCGCTGCTGGAAGGGCACTTCCAACTCGCCTCGGGCGTGCACTCGGACCGCTACATGGAGAAGTTCAACCTGTTGCAGTGGCCCGGACACACGGAGGACGCCTGCCGGCCGATCGCCGCGGCGGGCCGCGAGCTGGAACCGACCACGGTCGTCGGCCCGACCACCGGCGGCGTCATCCTCGCGTACGAGGTGGCCCGCCAGCTCGGGCTGCGCGGGATCATCGCCGAGCGCAACCCGGACGGCCCCGGCCGCCGCATCCAGCGCGACTTTCGCCTCGAGCCCGGCGAGCGCGTGCTCGTCGTGGACGACGTGCTGACGAGCGGCGGATCGGTGCGCGACACCATCGAGGCGGTTCGCATTGCCGGCGGCGAGCCGGTCGCCGTCGGCGTGCTCGTCGACCGCTCTGCGGGGCGCGTCGCGTTCGAGGGGCTGCCGCTCCACGCGTCGATGGTGCTGGACCTGGCCACGTACCAACCGGACGACTGCCCGCTCTGCCGCGACGGCGTGCCGCTGACGGTCACGTAAGCCCCGCTCGAAGTCCTCGAAGCCCGAAACACAGAGCCGCTGCCAGATGGCAGCGGCTACCACGGTGGTGGGGGGGGGGGGGGGGGGGGGGGGGGGGGGGGGGGGGGGGGGGGGGGG
>VXMU01000008.1 GCA_009840945.1 Chloroflexota bacterium | reverse complement strand
GCCTCGGCGGGGGCGGGGGAGGACGCTCGCGCTGCCGCGAGGTGCTCCTCGGCCTCCGCGCCCATGGCGACGACCATGACCGGCGCCGACCAGGCGCGGTCCTCCGCGCGTTGTCTCCGGACGCGCCGCACCATCACCCACACAACGACCAGCACCAGCGCCGCGGCGACGCCACCGATCGCGATCAGCAGCGCGCCGAGGTTGCCCATGAGCGCCAGCAGGACGTCGTTGACGACCACGACGACCGCGAAGCCGACTTCGAGCACCACGTCGAGCGCGTCGCGCGCGCCGGTCACCAGCGTCGGGACGAGGTTGGGTCCTCCGAGGACGAACCCGGCGGTGACGGCGCTTCCCACGAGCACCGTCGCGACGACCCACAGCACCCACGACCTGCGCGACCGGCGAGCCCGCACCGCGACAGGCGCGGCGGGGGTGGCGGCCACGGCGGGCTCGGGCGCAGCGGGTGGCGGCATCGAGGGCGCGGGGGCCGACGCGGCGCCGACGGGCGCGCTCGGCGCGAGCCCCGCGGCCTGCTTCGCGAGCCACGAGGGTGGCGGATCGGGACGCGTCGACCAGACGAAGGCGAGCGAGCCGAGGCCGCCGACGACGGCGAGGCCGAGGAAGCCGATCTCGTACGAGCCGGTGATGTCGTAGCTCTGCCCGGCGATGATCGGACCGAACACCATGCCGATGAGGATGATGAGTGATGAGAACCCCATCACGGTGCCGAAGGCGGCGCGACCGAAGTACTCGGCTCGGATCGCCATCGTGAGCGGACCTCGGGCGCCGAAGGAGAGTCCGTGGATAACCGAGAAGGTGAGGGCGCCCGCCAGCGTCGGCCAGAGCGTCAGCACGAACAGCGAGATCATGTGGCCGATCATCGCGACGGCGAGGATGTGACGCATCGGTATGCGGTCCCCGAGGTAGCCGCCGAGGAGCATGCCGATCACGGTGAAGACCGTGATAACGAGCAGCAGGTTCGCCGCCTGCCCCAGCGAGAAGCCGAGGCTGTCGTTGACGTACGAGACGAAGTGCACCATGACGGCGCCGATGACGAGCAGTGACAGCGCGTGGCCGACGGAGATGAGCCAGAACGCGCGCGTGCGCATCGCCTCCTGCCACGTGAAGTTGATCTCGTCGGGGTCGAAGTCCTCGATGGGCCCGCCGCCGAGCCCCTGGCGGGGCGGGTCGCCGTCGACGCCGTAGCCGTACTGCTCGGGGCGGTGGCGCATGAGCATGGCGAGCGGCAGCCCGATACCGAGCACCAGCAGCCCCGAGATGACCGACGTCTCACGCCAGCCGAGGTTCTCGAGGGACCACGCGACCCCGGGCTGGAGGAAGCCCCCGAACGCGAAGCCGATGGCCATGAGCGCCGTCGCGAACGCACGCTTGCGGTTGAACCAGTTCACGACCGCGACGGCGACGCCCATCATCGAGCCGACGCCCATGCCGAGCGCGATCACGATGAAGGCGATGTAGAACTCCATGAGGGTGTTGATCTGGCTCAGCATGAAGAAGCCGATACCGAAGATCGTGATCCCGACGAGCATGATGCGACGCGGCCCGAACTTGTCGAGGACGAAGCCCTGGATGGGGCCGAGCAGCCCCGCTTCCACCATCTGGATCGAGAAGGCGATCGAGAGCGCCGTGCGGCTCCACCCGAACTCCTCGACGAACTCGACGACGTAGAGCCCGAAGGCGTGGAACATCAGCCCGCCGAGGATGGCGTTGAGCACGAAGCCGCCGGCCACGATGTACCAGCCGAAGAAGATGCCCCGGCGCTTGCGAGGCGGAGCGGGCGGAGAGCCCACCGGCGCGTCGAGGCCGTCGGCGGCCGTCGTCGAGGCGGCGTCCTGGTCGCGTGTCACGGTCATCGCGGCCGGCCCGCCTCGCGGCGCGAGCGCGCGTGGGTGGTGCTCGCAGTCAGCATGTTGTCGCCGATGATAGCGCGCCGGGGCGTTGCGGGCTTACGGCGACGCCACCGTCAGGATTGCTGAAGGGAGTCCGCAGGTGACGATAGAGTCGGCTCCCAGCCACCCGCATCGGAAAGCCAGCCTGCGAGCGACGGTACCCCTCGTCGGCCGGTAGGCGCTAGTCGACAGCAGGAGCCTCTCGGATGGACGCAACGATCCCCTCCGCGAACGAGTCGCGCGTCCACGAGAGCGTCCTCCCCGTCGTCAAGTCAAGGTGCACGTAACGCGTCGCGCCGACCTCCCAGATGATCGCTCCATTCCTGTCATGCTCGGTAACGACGAATCGAACGCCCACCGGAAGCGTGACGACGTAGTCGGAGTCGAGCACGCGCCATTCGTTGACCCCGTCGCCGATCACTGTCTCGCGATCGCCGATGGTCGGGATTCCGTCACGTGGGAGGGGGCGCATCGCCCCAGACGCGCTGTTGGAAGGCGTGGCGTCCTCGCCTCCGTGGCGGCGGACTTGGAACTCGTACGCCTCGCCGGGCCTGAGCCCGTCGACGCGGTAGCTGCGCGTGGTGACGCCGCTGTGCGGGATGACCGTCCAGGCGCCCCACGGCCCTGTTGCGGGATCGCTGCCCGCACGCTGGCGGTACTGCCAGCTGGTGGCGAGAGCCGGCTCGTCCGCCCACCAGAGCACGGGGACGTTCGACGCCCCCACGCGCAGGACGGTCAATTCGGGAGGTGGCGGCCACCCCGCATCGCCGAACCATCGCGACTCTTCGATGCGATCGAGAATGCTCGTGGGCGTCGGCTGCTCCCCGAACCACCGAACGTCCGCCGGTAGCCCAAGGTCTTCGCCCGCCGCATCCGGGCTCTGCTCGGTACGTCGCGGCCGCTGGCCCCGGCGCTCGCAGGGCCTCACGTCGAGACGTAGGTCGGAGCCGCCGGCGCCCCGCAGCACGATGAAGACTCCGCCGCTTTGGCGCCCGTCCCAAAAGACGAGTTCGCCGAGGCGGAGATCCACTCTTGCGGGCACGTCAAAAATCAGCGGCGACGCACGCTCGTTCAGCCTGAACAGATAGGTTCCCTCCGCGAGTGGAGGGGCGTCGTAGCTGATATCGATCGGTGGCCCGCACACCGGCAGTCCGAGTGAGTTCACGTCTGTACTCGGCACGTCGCGTAACGATGGCGGCACGCAGCCGCTCAGGGCGTTACCCCCGAGGTGCAGGTGCGTCAGGCGCGGCAGTTGCGTCAGCTTCGAGGGGATTCCACCCGTGAGGTCGTTGCCGTCCAGACGCAAAGTAGTGAGGGCAGTGAGTTCGCCGAGGAGCCCCGTGAGTTCGCCGTTGAGCCCGTAGTTAGCCAACTCCAGCTTCGTCACGCTCGGAGGCGAGCCTTCCACGGTCACGCCGGTCCACGTCGAGATATCGCTCTCCGCACTCCAATTGAGCGACCCCCTTCCCGCAAGGGTGTCGCGCAACTCAAGTAGGTGAGCGGCGTCGGCTTCGAGTTGCTCGTTGATCAGTGGGAAGGTGAGGGTCACATCCCCGTACCGGTAGCTCCCCATGCCGATGCCGTCGTCGAGGTACACCGTGCCACCCCAGGGGAGACACGCAGATGCTTCCCGGCACGCTGCTCCGCAGGCATGAACCCCCACCCGCCCATGGTCGGATACGAGCCGCGTAATCCGGACCTCTGCGTCGGCGAACCTCAGAACGCGATAGCGCCTCTCTTGGTGCGCGCCGTCTTGACCCACCACTGGGAACGGGATGGGCCCGATCTCGCTCCCGTGGCCTCCATCGTGGCGGGCGCTGATCCAGGTATCCTCCGGCTCATCGACGTGTTGCCAGATGCGCAGGTGAATGGTGGCTGTCTGCGGTGCGCCTGCGGACGGCTCGCGAGTATCGCCCGCGCCGGCAAGCGCCATGGCCACCACGGCCGCCACCAGCGCCGCCGCCAGCACGGTGCCGGCGACGGCTGCCGTCCCCGCCCCGACCCGTGCCAGCGGACGAGTCACCGACCAGACCGCAGCGGGGATGCCGAACAACGCGCGAAGGCGGCCTCGACGTGCGTCCGGGCGCCAGGCAGCGAGCTCGTGGCGGTCCCGCACGCCGAGCTTGCTCAGCATGTTCGAGATGTGGAACTTCACGCCGTCGGCGGTGATGCCGAGGCGCGTCCCGATCTCAGCGTTCGTGCCGCCCTCGCGCAGCTGCTCGAGCACGCGCCACTCAGCCGGCGTGAGGACGTCGGGATGGCGTGGGCGCCCGCGCCGCCTCAGCTCCATGCAAGCCATCGTACGGCGCAAGGCGCCCGATTATCCCTACCCGGCGTTCCACCCGGGTAGCGCTGCTGAGGGCTCAACGGTGTCGGGCGCCCTCGAACTACCGGGCGTCTTCGAGGTAGACCGTGCCGATCACGTCGTCGTCGATGAGTTGCTGGTAGCGCGCGTCGCTGACGCCGAGCAGACCCTGCAGGATCTCCTCGTTGTGCTGGCCCAGCGTGGGCGCGGGGGTCTCGAGGTCGGCGGGGCCATGCGCGAACTGCGCCATGGCGCCGGGGTAGAGGTACGAGCCGATCGTCGGGTGGCCGATCTCGGCGAAGAACCCGCGGGCGACGAGCTGCGGGTCGTCGAACATGTCGGGCTGGTGGTAGACCACCGCCGCGGGCACGCCGACCGCCTGCAGGCGCTCCATCCACTCCGCTGGCGTGGCGCTCGCCGTCGCGCCCGCCACGAGCGCTTCGAGGGCTTCCTCGTTGCGCTTGCGCGCGACCACCGTGGCGAAGCGCGGGTCGTCGGCGAGGCCGGGCAGGCCCAGCTCTGCCGCGAGCGCGCCGAAGGCGGCGTCGTCCGGGACGGCGATGGCGATCCAGGCGTCGTCGCCGGCCGCGGGGAAGACGCCGCACGGCGACATCGAGGGGTCGCGGTTGCCTTGCGGCTCCTGCACGCGGCGGTTCATCGAGTAGTCCATGAAGCCGTACGAGACGTGGTGCGCGACGGCCTCGGACTGCGAGATCTCGATGAGCTGCCCGCGCCCGGTGCGCTCGCGCGCCATGAGTCCGGCGATGATGGCGAACGCGGCGTGCGCGCCGGCGTTGGGATCGCCGTGGAAGGTGGCGGAGACCTCGGAGGGCGGCTCGCCTCGGTAGCCGCGCAGCATGGTGTGGCCGGCGATGGCCTCCATCGTCGCGCCGTAGCCCTTGAAGTGGCGGTACGGCCCGCTCAGCCCGAAGCCCGGGAAGCTGGCCATCACGAGCCTCGGGTTGACCTGCGACAGCGCCTCCCAGCCCCCGTAGAGCCGGTCGACGACCCCCGCGGCGTTGTTCTCGATGTACGCGTCGGAGACGCGCGCGAGGTCGAAGAACAGCTCGCGGCCGGCCTCGCTGCGGAGGTCGAGCGTGATGCTCTTGTGGCCGCGCGAGGCGTAGTTGAAGGAGTTGCGGCGGTTCCAGAAGCCCTCGCTGATGTCGCGGTTGGCGAAGCTCGCGCCCATCGGCCCCTGCGCCTGCTCCGGCGGGACGTGGCGGACGTTGCCGCGCGTGGGCGTGAAGTGCTGGATCGACTCGACCTCGATCACCTCGGCGCCGAGGTCGGAGAGGATGAGCGTGCCGGTCGGGCCCGCCCAGACGATGGCCTGCGAGAGGATGCGCACGCCCGCGAGCGGGCGAGGGTCGCCGCCGGGGTCGAACGCCGTCATCAGACCACACCCCGCTGGCGCAGGACGGCGACGTCCTGCGTTGAGTAGCCGAGCGCCGCGGTCAGCACCTCGACGGTGTGCTGCCCAAGCGTGGGTGCGGCGCGGATCTCGCCGGGGGTGTCGGACATGCGCAGCGGCAAGCCGGGCATCACGACCTCGCCCGCGGCGGGCTGCGCGACGGTCTCGAAGAAGTCGCGCTCGTGCAGGTGCGGGTCGGCGAAGACGTCCTCCATCGTGTTGAGCGCGCTGATCGGCAGCCCCTCGGCCTGTCCGCGCTCCATGGCCTCGCGCTTGCTGTGGCGGCTCAGCCAGTCCGTGAGCAGCGGCTCGACCTCGGGCAGGAACGCCGGGTCGTCGAGGCGTCCGAGGAACGCCTCGTCCTCCGCGAGGTCGGGGCGGTCGATCATCCGCGCCATGCGCGGGAAGAATTGGGGCTGGCCGGTGATCGAGACATAGCCGTCGGTGCAGCGGAAGACGCCGTTCGGCATCGCGTTGCGGAGCTGGCTCGCCGACCGCGTGGTCATGAGGCTGCCGGAGTACTGGTATGCGACGAGGTTGGGACCGCCCCGGTCCATCGAGCTCGCGAGGATCTCGAACAGCGACGCGTCGACGCGCTCGCCGCGCCCGGTGCGGCGCGAGCCGAAGACCGCGCCGATCGTGTACGTCGCGAGCACGCCGCCGGCGAGGAAGAGCGGCGCGTAGAGCCCGATCCGCGCCGGCTCGCGGCCCTCGCCGCCGGTCAGTGCGAGCACCCCGCCCATCGCGTACGCGCCGAGGTCGTCGAGCTCGAAGTCGCGGTACGGGCCCTCCTGCCCGTAGTTACTGAGCTGCACGAGCGCCGCCGCGGGGTTGATCGCCTCGAGCCGCGCGGCGTCGAGGCCGAGCCGCGCGAGGGCGCCCGGCCGGAACGACTCGATGACGAGGTCGGCGTCGGCGGCGAGGCGCTGGAGGATGCGCCGTCCGGTGGCCGCGGCGAGGTTGAGCGTGACGCTGCGCTTGCCGCTGTTGAGCTCGAAGAAGAGGCCGCTGCGGTCGAGATGGGGGACGTCGTCCGGGAACGGGCCGACTCGGCGCGTGGGGTCGCCGCCGTCGGGACGCTCGACCTTGACGACGTCGGCGCCGTAGTCGGAGAGCAGCTTGGTGGCGTAGGGGCCCGCGACCCCCTGGGTGAGGTCCAGCACGCGGATGCCGAGCAGCGGTCCGGCCATCGCGGCCTCCTTTGGAGGCGCCCGCCTGACGGTAGGCGGCGCGAGTCAGCGTTTCAACTGCCAACGCAGCGTCGGCGGGAGAGGGAGCCGGGGAGTGGGGGTAGGGGCGAGGCGCGGATCGCGCGCGTTCGCTAGACTGCGTGCGCCCGGTAGGCACGGGCCGGCGCGAACGTCGGAGCGGGCGAGGCGCTGCATGCGAGAGGAGCTGGCGAATGCCGGACGTAATCTACGAGAAGCGTGACTTCTATGCGCTGTTCACGCTGAACCGCCCCGAGCGCCTCAACGCCCTCGGCGGCACCCTCATGGCCGAGATGGCCGAGGCCGTGGCGGACTTCAACGAGGACGTGAACATGCGCGCCGGGATCGTGACCGGCGCCGGGCGCGCGTTCTGCGCGGGCGCGGACCTCAAGGAGATGGCCGAGCGCGTCTCGGGCCCCGGCGGCCGCGCGTTCGACACCTCCGCGCCACAGATGGACGGCATGGTCTACTCGCGCAGTCCCAAGCCGTTCATCGCCGCGATCAACGGCCTCGCCATCGGCGGCGGCATGGAGACCTCGCTCGACTGCGACATCCGCATCTGCTCGACCGACGCGTACTTCGGCCTCTTCGAGGTGAAGCGCGGCATCCTGGCCGGCTACGGCATCTACCACCTCCCGCGCGTCATCAGCGCGGCGGCGTCGAACTACGTGCTGCTCACCGGCGACCGCATCAGCCCGGAGCAGGCGCTGCAGTTCGGCATCGTGACCGAGGTGCTCGAGCCCGACGCGCTGATCCCGCGCGCGGTCGAGATCGCCGAGCTGATCGCGACCAACGCGCCGCTGTCCATCCAGGGCACGAAGCAGGTCGCGCAGACGTGGCGCAAGGCCAAGATGACCGACTCGCTCCAGGTGGGCGCGCTGGTCAACGAGAAGGTCCTCAGCTCCGAGGACTCCAAGGAAGGCCCCGTGGCCTTCGCCGAGAAGCGCGAGCCGCGCTGGCAGGGTCGCTAGCGACGCTCCGCGCCGCACGAGCGAATCACCGGCCCGCACGCCCCGGCGGGCGGGCCGGTGTCGTTGAGGGGCCGGACTGCGACGGGGAGGGGCCGATCGCCCTCGCGGCGCAGCGAGAGGCACACTGGCAGGGCGGCCAGCGCTCGCCTGAGCGCTTCGTCACCGCGACTTACACTCCCCCGGCGGCATGACTCCGGCGGTTCGGCGTCGCCGGGCAAGGTGCGCGTATGACTGACGGCTCCGCGGCATCGACGTCCACCCCCCGCCCGCGCATCTTCTGGGGCTGGTGGGTGTTCGCCGCCGCGATCGTCGGGCAGTTCGTCACGATCGGCTTCTCATCGCAGGCCACGGGCGTCTTCCTCAAGCCGATGACCGAGGAGTTCGGCTGGGCCCGCTCCGAGTTCGTGCTCGCCGCCTCGCTTGGCTTCGGGATTGGCGGGATCAGCGGCGTCTTCATCGGCCCGCTCATCGACCGTTACGGGGCGCGGCCGATCATGCTGTTCGGTGCGACACTCGCCGCAGCCTCACTGCTGCTCATCACCCGGGTCGACACGCTCTGGCAGTTCATCGCCGTCCGAGGGGTGATGTGCCAGGCCGGTCTGTTCATGGTCGGCCCGTTCGTCGTCAACACGGCGCTGTCGAAGTGGTTCGTCATCAACCGCGGGCGGGTGATCGCGCTCGCTTCACTCGGCACGTCGCTGGGCGGGGTTATCCCCCCGCTCGTGCTCACCCAGGTCGTGGACCGAAACGGATGGGAGGCCGGCTGGGTAGTGATGGGCATCGCGACGCTCGCGCTCGTGTACCCCAGCGCCCTCGTGATGCGCCGGCAGCCGGAGGACCACGGCTTGCTCCCGGACGGCAAGACCGGCAACGAAGAACCGACTGCCGCCGAGCTGCGCGAGATGGAGCTGCTCCGCCGTGACTTCGCCAGTTCCTACACACGCGCCCAGGCCATTCGCACCCGCACCATGTGGCTGCTCGTCTTCGGGTTCGCGCTCGGAGTGGCGGTGGTGGGGTCGGTGTTCGCGCACGCGATCCCGTTCATGACCGACGCCGGCTACACGCGTTCCCAGGCAGCGTTCGTCTTCGCGGTTCAGGGCGGAGTAGCGCTGGCCTCGAAATTCTTCTGGGCGTGGGTGATGGAGGCGTACTCGCCGCGCATCCTGACCATCCTCACGATGGCGATGATGGGGAGCGCGCTGGCGCTGCTGTCGCCGGCCGCGGACACATCACTGCCGGCGCTGCTGGTGGCCTTCGCGGTGTTTGGAGTGGGGGTGGGCGGGATGTTCCCGCTGTTCGACTACGTGTGGGCGTGGTACTTCGGACGGCGCTACATCGGGGCGGTGCGCAGCGCCGGGCAGCCGGTCGCGCTCGTGATCGCGGTGCTGGGGCCGATCCTCACCGGGCTCTACTTCGACGCATTCGGGGACTACCGCGGTGCGTACTACTCGCTCTCCGCAGTGATTGCCGTTGGCGCGACGCTGATCCTGGCCTCGCGCCGGCCGTCCGCAGGGGAGCCCGTTGCCCCGCCGACGAGCGCGGGAGGCGCTTAGGCGGGCGGACTCAGCACCAGGCGCGGCGGCCCCAAACAGGCCGTCGCCACGATCGCTCCGGCGTATTCGAAGATCGTGCCCTACGGCGTCGAGGCCGTACACTACCCCGGCGGGGTATGTGGACGGCCTCGACCGCGCGCCCAGGGTGCCTATGGCCTACACGCACGGCGCGATGGCAGAGGTGGACGCCACCCCGCAGGGCCCGCGCGTCTTCTGGGGCTGGTGGATCTTCACCGGCGCGATCATCACCCAGTTCGTGACCATTGGCTTCGCCGCGCAGGTCACCGGCGTCTTCCTGGGGCCGATGACCGAAGACCTCGGGTGGTCGCGCTCCGAGTTCGTGCTCGCGGCCTCGGTCGGGTTCGCCATCGGCGGCATCAGCGGCTTCGTCATCGGCCCGCTGATCGACCGCTACGGCGCACGGCCGATCGTGCTCTTCGGCGGGACCCTCGGCGGACTCTCGCTCATCGCCGTCTCGCAGATCGACACGCTCTGGCAGTTCATCGTGGTGCGCGGGGCGCTGAGCCAGGTCGGGCTGTTCATGGTCGGACCGTTCGTCGTCAACGCGACGCTGTCGAAGTGGTTCGTGGTGAACCGCGGGCGGGTCATCGCCCTCGCCTCGATCGGCCCCTCGCTCGGCGGCATCATCCCGCCGCTCGCGCTGACGCCGATCGTCGACAACTACGGCTGGGAGACGGGATGGGTCGTCCTGGGGATCGCGACGCTCGTGCTGGTCTACCCGTGCGCCCTCGTCATGCGCCGCGAGCCCGAGGACTACGGGTTGCTGCCCGACGGCAAGACCGGGTACGAGGAACAGACCGAGGAGCAGCGGCGGCAGATGGAGATGGTCCGCCGCGACTTCATGAGCTCCTACACGCGCGGCGAGGCGGTGCGGACCAGCGCGATGTGGCTCCTCGCGGTCGGGTTCGCGCTCGGCGTGGCCGTGGTGGCGTCGCTGTTCGCGCACTTCATCCCGTTCATGACCGACGCCGGCTACACGCGGCAACAGGCCGCCTTCGTGTTCGCGGCGCAGGGCGGGGTTGCGCTGGTCTCGAAGTTCTACTGGGCGTGGATCATGCAGCGGCGCTCGCCGCGCGGGCTGGCCGTGCTGTCGATGGCGATGATGGGTATCTCGGTGGCGCTCCTGCCGACGGCAGCGGACACCTCGCTGATCGCACTCCTCTTCGTGTTCTCGATCGCCGGCTTCGGTGTGGGCGGGATGTTCCCGCTCTTCGACTTCGTGTGGGCGTGGTACTTCGGGCGGCGCTATATCGCGTCGGTGCGCAGTACGGGACTGCCGATCAGCGTGGTCATCGCGGTGATGGGGCCGATCCTGACCGGGTTCTACCACGACGTGGTCGGGAACTACACGGGAGCATTCCTCGCCCTCGCGGTCGTGATTGCGATCGGCGCGACCCTGCTCCTGGTATCGCGGCGACCGGCGCCGAAGCAGGCGCCCGAGGCACCGTCGATGGCGCGGGTGGCGTAGGTGGGAGAAGCGGCCGCACTGACGGCGGCCCTGAGCTGGGCCTTCGCCAGCACCGCCGTCGCCTCGCTCAGCGGGCGGCTCCCGCCGATCGGCCTCAGCGCGCTCCAGACCTCGTTCGCGAGCGCGGTGCTGATCAGCGCGATGCTGCTGACGGGCAACCTCGCCGACCTCCTGCGCGCCGACGTGATCACGCTGCTCGCCGTGGCGGGCAGCGGGGTCGTCGGCTTCGCGATCGGCGAACCGGTCTACGTGCGCGCGCTCGCGATCGTAGGGATGCAGCGCACGTATCCGGTGACGATCGGGCTGTTCATCCTCTTCACCACGGTGGGCGGCGTGCTCATCCTCGGCGAGCGGCTCACGCTCGGGCTGCTCGGGGGCGGGACGCTCATCCTCGCCGGCGCGTACCTCATCGTTATGAGCCGCGAACGCACCTCGCCGCAGGCCGCGCACCCGCCGCAGGCGCCGGGCGTCGGTGGCTGGGGGCGGCCCGGGACGGCGCTTGCCCCGGTCGCGGTGCGCCGCACGTTCCGGGACTTCGAGGGCTATGCGCTGCTGGTCACCGTCCCGATCCTGTGGACGGTCGCCTCGCTGTGGGTCGCGGGCGCGCGGGGCGACCTCGGCGCGATCCCCCTCGCGGCGCTGCGCGTGCCGACGGGCGCGTTCCTGCTGATGGCGTTCGTCTCGATAGCCCGCCCGTACGAGCTGCGCACGGTCGTGAGCCGCCGTCGCGACGTGCTCACGATCGCCGGGGCCAGCCTCGCGGGGATCTCGGCCGGGAGCCTGCTCTACGTCTACGCGCTGATCGAGGCGGGCGCGGCGCGGTCGGCGGTGCTCTCGGCGAGCTCGCCGTTGTTCGCGATCCCGCTCGCGGTGATCTTCCTGCGCGAGCCGCTCACGCCTCAGATCCTGATGGGCACGACGCTGAGCGTCACGGGCATCATCATCGTCGTCACGTTCTGAGTTCCCGGCGACCGGGAGGCGACGGTGGGCGAGGCGGCCGCGCTGACGGCGGCGATGGGCTGGGCTGTGGCGAGCGTCGCGCTCACCTCGGTGAGTGTACGCCTGCCCGCGCTGGTCGTGGGCGGCCTGCAGTCCTCGTTCGCGAGCGTCATCCTCCTGGCGCTCGTCATCGGCAGCGGGGAGTTCGAGGACCTCACGGGCGCCAGCACCACGACGCTGCTCGCGATCGTGGGGAGCGGCGTGCTCGGCTTCGCGCTCGCCGAGCCGATGTACGTCCGCACGCTCTCGATCCTCGGCATGCAGCGCACGTATCCCGTCGCGATGGGTCTGTTCATCCTCTTCTCGACCACGGGCGGGATCGTCCTGCTCGGTGAGCGCTTCTCCATCGGGCTGGTGCTCGGCGGCGTCTTCATCATCGGCGGCGCGTACCTCATCTCGGCGTTCCGCCAGGAGCAGCTCGCGCACGCGACCCACGACGCCCCCTCGTTCCCCGGCGCGGTCGGGACCTCGGCGTCGACGGCCCCAGCCCGGCTGCGCATGCACGCCCGGCGCTTCGAGGGGTACGCCCTGCTCGTCCTCGTGCCGACGCTCTGGACGGCGGCGACGCTCGTACTCGCGGGCGCGGGTGACGAGGTGGGCTTCATCCCGGCGGCCGGGCTGCGCGTCCCGGCGGGCGCGCTGCTGCTGATGTCATTCCTCGTGCTGACGGGGCGCCCGGCGCTGAGCGCCGCCGTGCGGCGGCGGCGCGACGTGGTCACGATCGCGGGCGCGGGCATCGCCGGCATCGTCGTGGCGAGCCTGCTGTTCGTGTTCGCACTCTTCGAGGCCGGCGCGGCCCGGACGGCCGTGCTGACGTCGAGCTCGCCGCTGTTCGCGATCCCACTCGCGATCGTCTTCCTCGGCGAGTCGCTGAGCCGCTACGTGCTGCTCGGGACGGCCCTGACGGTGACGGGGATTATCGTTGTCGTCACGCTCTGAGCCGGGGGGCGCGGGGGGCGGAGGCCGGACTCGTGGGTGAGGCCGCGGCACTGGGGATGGCGGCGAGCGCGGCCGGCGCGGGCACGGCCATGACGTCGCTTGCCGCGCGGCTGCCGACGACGGCGCTCGCCGGGCTCGAGATCTTCTTCGCCACCGTCGCGATCCTCGCTGCGCTCGTGGTGTCAGGGCAGGCCGCCGACGTGGCCGGGGCCGGCGCGGTGACGGTGCTGGCGGTCGCCGGGAGTGGCGTGATCGACTTCGCGATAGCCCAGCCGGTGTACACCCGCGCGCTGTGCGTGGCCGGGCTGCAGCGCACCTACGGGGTCACGATCGGGCTGTTCATCCTGCTCACCACCGTCGGCGGCGTCGTGCTGCTCGGCGAGCGCTTCACGCCCGGTCTGCCCATCGGCGGCGCGCTCATCCTCGGCGGCACCTACCTGATCATCGTGACCCGCTGGCGGAGCGACCCGAGCCCCGACGAGGGCGGCGCGGGTCCCACCGCCGTCGCGGCCCCGCCGAGGACCCTCGAGCGCTACGCGGTGCTCACCGTCACGCCGGTGCTGTGGACCGTCGCGACGCTGTGGCTGGCCGGGGCGGGCGGCGAGATGGGCGTGCTCCCCGCGGCGGCGCTGCGCATGGCGGCGGGCACAGTGCTCCTCGTCACCTTCCTGCTGACCATGCGCCGTGGCGACCTGCGCTTCTCGGTCTCGCGCCGGCGCGACGTGGTGACCGTCTGCCTCGCGAGCCTCGGCGGGATCTGCCTCGGCAACGTGCTCTACGTCTACGCGCTGATCGAGGCGGGGGCGGCGCGCACGGCGATACTGACCGCGACCGCGCCGCTGTTCGCGATCCCCTTCGCGATCGTGTTTCTGCGCGAGCCGCTCACCCGCCGGGTGGTGCTTGGCACTACCCTGAGCGTGACCGGCATCATCGTCGTCGTCTCGTTCTGAGCCCTCGGGGCGCGGGACGCCGGGAGGAGGTCCGAGGTGAGCGCGAGCGAACACGACGCGGACGAGCAGGACGCGGGCGACCAGGCTCCCGGCGAGCAGGGCGCATCGGGACCAGGCGAAGGCGCACCTCGGTCGCCGCGACTGGGCATCCCGCGCGCGGACGAACCGGACGAGGGCATCGCCGGACCGGGCGCGCAGAGGCCAGGACCTCCGGGACTGGGGATGCCGAGGGCGGACGACTCGGAGCAGGGTGTGGCGGGGCCGAGCGCTCCCGCGCCCGGGCCCCCGGGGCTGGGCATCCCGAAGGCGGACGCCCCCGGCGAGCCCTCGCCCGACCGCAGGCCGGCCGACATCGCCAATGAGCTGAACGAGCGCGGCATCGCCTACGCACAGTCCGGCGAGACCGAGCGCGCGCTCGCCGAGTTCACGCGCGCGATCGAGACCTCCCCCGACACCAAGGAGCCGTACAACAACCGCGGCAACCTCCTGCTCGACGTGGGCCAGCCCCAGCGCGCCGAGGACGACTACAACCGCGCACTCGAGATCGACCCGGACTACGTCGACCCGTACTGCGGCCGCGCCGCCGCCCGGCGCGCCCTCGGTCGCACCGACGAGGCGCTCGCGGACTACGAGCAGGCGCTCGCGCTGCAGCCGGGCAAGGTCAACGCCTTCCTCGGACGCGGCGAGACGCGCCGCATGCTCGGCGAGTTGGACGGCGCGCTCGACGACTTCGACCAGGCGCTGGAGATCGGGAGCGACCCGGACCGCGTCGCCGCGCTGACGGGCCGCGCAGCCGTGCTCGCCGACGTCGGCGAGTTTGACCGGGCACTCGCGGACCTCGACCGCGCGATCGGCATCGCGCCGAACAGCGTCACGGCGCTGAACAACCGGGGCGTCGTACTCCTCGGCGCGGGGAGGCCGGAGGGGGCGATCGCCGACTTCGACAAGGTGCTCGAGCAGCAGCCGCTGCTGGTCGCCGCGCTCGTGAACCGCGGCCGCGCGCACGCCAGCGCCGGGTCGACGTGGAAGGCGCGGTCGGACTTCGAGCGCGCGCTCGCGGTGACCGCCGATGAGGGCCTGCGCGCGCGCATCAACACACTGATGGAACGTTTGACGTAACGTCGGAGCGGCCACGAGCCTTCGCCGCTGCCGCTGTGCGTCGCCGGTGCTAGCATGCCTCGTGGCCTGCGGGCCACGACGGCGAATGGGCGCGTTCGGCGCGCGTGAGAGGACTTGAGATGGACTGGGGAGACAGCACCGAGCAGTCGACGTTCCGCGAGGACGTGGCGGGCTTCATCCGCGCACGCTTGCCCGAGTACTACCGCCGGCTCGCCGAGCAGGGCGACCAGGGCGACTGGCAGACCGACCGCTTCCTCGGCGACGACGAGGCCAAGGCCGCGGCTGCCGAGTGGGAGGCCGCAGTCCACGAGCGCGGCTGGGTCGCGCCTCACTGGCCGCAGGAGTACGGCGGCGCCGGGATGTCCTCGATGGAGCACTTCATCCTCAACGAGGAGATGTCCAAGGCCGGCGCCCCACAGGTCGGCGGCCAGGGCGTCGCGATGCTGGGCCCGACGCTGATCGTGCACGGCACCGATGACCAGAAGGACCGTTTCCTGACGGCCACGCTCAACGGCGAGATCGCCTGGGCGCAGGGCTACTCCGAGCCGAGCGCGGGCTCCGACCTCGCCTCGCTGCAGACACGCGCCATTCGCGACGGCGACGTGTGGGTCGTGAACGGCCAGAAGATCTGGACCTCCAACGCGCACCGCGCCGACTGGATCTTCGCGCTCGTCCGCACGGACCCGGACGCGCCCAAGCACCGCGGCATCAGCTTCATGCTGATGGACATGCAGACGCCGGGCATCAGCGTGCGCCCGCTCATCAGCGGCGGCTGGAAGCACTTCTCCAACGAGACGTTCTACGAGGACGTCCGCGTGCCCGCCTCGCAGGTGGTCGGCGAGGTCAACCGCGGCTGGTACGTCGGGATGACGCTGCTCGACTACGAGCGCTCCTCGATCGGCGGCGCCGTCGAGATGGAGCGCCAGCTCCTCGCGGCCCTCGAGTACATCCAGGACGAGGGCGCGGAGAAGTCGCGCGTCGACGAGCTGCCCACGGTGCGCTCGGAGATCGCGGACCGGTACATCGAGATCCAGGTGAGCTTCAACCTCTCGTTCCGCATCGCGTCGATGCAGGCATCGGGGCTGATCCCGAACATGGAGGCCTCGATGGGGAAGGTGTTCTCATCCGAGGTGAGCCAGCGGGTGCACCGCACGGGCACGCGCATGTTCGGGCTGTACTCGAACGTGTGGGACGAGGAGAGCGACTACTCGCCGTACCGCAGCCGGTTCACGCAGAACTACTTCCACCGCATCCCGGCCACCATCGCGGGCGGGACGTCGGAGATTCAGCGCAACATCATCGCCACGCGCGGGCTTGGCCTGCCGCGCGGCTAGCCGATCGGCCTTGCGATCACACGCAGCCCCCGCGCCAGGCGGGGGCTGCGGCGTTAAGAGGTGCGCGAGGTGCGTGCGGGGCCAACTCGCGCCATGCGGGCTATGCTTGGCTGGCGCATGACCGCTCCCACCGCAGTCATGGGGAGAGTGTGATGAGGGGCAAGTACCCGCCCGGCGAAGTGGCGGCTCGTGGAGACGCCATCTACGAGAAGATCAAGCCTGGGCTCGGGGACCTTGAGAAGGGCACGTTCGTCGTCATCGACATCGAGTCGGGCGACTACGAGATCGGTGCCGACGACGCCACGTGTACGCGCGCGTTGCGTGACCGGCGGCCCTCCGCGTACACATGGGCGGTGCGTATCGGCTACGCCGCCCCCTACAGCCACGTCGGCATATTCCCGGTCTCCGAGGGTGATTAGCGGCCGTGTCAGCGCGAACCGTCGAGCGCTGACCAGTATCGATGTCGTCGACCGCGATGGCCGGACGTGGCGTCGAGAGGCCATGCTGGATACCGGATTCACCGGGTACCTGACGCTACCGGCCGCTGACATTCAGCAACTCGGCCTGCCACCCGGGGGCGAGCGGACCTTCCGGCTGGCAAGCGGCGAGCTTCACACCTTCGAGGTCTACGACGGGTCGGTGCTGTGGCACGGTCATTCGACCGAAGCTCTGGTCCTCCAGGCCGAGGGCCTGCCGCTGATCGGGATGAGCCTGCTCTGGGGCAGTCGCGTCACATTCGACGCGCTCGCCGGAGGGATCGTCGAGATCGAGGCGCTCGCGGTAGACCTGTGACGGCCGCTCCTAGTGGGCCGGCGAGCGAGAGCGCCGAGCGGCTCATCGTCGACGGGATGAACGTCATCGGCAGCCGGCCAACGGGGTGGTGGCGCGACCGCGACGGGGCGAAGCGCGAGCTCATCGCCACGCTGCAGGATTTCGCCGACGCCACGGGCGCCGAGGTGACGGTCGTCCTCGACGGCCGCCCGCTGGACGGCCTGCCCGAGGGCGATCACGCAGGCCTCCGCGTCCTCTACGCGCCTCGCCGCGGCCGGGACGCCGCCGACGACCGCATCGTCGAACTCGTCGGTGCCGACGACAACCCCGCGGGCCTGGTCGTGGTCACCTCGGACCGCGCGCTACGGGAGCGCGTGGGACGGCTGGGCGCCGAGGTGGTCGGGAGCTCGACGTTCCTGCGGCGCGTCGAGGAGCACTCGACGTAACGAGTGCATGCCGCCGGTCGTGCCAGACGCGGGCGCGGCCCGACGACCTACAATGCGCCCGAACCACGTCGGACACGCCGGAGAGCGGAGGAACCACCCATGCCCATCACGCCGACTAACACGCTGCGATACGAGACCGAAGGCCGCAAGGCGATCATCACCCTCACTCGGCCCGAGGCCATGAACGCGCTGAACCGCGAGATCCTGAACGCGATCGGCGAGGCGATCCACGAGTACGAGGCCGACGACAACCTGCTCGTCGCCATCATCACCGGCGAGGGCGGCCGCGCCTTCTCCGCCGGCGCCGACCTCAAGGAGATGACCGAGCGCGACCAGGCCGAGGGCGTCGACGACAGCGACATGGGCCCCGGCTTCAACGGCTTCGACGAGCTGGACGCGTGCCGGAAGCCGCTCATCGCCGCCGTGGACGGCTACTGCCTGGCGGGCGGCCTCGAGGTGACGATCTACTGCGACATGGTCGTCGCGACCGAGCAGTCGCGCTTCGGCCTGCCGGAGCCGCGTCGCTCGCTGCTGGCCGGTCCGGGCCTGCACAACCTCGCCCGGATCATCCCGTACCGCGAGGCGATGATGATCCAGCTCACCGGCGGCCACATGAGCTCCGAGCGCGCCTACGACATCGGCCTCATCCAGCGCCGCGTCCCAGACCGCGACGCGATGTGGGCCGCTGCGCACGAACTGGCCGATGAGATCCTCGAGTGCGCCCCGCTGGCGGTGCAGGCCATCAAGCGCATCGTGAAGACCGGCCGCCAGCTCCCCGTCGAGTACTCGGAGAAGCTCGCCGAGCCGATCGCGGACTTCATCGCGACGACGGAGGACCGCCTCGAGGGCCCCAAGGCCTTCGCCGAGAAGCGGGCGCCGAACTGGAAGATGCGCTAGCGCGATCTGGCTCCCTCTCCCGCACTGCGGGAGAGGGCGGGGGGTGAGGGTCCGGCGGGCTTCTCGACGCCTCCGCGCCATGTGTGGGGTCGGGTGCGGCCGGACCCCTCACCCTAACGCTCGCCCCCGCAGACCCAGGCGGGGGGATCAGAGGCTCCGGCTCCCTCTCCCGCAGTGCGGGAGAGGGTTGGGGTGAGGGTCCGGTGGGCTCTGCAACGGCTAGTCGCACCCCGCAGGTGCAGACCCCCTCACCCTAGCCCTCTCCCCCGCAGACGGGGGCGAGGGGATCAGAAACGGAGCGAGGGAGGCTGGCGCTCAGCGGGGTCGGGCTTCGGAGGCGCCCTCGGCGAAGTTCGGCTTGTAGTCGGACTCTTCGCCGCGGATCTGGGCGCGGTGCATGCGGTCGTGGCGGTAGTACGAGCGGAGCCACTGCATCACCGTCAGCTCGCCGAACGCCGGGACGAACGCCGTGCGCTCGTACTGCTCGGCCGCGATGCCGCGGGCCAGCTCCAGTGTCTCGGCGCGCTCGGCGTTCATCTGCGCCACGAGCGTCGGGATGTCGGCCGAGTGGGCCTCCTCCTGCGGCACGTCGAGCGGGACGTTCGGCGTCTTGCCGTCCGAGGTGTCGGGGCGGTCTTCCGCGAGGGCGCGGATCACCCACTGGCGGTACGCGCGGTCCATGCCGGCGAGGTGCGTGAGCTGCTCCTTCACGGACCAGCCCTCCTCGCCCTCACCCTCGGGCGGCTGGAGCTCGGCCTGCTCCTCCTCGATGCCTTCGAGGGCGTCGAGCAGCGCGGCGCGCTCCTCCGCCATCTTCTCGAACAGCTCGTCGATCTGTGCCTGTGTCGCCATGGCGTTACTCCCCGGCGTCCACCTCCGCCCGCCAGCGGTAGTAGGCGCTCACCTTCGAGAGGGCTCGTGCGGCGCGGTCGTAGCTCGGGTACGCCGCGATGCCGAGCGCCTGCAGCTCCTGGTCCAGGTCGTGCATCGCCTCGCCGTGCGCCATCGGCGTGGGCGAGTGCAGCAGCACGATGTGTGGCTTCGAGGAGCGCGCGTTCGCAGCGGCCAGCGCGGCCACCGGCTCGTCCAGCTGCTCGCGCTCCGGGTCGTCCTTCGGCCGCGGGCGCAGCTGCATGCTGATCACGTCGATGTTCTCGTCCTGGTCGAGGATGCCGAGGATCTGCTCGAGCTCGGTGCGGTTCGTGCCCATGTCGATCGGGTTGCGGAAGCTCGCGCCGACGAGGCTGAACCACTCGCCGAGCTGCGCGAGCGAGGGCTCCGTCAACTCCGGCACCGCGAGGCCGTGGTCGCCGAAGGCGTCGGTCATCGAGACGGACTGGCCGCCTGAGCCGCCCATCACGCCGACGCCTGTGCCGGTGAATGGCGGCACCAGCGTGAGCGTCTTGAGGATGTCGACCGCCTCGGTCAGCGAGTCGGCCTGGATGGCGCCGGCCTGGCGGCAGAGCGCGTTCCACACCTCGGTCGACCCGGCGAGCGAGGCGGTGTGTGAGCGCGTGGCGCGCGAGCCGTCGCTGCTGCGACCGCCCTTCCAGAGCACCACCGGCTTCACGCGCGTGGCCTTGCGGAGCTCGTCGAAGAAGCGGCGGCCGTCCTGCAGGCCCTCGACGTACATCGTGAGGAACTCGGTGCCGGGGTCGCCGGCGAAGTACTCGAGGTAGTCGGCGTTCTCCAGCGTGATGCCGTTGCCGAAGCTGACGGCCTTGCCGATGCGCACACCGGCGTCGTGCGCGCCCATGATGAAGTCCATCGCGTGCGCGCCGCTCTGCGAGACGAAGCTCACGGGGCCGTCGAAGCCCGCGGGCTGGCTGGGGCCGAAGCGCACCCCGGCCGCCGGGTTGTAGAGGCCCATGCAGTTCGGGCCGATGACGACGAGGCCGGACTCCTCGGCCGCCGTCTTGAGCGTGGCCTGCAGCTCCCGGCCCTCGTCGGTGTCGGTCTCGGCGAAGCCGGAGGTGAAGAACGCGGCGCCGGCCACTTCGCGCTCGATGCAGTGGCGCATGATCAGCGGGGCGACGTTCCGCGGGACGGCGACGAGGACGTAGTCGATGTCGCCGGGGACGTCGGCGAGGCTCGAGAAGTTCTCGACGCCGAGCGCCTCGATCTCGGGGAGCTCGTTGGGGTCGACCTGCACGGAGTAGAGATTGCCGCTGGCCTCGACGGTCTTGTTGCTGCGGAGCCAGCGGTTGTTGCGAGCCTTGGCGTCGCCGACGACGACGACGGTCTTCGGGTTGAGTGCCCGGTCTAGCCGCTCCCGATCCACGCGCATGTGTGTCCGCCCTCCATGGTCAAGCCTCGGCGGCGACAGGCTACCGCGTCGGCGGTGCGGCTGTCGCGTTCGGGTCGGCCGGCGGGCGGTCAGGCTGCCGTGACCTCGACGCGGATGCTGCGGCCGACGGCGCGCAGCGCCTTCTGCACCTGGCTGACGTGCGAGCGGTGGTCGGGATTGGCGAGCTTCCGGACGGCCGACTCGCTGATGCCGAGCCGGCGGGCGAGCTCGACCTTCGTGATCCCGTCGGCGCGCATCGCCGAGTAGAGGGCGAGCTTGGCGGCCACGACGGGCGGGACGCTCACGAGCGCGTCCCCGGCGGAGGCGCGCGGAGCGGGGATTTCGCGCTTCTCGTGCACGTACCCGGCCAGGGCGGTCGCGAGGGCATCCTCGGCCATCACGAGTGCCTCGTCGCGATCGCCGCCGCCGGTGATCGCCTCGGGCACGTCCGGGAAGGTGGCCACGAACCCCCCGTCCTCGTCCGGGGTGAGTTCACACGGGTATGCGTAGAGCATCGTCAGAACTCCCTGCGATCGATACCGAGCTGACGGAGCATCGCGGCGAGTACGCCCGGTCGCAGCTCTCCTCGGCTGATCGTCGTGAAGCGGGGACCGATGTAGGCCCGCCCGTGGCTGCCCTTGCCATGAGCCGGGTCGAACCGGAACGGTTGTCCCGTCCGGCGCGCATATGCTCGTGCTCGCCGGATGAACTCCCGACTGGTCACAATGACATTGTCGCACCTTGCGGTGCGATCTTACAGCCTCGTCGGGGCACTCGCTCCTCGCCCCTGACGCGGAACCCGCTATGATCCCCTCGACGCCCGAGGGCGGCCGTCCCCACGGCCGGATCCGGCGTCCCGACGTGCGTTCGCAGCGAAGGAGTTGAGCGTGGTCTCGACCGATCAGGAATACCAGGTCATCGGCACCCGGCCCGTCCGCCCGGACGGCGCCGACAAGGTCACCGGCCGGGCCGAGTACGGCGGGGACGTGCGCCTGCCCCGCATGCTCTACGGCCGCGTCAAGCGCAGCCCCCACGCGCACGCCCGCATCGTCAGCATCGACACCTCCAATGCGATGGAGCTCGACGGCGTCAAGGCCGTCATCACCAACGACGACTTCCCGCGCGTCGACGCCGACATGGTCGACCTCGGTGAGACGTTCGCGCCGTTCAAGTGGATCCGCGACAACGTGCTCGCCTCGGACAAGGTGCTCTACGCCGGCCACGCCGTGGCCGCCGTCTGCGCCACCGACCAGCACATCGCCGAGGACGCGCTCGACCTCATCGAGGTGGAGTACGAGGTGCTCGATCCGGTCCTGAACGTGCATCAGGCGATGGCCGACGGCGCCTCGCTGTTGCACGAGTACATGCACACCACGGAGATGGCCGCACGCTTCGTGCCCGGCGACGAGCGCTCCGAGGACGCGAGCAACATCGCGAGCCACCTGCGCTTCGACGTCGGCGACATCGACGCCGGCTTCGAAGAGGCCGACATCATCCTCGAGCGCGAGTTCGAGACCTCGATGGCCCACCAGGGGTACCTCGAGTACCACAACGGCACGGCGTTCTGGAACCAGGACGGCGAGGTCACGGTGTGGTGCAGCTCGCAGGCGCCCTTCAGCGTCCGCGAGTCGACCGCGCTGCTGCTCGACCTCCCGGTGTCGAAGGTCAAGGTCATCCCGATGGAGATCGGGGGCGGCTTCGGCGGGAAGATCACCGTCTACATGGAGCCGATGGCCGCGATCATGTCGCGGATGACCGGCCAGCCGGTGAAGATGCTCATGACGCGCGAGGAGGTCCTGACCGCCACCGGCCCGACCTCCGCCACCTACGTGCGCTGCAAGATCGGCGCGATGCGCGACGGTACCCTCGTCGCCGCCGAGGCGGAGCTGGCCTACGAGGCCGGCGCGTTCCCCGGCTCGCCCGTCGCCGCGGGCGCGGGCTGCATGTTCGGCTCCTACGACATCCCCAACCAGCGCACCGACGCGTTCGACGTCGTCACGAACAAGCCGAAGGTCGCGGCCTACCGCGCCCCCGGCTCGCCGCAGGGCACGTTCGCGATGGAGACGCTCATGACCGAGCTGGCCGAGCGCCTCGAGATGGACGAGATGGAGCTGCGGCTCAAGAACGCCTCGGCCGAGGGCGTGCGCCGCACCGACGGCGTCCAGCACGGCCGCATCGGCGCCGAGGAGGTCATGAAGGCCGCCCAGGAGACGCCGCACTACCGCTCCGAGCTCACGGGCAAGAACCGCGGCCGCGGCATCTCGATGGGCTACTGGGGCAACGCCGGTCTCGAGTCCAGCGCCTACGCGCTGGTCAGCGCCGACGGCGACGTGAGCCTCGTGCTCGGGTCGGTCGACATCGGCGGGCAGCGCGCCGCGTTGGCGATGCAGCTGGCCGAGGCGCTGGGCCTCAGCTACGAGAACATCCACCCGCGCGTGGTCGACACCGACTCGATCGGCTTCACGCACGTCACCGGCGGCAGCCGCACGACGTTCGCGACGGGCTGGGCGGTCTACGAGGCGGCGATGGACATCCGTCGCCAGTTCGAGGAGCGCGCGGCCACCATCTGGGAGGTCGACCGTGACTCGGTCGCCTACGGCGACGACGGCGTCGTGCGCGGCCCGGCCGACGACGACGGCAACGACCGCTCGTTCACGTTCGCCGAGCTGAGCGCGCAGCTGCCGCTCACCGGCGGCCTCATCCAGGGCCACGCGGACGTGCTGCCGACGGGCGTCGGCGCGGCGTTCGGCTGCCACATCGTGGACGTCGAGGTGGACCCGGAGACCGGCAAGGTCGACGTGCTCCGCTACACGGCCGTCCAGGACGTGGGCAAGGCGATCCACCCCTCGTACGTCGAGGGGCAGATCCAGGGCGGCGCCGCACAGGGTGTCGGCATGGCGCTCACGGAGGAGTACTTCTACCGCGAGGACGGCGCGATGGCGAACTCGAGCCTGCTCGACTACCGCATGCCGACCGCGCTCGACCTCCCGGAGATCGAGACGGTGCTGATCGAGGTCCCGAACCCCGGCCACCCGTACGGCGTGCGGGGCGTGGGCGAGGTGCCGATCGTGCCGCCGCTGGCCGCGATCGGGAACGCCATCCACGACGCCACCGACGTGCGCGTCACGCAGCTGCCGGCCTCGCCGCGCTGGCTGCTGGACCAGTTCGAGGACGGCCAGGAGTAGACCTCCCGGCCGGACGCCAGAACCCACAGGGCCGCCGGCGGATGCCGGCGGCCCTCGTGTGTCCGCCGCTTCCGGGCCTCAAGGCCGCGGTCAGTCCGTCGGCGCGCCGAGGGTGTCCGTGAACCAGGTGAGGAGGAGGCCACGAACCTCCTCGCGGCGCTGGCGCAGGCTGTGCGTCGCGCCATCGAGGAGTTCGAGGCGCTTCGGCTCGCCGGCGAGGTCGTGGAGCAGGCGCGAGCAGTCCGGCGGCAGCCGGATGTCGGCGAGACCATGCACCAGCAGCAGCGGCGTCGGTGCGAGTTCGGCGACGCGCTGCGCGCCCGCCGTCTGTGTGGCGAGCGTCGCCACCGACGCGACGCGGTCGGACTGCACGCCCGCCTCGATCACCACGGCCCCGCCGAACGAGTGGCCGAGCAGGCCGACGCGCTCCGCGCCCTCGCCCGCGAGGAACTCGACGCCCCGCAGCACGTCGTACACGCCCTCGCCCATGGGGCCGGGGAAGGCGTGGACGCGGAAGTCGAGCCGGAGCGCCGCGATGCCCCGTGCCGCGAGCTCGGCCGCGAGGTCCGGGTAGAGGGCGTGCGCGGGGCCGTCGAGTCCGCCGTCGCCGCCGCCGACCATGACGACAGCGGCCGTCGCGCCAGCCGCGGGATGCCAGGCGCAGCGGATCGCGCCTCGCTCCGAGTCGAGCTCGACGATGCGCGACCCGGTGGGCTCGGCGGAGGTCAGGCCGGGACTTCCTCGGGCGTCTCGGCGACGTCGGCGGGCCTCTCGACCGGCAGGTCAATGATCATCGAGGTGCCCTCGCCCGGCTCCGACTCGACGCGGATGCTGCCGCCGTGGCGGCGAATGATGTCGGCCGAGATCGCGAGCCCAAGGCCGGTGCCCTGGTCGGTGGGCTTGGTGGTGAAGAACGGGTTGAAGATCTTCTCGATCACATCGGGCGCCATCCCGATGCCGTTGTCGATGATGCGGATCTCCACCATGTCGCCGTCGCGCTGCGTGCGCAGCGTGAGCGTGGGCATGAACTTCCCGATGCCGATGCTGCCGTCCCCGATCGACATGCGCCGCTCGTGCGCCGCGTAGCCGGCGTTGTTGACCATGTTCAGGAAGACGCGGCCGAGGTCCTGCGGGACGACCTCGAGTTCGCCGACCTCGGGGTCGAACTCCTCCTTGATGTCGAGCTGGAACTCCTGGTTCGTGCCGCGCGCGCTGTGGTAGGCGAGCCGCGCGTGCTCCTCCAGCAGGGCGTTGATGTCCGTGGGGAGGAGCTCCTGGCCACCCCGACCCATCTGCAGCATGTCGCTGACGATACGGTCGGCGCGCTCGCCGTGGGAGCGGATGCGCTCCACGTTGCTCACGAGGTCTCCCGTGATGTCGTCGACGTACCCGCGCTGCTCCTCGCTGAGTTCGACGCCCTCCTCCTCGAGGATCTCCTTGAGCTCCTCGACGAGGTCGCCGGAGGCCTCGGAGAAGTTCTTCACGAAGTTGAGCGGGTTGCGGATCTCGTGCGCCACGCCCGCCGTCAGCTCACCGAGCGCGGCCAGCTTCTCGCGCATGACGATCTGGTCCTGCGCGGTCTGCAGCTGGGCGAGCACGGACTCGAGCTCGTCGTTCTTGCCCTGCAACTCCTCGGCGAGCTGCTCGACGAGGTTGAGGCGCTGCACTTCCAGCGCGTGGCGGCGGAAGACCTCGAGCGCCGCCGCCATCTCGGCGACCTCGTCCTGGCCGCCGACGTCGACGGTCGTCTCGAGGTCGCCGCCCGCCATGCTGCGCATCCAGTCGGAGACCATACCGATGCGCTGGAGGAGCACGCGGCGCACGAACACCACGACGATCAAGACCGTGCTGGCGACGCTGAGCGCGCTGATGGCGAGCAGCAGGATCAGGCCGGTCTGCATCGCTTGAGATGAGTTCTGCGTGGCCACCTGGACGCCTGACTGTGCGTCGGTGATGAGCGCCGTCACCTCCGAGTTCAGCGCGAGGGACACGTCGCGGTTCTGGCTGAGCAGCTCCTCCTGGCGCATCGTGATGGTCAGCTCCGATGCGAAGAGGTCGAAGACGCTGTCGTCACCCGATTCGAGCTCGACCAGCCGCTCGAACGCGGCGGCCGACTCGTAGTGGAACGCGGTGCCCTCGAGCGGGGGCAGGTTGCGGTTGATGCGCGTGATGGTGGCCTCGAAGCGCTCGCGCAGCGGCTCGATCAGCGAGGGGTCGGAGAGCGTGAAGGCGTTCGCGAGCAGCTCCGTGGCGATGTTCACGTCGCCGTGGAGCTCCGACAGCCGCCGGTACTGGATGAGTTCGGCCTCCGAGAAGTGGATGTCGCGCTCGGCCGGATCGTCGGCGAGCACGCGGTAGCCGGTGAGGATGTAGAAGAGCTGGTTGTCGATCGCCGGCGCGAGCGCGATCCCGAGCTCGGCGCGCACGTTCGCCAGCTCCGCTTCCAGCACCTCGCGTTTCGCGCGGAGCGCGAAGACCCCCGCGGTCTCGTTCTCCAGCGACTCGATGTTGGCGATGAGCGTGTCGGCGTGGGTGCGGATGTTCGCCACGCGGGTGGGGTCACTCGTCGTGCCCTCCAGCTCCGCCACCTGCTCCGCGAACGCCTCGTAGGCGAGGTCGATCTCGCGGCTCACCTGGGAGAACTCCTCGGGCGTTGCGGCGACGGTGAGGTTGGGGGCGGCGGCGACGAGCACACCGCTGTGGCGGGCGGCGCCGAACGCGGCGGCCATCTCCGGCACCCGCCCCTCGTTCACGTTGTCCTGCACTTCGCCCACCCGGTTGAAGGAGAACCAGCCGACGAGGGTCGCCGCGAGGGTCAGCAGCACCGCTCCCGCGAACGCGAGGTAGAGCTGGGTCGAGATTCGCTGTCTGCTGGCAAGCAGTCGCCTGAGGTACGTCATATCGCTACTCCGGAGCCCCGAGACCGCGCAGTGTCTGCACCTGATAGTAGCGCCCGTCGAAGCCGATCACCGTCGGGAACACTGCGTCGGAGCCCTGATTGTCGCCGTCACCGAAGGACAGGGGGAATCCGTCGATATCAAGCTCATTGGCCCCAAGGATGCTGTCGAGGAAGCACGAACGGGTGACTTCGGCCCCGCAGCGTTCGATCCCGATGATGGCGAGGCGCCCCGCGAGGTAGCCCTCGAGCGAGACGAATCCCGGCTCCGCCTCGGGGTCGTGGGCCTTGAGCGCGCGCTGGTAGGCGGCGACCACCGGCTGCGTGTCGTCCCACGGGAACGGGACGACCTGCGTGACGAAGACGCCGACGCCCCGGTAGCCGAGGGCCCGCGCGAGGGCGTTGCTGCCGACGAACGAGACGTTCATGAAAATGGGATCCCACTCGACCCGCCGCGCCCACAGGATCATCTCCGCCACGGGCTCGTACGCGCCGATCTGGATCACGGCCTCCGGATTGCCCTCGCGCAGGTCCAGCAGGGCGGTCTTCACCGCCGTGGTGTTGCGGGTGTAGATGCCGATCGAACTCGGCCCGAGGCCGCGGCGGTCGAGCGCCGCGATGACCCCGCCATAGCCGGCGCGGCCGTAGGAGTCGTCCTGGTACATGATGCCGACGCTGGTGATGTCCAGGTCCCGGATCAGGCGGTCGATCATCTCCTCGGTCTCCTGGTTGTAGGAGGCGCGCAGGTTGATGATGTTGTCCCACGACGGGTCTCGCAGGAACGCCGCGCCGGTGAACGGCGCGATGTACGGGACCCCGGCCGCGGCCGCGATGGGTGTGGCCGAGCGCGAGGTCGGCGTGCCCACCGCCCCGATGAGCGCGAACACTCCCTCTTCCTCGATCAGCTGCTGCGTGTTGGCGACGGCCGCTTCGGGTTCGTAGGAGTCGTTCATGGAGACGAGCTCCAGACGCCGCCCGTTCACGCCACCGGCGTCGTTGACCTCCTGGAACGCGGCGAGGATGCCGAGCCGCATGCTCCGCCCGAGCTCCGCGGCCGGACCCTCGAACGCCGCGGACTGGCCGAAGAGGATGGTGTCGGCCGAGACGCCGGCGGTGCCGGTGTCCGGCGTCGCGGTGGGCGGCGGCGTGGCCGTCTCGACCGCGCCGGCGCCGGGTTCGGGGTCGTCCGTGGTGCATGCGACGGCGAACAGCAATGCCGAGGCGGCGACCAGCGATACCGCGGCCACCCGAAGGAATCGTGCGAGGGGCTGGCGGGTCATCTGGCCTTGCGTGTGACCAGCTTCAGGTGATTCTTGCCCGACTCGCGCTTGTAACGCACTTCGTCCATCAGCTCGCGCATGAAGTGCACGCCGAGTCCGCCCACGCGGCGCTCACCGACCGCCGAGGTGATGTCGGGCGCGGGGGCGTCGTGCAGCGGGTCGAAGGGCTTCCCGCCGTCGATGATCTCGATGGTGACCGCGTCGTCGTCGCACGTCATCGCGATGTCGATCTCGTGCGTGTCGTCGTCGTGCCCGTAGTCCATGACGTTGAGGTTCCACTCCTCGAGCACGAGGCGGACGCGGAAGACCAGGTCCGGCGGCCAGTCGTCCTGCTCGGCGAGGCTGTCGACGGCGGCGTTGATGCGTTCGAGTTCGTCGCGCGCGGTCCGGACCGTGAGGGACATCGAGGTCGCCACGTTAGTTCCTCTGGAGCGTCAGACATGTGATGTCGTCGCTCTGGGGAGCATCTCCGGCGAAGTCGGCCACGGCCTGCATGACCTGCTGGCTGGTGCCCTCCGAGTCCACCGGCGGCTTGTTCGCGAAGTACTCGCGCAGCCCCTCGATCCCGAAGAGCTCGCCGTCCGCGTTCATCGCCTCCGTGACGCCGTCGGTGTAGAGCACGATGGTCTCGCCCGGCTGGAGGACGTGGCTCGTCTGCTTGTAGTCATGGCCCGGGAGTACGCCCAGGGCGATGCCGCCCGTGAGCGGCAGGAGGGTGGACGAGCCGTCGGGCTGGACCAGCAGCGGTGCGTCATGGCCGCCGCTCGCGTAGGTGAACTCGCCCGTCGCGGCGTTGTAGACCGCGTAGAGCATGGTCACGAACATGCCGTCGGTGTCGTCCTCCTGCAGGAGCGAGTTGACCTCCGACAGCACCTGCCCCGGATCGTCGAAGCTGATCGCCGTGCCCTTGAGCAGGGTCCGGCTCGACATCATGAAGAGCGCCGCGGGCACGCCCTTGCCGGAGACGTCGGCGATGGCGAGCCCGATGTGCTGGTCCGGCAGGCGGACGACGTCGTAGAAGTCCCCGCCCACGTCGAGCGCGGGATGCATGGTCCCGAACGTCTCGTAGTCCGAGGTCTTGGGGAAGCTCGTCGGGAGGATGGACTGCTGCATCTTGCTGGCGACGTCGAGCTCGTTCTGGAGCGCGACCAGCTTGTCGCGGCTGTCGAGAGCCGCGCGCCACTCCTCGATGTGCGCGAGGGTGCGGTCCACCGTGACCTGGAGGTCATCGAAGTCGACGGGCTTGGTGACGAAGTCGAAGGCGCCGCGGTTCATCGCGGTGCGGATGTTCTGCATGTCGCCGTAGGCGGAGATGATGACGGCGCGGAGGTTCGGGTTGACGTCCGGGATCTGCTCGAGGAGGGTCAGGCCGTCCATCTGCGGCATGTTGATGTCGGAGAGGACCATGTCGATGGTGGAGTCGGCCGCGAGCTTTTCGAGCGCCTCCACGCCGTTACCCGCGAAGACGAACTCGAAGCGTCCGGAGCGGATCTGGCGCCGCATCCGCTGGAGCATGAGCGGTTCGAGGTCGGGTTCGTCGTCGACAACCAGAATCTTGTACGTCATCGGCCTCGCCTCGAGGAACGGACGGCCACCGGGCCAATGGGCTGCGGGCTACCCCTTCACTGAGGCCAGCGCGTCCGCGCGGGACGCGTGAATCGGGATGATGCTGTCGAAGCCGCTGATCCCGAAGACCTCGCGAATCGGGTCGTCGAGGGAGCAGAGCGCGAGCTCGGCGCCGTTGCCCTGGAGGGCCTTCGCGGTGACGAGCAGGACGCGGAGACCGGCGCTGCTGATGTAGGAGACCTGCTCGAAATCCAGGATGAGGGCTCGCTCGGTGTCCTGGACGACCGCGTCGAGCGCGTCCTGGAACTCACGGGCGTTGGACCCGTCCAGGCGCCCTGCTGGCGTCGCGACGACAGTCCCACCATCTCTCTCGGTGCTGATTTCCATTAGCCCGTCTCCTGAACCTAGCTCGGCACTCGGAGCATCGTACTACACGGTCGTTGGAGCGCACCAAGCCCGGGCGTCTCTTCGCGCTGCGTGCGGATCCCGGTCCCCACCGGGTTCGGAGAGGCCGCCTCGGCCCGTGCGATCGTCCGTATCATAGCCCGGCTTCGCGCAACGTGCCGAAGGTTCTTCCACACGCTGTCAGGCGAACCTGTATTATCCGGCACGCGACACTCGCCAAGGCTCGGCACGCTGCCGGGGCACCCCGCGGGCGGCCGTGCAGCGGTCCGGTGGCCCACGTTTGCAGCCACTGGCCCTGGATCATTGCCAGGCGAATCGGCCGAGCCGGGAGAGCCACCGACATATGTCCTATAGCCCGCAGGCACTTCGCGGAGACCTGTTTGGCGGCGTCACCGCGGCCGTAGTCGGGCTTCCCGTCGGGCTTGCGTTCGGCGAAGCCTCGGGGCTCGGAGCCGTCGCCGGGATCTACGGCGCGATCGCCGTCGGGTTCTTCGCCGCGGTGTTCGGCGGCACGAAGTCGCAGATCTCGGGCCCCACGGGCCCGATGGCCGTGGCGATGGCGGTGATCGTCACCACGCACGCCGAGAGCCTGGCCGAGGCGTTCACCATCGTGATCATGGCCGGGCTGATCCAGATCGGCCTCGGCGTGATGCGCATCGGCCGGTTCGTGGCCTACACGCCGTACTCGGTGGTCTCCGGTTTCATGTCGGGGATCGGTGTGATCATCATCCTGCTGCAGACCGTCCCGTTCATGGGCGCGCCCGTCCGCACCGGCGGTCCGATCGAGGCGATCCGCGCGTGGCCGGAGACGGTCGCGGACCTCAACTACCACGCGCTGACCATTGCCCTGGTGACGCTCGCCGTGGGTATCCTGTGGCCTGCGTACCTCCGCAAGTACCTGCCGCCGGCCCTCGCCGCGCTCATCGCCGGGACGATGCTCAGCCTGCTGTGGCTGAGCGACACCCCGGTGATCGGCGAGGTGCCCACGGGCCTCCCGAGCCTGCACCTGCCCGAGCTCGCGCCGGGGTTGCTCGCCCGGTCGGTGGAGCCGGCGCTGATCCTCGCGCTGCTGGGCTCGATCGACAGCCTCCTCACCTCGCTCGTCGCCGACGCGATGACGCGCACGCGCCACAACCCGAACCGCGAGCTGGTCGGACAGGGCATCGGGAACACCATCGCCGGCCTCATCGGCGCCACGCCGGGCGCGGGCGCGACGATGGGCACGGTGGTGAACATCCGCGCCGGCGGGCAGACCCAGATCTCGGGTGTCCTCCGGGCGGCGATCCTGCTGGCGCTGGTGCTCGGGCTGGGACGGTACGTCGAGTCGATCCCGCATGCCGCGCTGGCAGGCATCCTCATGAAAGTGGGGTGGGACATCATCGATTGGCGCTTCCTCACGCGGATCCACCGCGTGCAGCGCGAGCACTTGCTGGTGATGTTCATCACCCTCGGGCTGACCGTGTTCCTCGACCTGGTGACGGCGGTGGCGATCGGCCTGATCGCCGCCGGCATGGCCAGCGCGCGATCGCTGGAGCGTCTGCAGCTCGACAGCGTGGTGTCCGTCCCGCTGCTGGACCAGACCTTCCTGCGAAGCTGGGGGACCGAGGCCGAGGCGGACGCCTTCTCGGCGCGCGTCGGGCTGGTGGCCCTGCGCGGCACCTTCTCGGTCGCCTCGTCCAGCGAGCTGATCAGCACGATCGGAGCCGACATCCGCGACCACGAGGTCGTGATCCTGGACTTCACCGACACGGTCTACGTGGACGACAGCGCCGCGCTGGTGGTCGAGAACATGATCGAGACGGCCATCGCCGAGGACACGGACTGCATCGTGATGGGATTGGAGGGCCTTCCGGCCACCACGCTCCACGCCCTCAACGTGCTGCAGCACGTGCCCGAAGACCACTTCGTCGAGGACATCGAGGGAGCCCGCGAGACGGCCGAGCGGCTGCTGGAGGCTCGCGACCTCCGGGAGGGCGCAGCTTGAGCCGCCATGGCTGATCCGGGATCGCCTCGGGGCGACTCGCGACGGGCAGCTTCGCTCCCTGTGTATGTTCCGGGCGCGGCGCGGTATCATGGCGTGTATCGCGAGCGCTCCCACCGCAGCGACGGGGACGCAGGCACGCGGGCTTCCGGGCTCCGCATGCGGCGCCCGTAGAGCAGGCTGTATGGACATTCCCACCGACTACGAGGCCGGGTATCCGCGCGCCCGCGCCGTCGATCCCGTCCTCGCCGACAGCTACCTCCAACACACGACCATCGCCGACCCGTTGGCCGACGAGACGATGGCGAAGCTGTTGGAGTTCAACCCCGATAAGCTGCGGGACCTGCTGCACGTCGCTATGGACGCCGACGACGAAGTGGACATGCGGGACCTGCCCGGGTACCTCCGCGAGTTCTTCGACGAGGTCGCGAAGGAGCCGGACTGGGTGGACTTTGACGCGTTCATCCCGGGCATCCGGATGTTCCACCGGAACTCGCAGCTCGTCCTCGGCGGCATGGTGGGGGGGACGCTGGTCGAGGGATTCTCGACGAACATCAGCAAGTCGTTCTTCATCACCGGGCGGCTCCGCGACCAGGGCGTGCGGCGGCTGCGGCAGAACAACCGCCACATGGTGGAGATGTTCATCCCCGGCGGTCTCGAGCGGACGGGCGACGGCTGGAAGCTGACCGTCCGCCTGCGGCTGGTGCACGCCGCCATCCGGCGGCTGCTCGGCGAGTCCGACGACTGGGACCGCGAGGCCTGGGGGACGCCGATCAGCTCGGCGCACCTCGGCTACGCCATCGCGGCGTTCTCGGCGCGGCTGCTGAAGCACCTCAAGAACCTCGGCGCGATCTTCGACGAGGAGGAGCGCGCGAGCTTCATGCAGGTCTGGCGCTACGACGGCTACGTGATGGGCATCCCGGAGGAGATCCTGTTCCAGGACGAGGCAGGCGCCGACCGCATCTTCGAGATCGGCTCCCTCTGCGAACCGGAGCCCGGCATGGAGTCCGTCGCGATGGCGCACGCGCTGGTCAACTCGGCCCCGCTGGTCGCGGGCATCGAGGACCCCGGCGAGCGTCGCCGCCTCGCGAAGTACGTCTTCAGCGTCTCCCGCGCCCTCATCGGCGACCAGATGGCGGACCAGCTGATGTACCCGCACAGCATGACGTTCGGCGTCCTGCCGTGGTTCCGGCTGCAGAAGCGCTACGACACCCTGCTGAACAGGCTTTTCCCGAATCGCCGCGCGAACAGCAACTTCGCCCGGTTCACGGGGCTCTTCGGCGTCTCCCAGTTCGACGAGGAAGGCATCACCTACGGCCTGCCCGACCACGTCCACGCCGAACGCTCGACGAGGTGGTAGGCGGCCGACCCCGCTGACGGGTGCGCGCGGCTACGCTGAGGACTCGTCGACGGCCCGCGCCGCCGCCAACCCGCTTCGCACGGCCGACTCCATCGTCGCCGGCCACCCGGTGTCCGTGTACGCGCCCGCCAGGTAGAGGTTCGCGAGGTGCGTGCGCGGCCCAGGCCGCTGCAGGCCCGGCGCGGGCACGAACGTCGCCTCCGGCTCCTTCACCACGGTATGGCGCAGCAGCGTCGCGTCGAAGGTGGCGGGAAGCGCGCGGTGCAGTTGCAGTAGCAGCCGATCACGGAGCGCCTCCGGCCCGAGCGAGAAGAGCTCGCCCGGCGCGCTGATGGAGACGACGAGGTGCTGCCCGCGCGTCTCGTCCTCGCCGCCCGCGCGGGTGCGGTTGAAGACCCATTGCACCTCGGAGCGGATGAACGCGGCGAACGCGAAGTCCGCGACCGGCCGGTCGAACCAGAGGTGGACGTTGAGGATCGGCGCGGGCTCGAAGCTCGCGAGCGACGCGAACGCGCCCTCGTCGCGCACGTCGTCGGGGAGCACGCGCAGCAGCCGCCACGGGGCGAGGGCGCTCACGTACGCGTCGAACGACCGTTGCTCGCCGCCACGCAGCGAGAGCGCCGCGACCCGCCCGTCGCGGACCTCGATCCGCTCGACCGGGGCGCGCGTGCTGAGCGTCCCGCCGCGCTGCTCGATCGCGCGCACCGCGGGGTCGACGTGCAGCGTGGAGAGCCCGACGCCGGAGACGCCGAGGGCCGCCGCGCGGGGGTCGCGCTGGAACCCCTCCTCGACCACGAACAGGGCCTGGCGCGCGCTCGCCTCGTCCGCGCGGCAGTTCAGGGTCGGGATGACCAGGAAGTCCCAGAACTCGCGGATCGTGTCGGCGGACTGCCCGCGCGCGCGTAGCCACTCCTCGAACGTCACATCGTCCAGGCGGGCGCGCTCCTCCGCGCGCATGAGCCGCAGCGCGAGGAACGCGCGGACGACCTGCGCCTTCTGGCGCCACGTGAGGTGACGGTAGCGCAGCAGCGCGGGGGCGAGGTGCAGGCCGAACGGCAGGTTCGACGCCCCCAGGTCCGAGCGCGCGCCGTCCTCGTCGTAGACGGGCACGTGCAGCCGGCGCTGCCGGTGGGTGAGTCCGAGTGTGCCGATGCGTTCGAGGAACGCGACGTAGGCCGTGGTGCACTCCATAAAGACGTGCTGGCCGTTGTCGACCTCGTCACCGGTCTCGTCGTCGGCGAAGGAGTAGGTGGCGCCGCCGGCCCACGGGCGGCGTTCGAGCAGCTCGACCTCGTGGCCGCGGTCGGCGAGTTCGAGCCCCGCCGCCAGGCCGGCGAGGCCCGCGCCGATGATGCCGACGCGCACCGCGACGCCGGACTCAGCCCGCGCGTGCGCGCCCGAGCAGGGCCGCGCCGAGCCACAGCCGCGCGATCGCGGAGAGCTTCTCCGGGCCGCTCAGCCCGACGCGCTGCGAGAACACGTCGTAGTCGCGCGCCTCGATGCGCTTCAGCAGCTCGAAGTAGACGCCCTGCAGGACGTTGACGCACATGCGCGAGCGCACGTCGAGCAGTGGCAGCAGGTTGCGGCCCAGCGCGAAGTAGTGGCGCGCCCGCATGCCCTGTGCGGCCATCATCGCGGCGAACCGCTCGTCGTAGCGGCCGTCGAGGATGTCGTCGGCGGCGAGCCCGTACGCGGACAGCTCGTCGGCGGGGAAGTAGACGCGGCCGCGGGTCGCGTCTTCGCGCACGTCGCGCATGATGTTCACGACCTGGAGCCCCAGTCCCATGCTCGTCGCGAACTCGGCGGCGCGCGGGTGCGGCTTAGCGCCGAAGATGGCGACGCAGATCTGCCCCACGATCGAGGCGACCCGGTAGCAGTAGAGCTGCAGGTCCGCCCACGTCTCGTAGCGGTCGATCGTGAAGTCCATCTCGACGCCGTTGATGAGCTCCTCGAAGTACGGCTGCGGGATCGCGAAGCGGTCGATGGCGTCACCGAGCGCGACGAAGAGCGGACCCTGCCGCTCGCCCGCGTAGCACGCGGCGAGGCGATGCCGCGCGAGCGCGATCTCGTGCTCCTGCCGGCTGCGGTCGGTCAGCTCGTCGGCGATGTCGTCGACGTAGCCGCTGAAGGCGTAGGCGGCGTAGATGGCGTTGCGCTTGGCGGCCGGGAGGATGGTGAAGGCGTAGTAGAAGTTGGAGGCGCGGTCCTTCGTGTAGGCGCGGCACCACGCGTACGCCTCCTCGGGCGTGTAGTGCTCGCCTCCGTGGGCTTCGAGCTCAGCCAGCACGTCGAACGCCACGCCGCGTCCCCCGTTCAGCGCCCGAGCAGGACGCGCGCGCCGTGCACGAGCAGCAGCCGCGCCTTCGTCGCGCCCGTCACCCGCGGGCGCGCGGTGAGCGTGTCATAGTCCGCCGCCTCGATGGCGTCGAGGATCGCCTCGCCGCCGAGGCGGAACAGCCGGATGTCGGCGCGCACCGAGCGCGCGAGCAGGGGCTCGAGCGCCTGCCCGGCGGAGAAGTGGGAGCGCGCGCGCTCCACCTGGAAGCGCATCAGCTCGCGGAAGTGCTCGTCGAAGCGAGCCTCGACGATCTGCGCGTCGTCGCAGCCGAAGCTCCGGAGGTCCTCCTGCGGCAGGTAGACGCGCCCCTTGCGAATGTCGACCGAGACGTCCTGCCAGAAGTTCGCGACCTGCAGCCCGATGCAGACCTGGTCCGAGAGCGCGATCCGCTCCGCGTCGTGGTGGCCGAGCACCGCCAGCACCATCTGCCCGACCGGGGTGGCCGAGTAGCTGCAGTAGCCGAGGACGTCCTCGTAGGTCTCGAAACGGGAGACACGCTGGTCGATGCGGTTCGCCTCGATCAGACGCAGGAACGGGTCGAGCGGGATCTCGCACTCCTCGATGGTCCGCGCGAGGGCGACAAAGAGCGGGCGCCGGGGCCGCCCCGCGACGGCTTCGCGCAGCTCGACCTCCCAGGCGTCGAGCATGGCGAGACGGTCGCCCTCGGCCTCGTCGCCGAGGTCGTCGGTGAACCGACAGAAGGAGTAGACGGCGAAGAAGTGCCGCCGCAGCGCGCGAGGCAGCAGGAACGTCACCACGGAGAAGTTCTCGCTGTGGCGGCGCGCGTAGCGCTCGCACTCGCGGTACGCCTCGCGCACGGACACGGGCGACGGGGTGGCGGCGTGCAGGTCCGGCGAGGTGCTCGCGGTCATGGCCGGCGGTCCGGGCGGAGGGGGCGCATGGGGCGCACTTCCCAGCGGGGCGTGGCGGTCAGTGCGCCTCCGTCAGCGCGGCGAGGCGCTCTTCGACCTCGTCGATCGAGCTGTTGGGCGTCGACGCGCCGGCGGTCAGGCCGATGCGGCCGGCACCCTCGAACCACGCGGACTCGAGCTCGTGGGCGCTCTCGACCTGGTAGGTGCGGGTGCCTTCGCTCTCGCAGACCTCGCGGAGGTGGCGTGTGTTGGCGCTCTTGCGCCCGCCGACCACGACCATCACGTCGACCTCGTGGGCCAGTTCGGCGGCGGCCGCCTGCTGGCCGGTGGTGGCGTGGCAGAGCGTGTTCACCACGTGCATCTCGAAGTTCGCGTCGCGCTGGAGCAGCATCAGGTTGTTCACGAAGCGGGCGAAGTCGTCCATGCGGTGCGTGGTCTGCGCCATGACGCCGATCTTGTTGGGGAAGCCGCCGGGGAACGTCTCGATGACGTCCCGGAGGTGGTCGATGTCGGCGTGCTCGATCACGGAGATCTGGGAGCGGCCCTTCGGGTCGAAGCCCCAGCCGGTGATGCCTCGCACCTCCTTGTGGCCGGGGTCGCCGAAGATCAGCACGTGCCAGTTCTCGCGCACGAACTTCTGGGCGTAGCGCTGCGCGCGCGTCACCACCGGGCAGGTCGTGTCGACGATGTCGAGCCCGGCACGTTCGAGGTCGATGAGCACCCGCTCGCCGACGCCGTGCGCGGTGATCGCGACGCGGCCCGCGCCGACGCGGTCCGCCGTGACGGCGCCGAAGTCGCCGTCGACGTCGTCGGGGCCCGGGAGCTGGCGTACGCCCACGCGCGCGAGCTCGTCGACGACGTGGGGGTTGTGGACGATCTCGCCGGCGCTGGAGATGGGGCGCTCCGGGGTCGCCTCGTCCTCCATCATCTGGACGGCGCGGCGCACGCCCATGCAGAAGCCCATTTCGCTTGCACGGACGATCCGGGCCATCGCACACCTCCGGCGACCAGCCGCAAGAGCGAATCGCATTTGCGATACAAGTATAGACGGGAGGTAGCGTCGCGCGCTCGTGTAGGGTTCCCCGGGCGCGGATGTTGGGAAGCCGCTCGAACTACGGGCTCATACGTCCCCGTCGCACCACCACTGATCGCCCCACGCCGGCCAATGGTACGACCGCCAGCAGTCGGATGCTCCGATGACTTCGGCGATGACGATGATCACCACCCCGATCAGTACGGCGATGGCGATGTACTTGAGTGCCCGCCGTTCCCACGGAGGCATGTCGGAGCTCCTCGATCCGAACCGGGGCGGCAGCTTCCGCTAGTACGCGCCCTGCGCCTCGAAGATGCGACGCGGGTTGGCCACCATCATCGCCTCGATCTGCTCCCCGGTGACGCCGAGGCGTTCCAGCTCCGGCAGCACGTGGTTGGTGATCAGCAGGAAGTGCCACTCCGGCATCCGCTCCTCCATGACCTCGGGCAGGACGCCGTTGAAGTGGCACGCGGTGTCGTGCGACAGCACCATGCGGTCCGCGTACCCGCGCCGGCACAGTTCCGCGATGGTCTCGATACGCTCCTCGGTGCTCGCGCCGATGGGCGCGCCGAAGCGGTCCATGCCGATCGTGCTGCCGCGCTCCATCAGCCGCGAGAGGTAGTCGACGTCCGTCGTGTCGCCGGAGTGGCCGATCACGACGCGTTCGAGGTCGACACCCTCCTCGTCGAAGACGCGCTGCTGGTCGGCGCCGGAGCCGATAGTGGGGTTGCTGTGCGTCATCAGCGGAGTGCCCGTCGCGCGGTGCGCCATGGCGGCGATGCGGACCTGGAACTCGTTCGCCGGCGTGAGCTCCTCGGTCGCGATCTTGATCGCGCCCGCGCGGACGTCCGTGCCGGCGATCCCCTCGTTGAGGTCGCGCAGGTAGAGCTCGAGGACAGGGTCCGGGTTGCGCCGCTGGAAGTAGGCGGGTGGGTTCAGGTGCACGCCCGTCGCGACGACGATCTGCATCCGCGTCCGCGCCGCCACCTCAGCGACGAGGCCGATGTCGCGTCCGAGGTCCACCGTGGTGAGGTCGACGACCGTGCGCACGCCGTGGTCGTACGCCTCGTCGAGCGTCGCGACGGCGCGGTCGACCTCGGCGGCACGCTCGAAGAGCTGCGGGTAGCTCGCGTACAGGTCGTGCGAGAGTAGAAAGATGTGCTCATGCATGAGCGTGAAGCCGAGGTCGGCGGTATCGAGGGCGCCTCGAGCGGACGGTATGAGTGTCATCGAGGCGCCTCCGGGTACGGCGTGCCTACGCGGCTTCCGGGACCAGCTCGCTGCGGCCCCGGTACATCCCGATCCCGACGATCAGCAGGCAGATGGAGCCGATCAGGGACAGCAGGTTGTGGACGACGAGGTGCGACTCGGGCGACGACGCGGGGAAGAACATGGCCCACGCGAAGTTCACCAGCGCCACCGCCCCGATCGCGATGAACCCGTAGCAGGCCACCCTGAGCACGTCCATCCCCTGGAAGCGCGGCGCGAGGCCGAGCCCCACCAGCATGGTCGCGAACGGGAAGATGACCATGAAGCCGACGAGCAGCCCGATCATCTCGGTGTGGCTGGTCAGCGCGGCGGCCTCGAAGAACTCGCGGGAGCCGGCGGTCTCGGCGGAGTCGGCGCGCTGCATGAGGTGGATCACCATGATCCGCTTGCCCTGCGAGATGGCGAAAATGCCCCAGGCGAAGATGCTGAGGATGAGCCCGAAGCGCAGCCCCAGCCCCATCAGCCCGGAGTTGCCGCGGCCCAGCGCGAAGAGCGCGAGGAACCCGTAGGCGTGCAGCATCATCCCCAGGACCACCACGAGCGTCGTGGCGTGACCGAGCTCGGGGTTGGCTGCGAGCGCCCCGACCGCGGCGTCGAAGTCCGTCTGGTCGACGCCGTCGACGATGGGGCCGCCGGGGAAGAACAGCGATCCGCCCACCGCGAGTACCACGCCGAGCGCAAGCGCGAGGCCGGCCGTCCTTGTTGATCCGATTGCCATGGCGAAACCCTCCGATGTAGCTCAAGGTGGGGAGTCGGACCCCTGGGGCGGGCCCATGGCCGCAATATTATTCGAACGTGATACGCGGTGTCCGTAACCCGTTCGCGCCCTCCTCGCCGCGGTCCGGCTCAGGACGCGATGACGATGCCGCCGAAGAGGCAGGAGCCGGTCACGGTCAGCGTGGCCCGAGGCTCCGAGGGCTCGGACCGCTGCGACTCGATGCTCCCGAAGGTGGCGGACGAACGCACGTCCACGGCCCAGTCGGGCGGAACGCGCAGCGTGATGCTCCCGAACAGCACGCTGACGTTCACCGTGGCCGCGCCGTCGGCGGCCTCGGCGTTCCGGAGGTCGACCTCGGCGCTGCCGAACGTGGCCGAGACGGTGCCTCCCCGAAAGCGGTCGCTGGCCGCGGTCCGGTTGCTCTCCGAGAAGAGGCTGGCGACGTTGATCGCGTCGTCGTGAGTCGACACACGCCTGGCGCCGAAGCCCCGATACCCGAAGAGCATCGCGACGCCGACGACGATGAGCGCGACGGGCCAGTACGAAGCGACCTCCGGGCCGAGCACACCGAGGTAGAAGAGCAGGAACGCGACGCCGACGGCGATGACCACCAGGCCGCCTCGCACGTTGCCGCTCAACGCGCTCGCGATGCCGATGCCGACGAGGAACACGGGCCACCACTCCCGGATCGGCAGCTCCACGTCGCTCACGAGCGGCAGCAGGAACCACCCCCCGAGGAGGATGAGCACGATCCCGGCGAACCTGTTGTTAGCCATCGCGGGGCCCTCGGCTGGTGGTGGTACTGGTGGGCCGGACTGGACAAAATCAAGAACTCCCGCACGCTCGCTCGTCACACC
>VXMU01000076.1 GCA_009840945.1 Chloroflexota bacterium | reverse complement strand
ACGAGGCGTGGCGCTACCTGGCCGACCCGGCGGTGCTCGCCTACCTGGCCGAGGCCGCGAAGACGTGGCGGAAGAAGAACGCCGCGCTCGTGCTCGCGACACAGTCGGCCGTGGACATGACTGGCACGGCCGGCGCATCGGCGCTCCTAGAGTCGATCCCGACCAAGCTGTTCCTCGCCAACCCCGAGCTGCCGGACGAGGTCGGCGACCTGTTCCGGCTGAACGCCTCGGAGGTCGCGCGGATCCGGGAGCTGACGCCGAAGCGCGAGCTGTATATCCGACGCCCGGAAGAGGCGGCCGTGCTCCGGCTCGAAGTCGACGCCGAGAGCTACTGGCTCTACACCTCCTCGCCGCTCGACGCCGAGAGGCGGGCCGAGGCCGTGGAGCGATACGGACTCGCCAGGGCGCTCGAAGTGCTGGCGCGCCCGGATACCCTACCCCCTGCACCCGAGGAGGACATCAAGCCATGAGGCCACCGATCACGATCGCCGTACTGACGTTCCTGCTGACGGCGCTTCCCGCCGCCGCCCAGCAACACAAGCCCGCCCACCAACACGAACCCGCCGAGCCGGACGCCGCGTTCCTGCGGGTGCCCGCGTCCGGCTAGAACGGCCAGGACCGGATCCACAGCGTGCGCGCGCGCGTGCGTCATACAACAGTGATCGTGCTGCCGGCCACCGAAAGGATCCTCGACTTCGTGGCGGGCGACACCGAGTACTGGCACCTGACCGGCGCGGCGAACGTCGCGTACCTGAAGCCGCTGGCCGAGGACGCCGCGACCAACATCGCGCTCGTCTGCGAGTCGGGCCGGATCTACTCGTTCCTCGTCTCCGAGCACGGCGAGGCGCCGCCCCACCTGGTCGTCCGGGTCGAGTCGGGCGCGGAGGCCGGCGGCGTGACCGGCGCGCCCGCGTTCGTCGCCCGGAGCGAGGTCGCCGCCTACCGGAACATGGCCGCCGAGGCGGCCGATGCGGCCCGCATGGCCCAGGCGGCGGCCGCCGCCGAGATCGAGGCGTTCCGGGCCTCCTATCCCGAACGGCTCCGGTTCGAGTACCGGCTGGACCGTGACGCCACCCGGCGCCCGTTCCTGGTCGAGGCGATGTGGCACGACGGGATCTTCACCTACATCCGCTCGCGCGCCCAGGAGGCGCCCGCGCTCTACGAGCGCAAGGACGGCGAGCCGAGCCTAGTCGCGTTCGATCTGACGGAGGACGGGCTCTACGTCGCGCGCCACGTGCTCGCCGACGGCTGGCTCCAGATCGGCGACGAGCGGGCCGGCTGGCGGTTCGAGCCGAAGGACGCGCGATGAGCCGCTGGAAGCAGTGGATCAAGGAGCCCAAGGGTGCGCTTCCGGGCGGGATCGTCACGAAGGCCGGGATCGCGCTGATCGGCGTGCTCGTCGCCGGCATGCTGTTCTCCTCGTCGCTCACCGGCCCCGACGAGGACCCCATGGCTTCCGCCGCCCCGGAGCCCCGGGCCGTGGACGAGCGCACGGGCCGCGCGTTCGATCGCGGCCTGCGCGCCGACACCGAGCGCCACGAGCAGCAGGCCGACGCCGACCGGGAACGCCGCCAGGGCGAGCCCGGGACGGTCGGGGAAGGCGATGAGACCGGGACGGGCGCGGACGGACTCGCAGCGGGAGATTCGGAGGCCGGGACCGGCGACGAAGCCTCCGGGGCGACCGGGATGGGCCAGGCCGAGTACGAGCTTCGCGAGGCGCTCCGGCTGGAGGAGATCGAACGCCGGGCGCGCTCGCTCCGCTCGCTTCCCGTCGCCGGGACCCGCAGGGATCCGAACGAGGCGCGGGCCGGTGCCCGCGCGGCGGCCGAGCCCGAGCCGCCCGAGGCCGCGCTCGACGCGATGCTCGCGTCCTTCGGGCAGTCCGTCGCGGCGCTTGAAGCGGAGATGCAGGCCGGGCTGGCGAGTGAAGGGCTCTCGCCCGGTGCGCCGGGAATCCCGTCGCAGGCTACCCGCGCGCCCGGGACGGCGGAGCCGAGCCTCCGCGTCCGGCCGCTGGACCCGCCCGGCTGGGAGCGGATCCGCGAGGGTTCGTTCCTCGAAGCCGTGCTGCTCACCCAGCTCTCGGGTGAGTTTCCCGGCCCCGTGCTGGCGATGGTGTCGGTCCCGCTGTACTCGGCCGATCGTCAGCGGGTGCTCGTTCCGCGCGGCGCGCGCGTGGTCGGGACCGCCTTAGCGGTTCAGAACCGGGACCAGAGCCGACTCGCGGTCGCGTTCCACCGGCTGCTGCTGCCCGACGGAAGCTGGATCGACCTTGAGTTCCAGGGCCTGAACCAGACCGGCGAGGGCGCGCTCAGGGACGAGGTCAGCCGCCACTACTTCTCGACGTTCGCCGCCGCGGGCGCGGTCGGCGCGCTCAGCGGCCTCTCGCTCGCCGGAGCCTCGCCCTACGGACTGCGGGCCGGCGTCGGCCAGGGGCTCGGCAGCAGCGCCACCTCCGTGCTCGACCGGTTCCTCAACCGGATGCCCGAGATCACGATCCGCGCCGGCCACCGGCTCCGCGTCTGGCTCACCGGGGACGTCCTCGTCCCCACCCCCACCCCACCCCGATGACTGATAAGGACACTCCCATGCCACACCGCACTCTAGTTCCCGCCCTGCTCACGGCGTTCCTGGCGCTCGCGAGCCCCGCTCCCGCGAGCGCGCAGATCGACTTCGGCAGCTGGCTCCAGCGGGCCACGATCATCGCGAACCAGATCACGCAGATTTCGCACCAGGTCAGCCAGCTCCGGTCGATGGCCAGCCAGCTCACCGAGCTGGAGGACCAGCTCGACCACATGGAGCGCGCCGCGCGCGGCGAGATCGACGCGCTGCTGGCGCCGTTCTCACGGCTCGCGGCCGAACCCGTCGGGCTCGTTCGCGACGGGCTCGGCTGGGGCTCCGACTTCACCGGCCAGGGGCGCGGGATGGTGGACGCCGTCCGCGGTCTCGGAAGCGGCCGCTCGGTCACCGGACTGTGGCGCACGGCGCAGCGGACGACCGACCGGGTGAGCGAGGCCGACATCCTCGCGCTCTACCGGAACCATGCGCCCGAGGCGGGCGCGCGCGCCGTGGAGGGCTACCGCCGCGCCCGCGAGGGCGCCGACCGGCAGCGGGTGCTCGACTACGCGACGCTCGACGCGGCGGCCGAACTCGCCGAGACCGTCGAGAGCGCGCAGGGCGCGTTCGCGGGGCTCACGGCGAATGGCAACCTGTCCAACACGGCCCTCCAGCAGGCCGAGGTCGCGGCCGCGCTGAGCCAGGGCCGCATCAACGCCGCCGTGGCCCAGGTGCTCGCGCACGAGGCCGCCCGCGAGGCGGGCCGGGCGCGGCAGGCCGAACTCGCGCGGCTCGACCAGCTCGCCCGGTGGCGCGAGGGCCGGATGCGCGCCAACGCGATGGCTGGCACGCTGCAGGACGCCGCGTCCCGGAACCGGACCGCGCTGCGCGACGGACTGCTCCTGCGTGTCCCGTCGTTCTACTCGGGCAGCTAAGGACTGCTCGCCATGCAGCAGTCGATCGACCCGAACGTCCCCTCGCAGATCCCGGCCGACCAGCTCCAGGACTTCAAGAGCTTCCTGGACATCGTGCTCGACACGGTTGTCGGCGGGGCCGTGCCCGACGTGCACACGCTCGGGCTCCAGCTCTGGGGCGGGCTCGCCGCCGTCATGGTCGCCTGGACGGGGCTGCGTGTCGCGTTCACCGGCACGTTCCAGCCCTGGGAGATCGTCAAGCTCGTGATCGGGGTCGCGATCCCGCGCACGCTGCTCCACTACTACGTCGTCCCGATCCCCGGGGTCGGGCTCACGTTCCCGGCGATGTTCGCCTCCGGCGGGACCTGGCTCCAGAACCTGTTCCTGTCCGACGTGGTGTCGGCGGGCTACACGGAAATGACCGCGCTCGTCCAGGCGTACTCCGCGCACCTGAGCGCCGCCTGGTCGGGCGGCAACCTGCTCTCGATCGTCACCGCGGGCGTCACCGTGATCTTCTCCTCGCTGGTCACGCTCGTGATGGGCGCCTCGCTCGTGTTCTGCCTGCTCGCGCTCTTCTGCCTGACCTACGCGCAGGTGATCTGGGCGCAGGTCGCGATCGCCATCGCGATCCTGCT
>VXMU01000127.1 GCA_009840945.1 Chloroflexota bacterium | reverse complement strand
ACACGCGTAAGATCGTCGGCCGCGTCAGATGTGTAAACGACACAGCCACCGGCGCCCGGCGCCCGGACGGCGTTGTCGACGACGATCACGACCACGTCCATCTCCTCGGAGAGGGTGGGATCGGTGGCACGGATGGTGAGGTGATACTCGTTGTCATCGTCACTGTCACCGGGGTTCGCGAAATCGGGAGGGCCGTCATCGAAACGAAGCACGCCGCCGTCGAGGGTGAAGCGGAAGCTGTCGGTGCCCCTCAGCCCCAGGGTGACTTCCTCGTTCTCGGGGTCGAAGGCGCGGTAGGTGGCCACCGCGCGGGTGCCGCCGCTGGGGTAGAACACGACCAGCGGGCCGGTCAGGACGGGCGGCTCGATCTCGTCCAGGACGCTGACCGTGACCGCGATCGCGGCGCGCGCATTGGAGGGGTCGGTGGCGGTGACGATGACGCGGTAGCTGGAGCGGTGCTCGCGGTCGAGCCGCTCGCGGGCAATCAGCAAGCCCGTCGACTGTTCGATGTCGAAGTAGCGGGCGGCGGCGCGGTCGAGCGAGTAGGTGAGCGGATCGTCGTCGGGGTCGGTGGCCGCTACCGGGGGCCGAATACGCGTTAAGAAGAAGTCGTTCTCCGGGACCCCTCGGGCGGCCGTCTCGTACGCCGGAAACGCGGGCGGCGCGTTCGTCGCCGGCGCGGCCCGCACCTCGGCATACGCCGTCGTGCTCGCGGTCTCGGCGACGCCACTTCCGTCGGTGTAGCTGACGGTGACGGCCAGGAGGGCGCCGATATCGGCCCCGACGGGGGTGTAGCTGGAGGAGGTCGCGCCGTCGATGGGCGTGCCGTCCGCCTGCCACCGCCAGGACAGCCCGGAAGCGCGGTCGGGTTCGTGCAGGGTGGCCGTGATGGGCACCCCGACCTGCGGCTGAACCGTCGAGAACGTGACCGTGGCGGCCTCGTCGACGTTCTCCACGGTGACCGTGACGGGCAGGCTCACGGTGCTGCTCGCGTCCGATGCCCGCACCGTCACCTGGTAGACGTTGTCGCGGTTGGCGTCGCGGGGGGCTTCGTAGTCGGGAGCGAACCGCAGGAACAGGCTGGCGAGCGTGCCGGAGTTGATCCTAAGTACGAAGGCGTCGCGATCCGGACCCGCCAGCGACACGGCGGAGTAGGAGTCGTCCTGGTCACGAATGGTCAACGTGCCCACAAACTCGTCAACGACGTCGGACTCCCTCAAGGTGTAGGCCTGGTCCCCGCTGAACACCGGCGGGTCGTTCACGTTCGTGACGGTGACGGTCACGTCGTGCGTGCCCCTGTTGAGTCCGTCGTCGGCGACGACCGTCACCTCGTAGGTATTGTCGCGGTCCCCATCGCCGGGATTCTCGTAGTCGGGCGGCTCCACGAAGCCGAGGATGCCATCCGTGATCGACATCACGAAGTGGCCGTCGCCCTCCAGGGAGAAGGTGACGTCGTCGCCCTCGGGGTCGCGGAAGCGGTAGGCCGCGAGCGGCGTCGTGCCCCCCTCGGCGTACTCCAGGCTGTCGGGGCCGGTGATAACGGGCGGCTCGTTCACGTCGGCGACGGTGACGGTCACGCGCTGGGTGGCGCGGGCGTTGGCCACGTCGGTGGCGGTAACGGTGAGGGCGTAGCTGACGCGCGCCTCGTGGTCGAGGGGCTCCTTCGTGCGCAGCTGGCCCGTTTCGGGATTCACGTCGAAGAACCGCGCGCCCGCGCCCGAGATCGCGTAGGTGATGGCGTCGTCGTCGGCGTCTGTGGCCGCGACGGGATCGCCGAAGTCCGTGCCGGCGGGGGTGTTCTCCTCGACGCTGCGTGCTCCCGTCTCGCCGGCGAGGAACTCGGGGACACTGTTGACGGCGCGGGGCTTGCCGCTTCCGCTCTCCCCCCACTCGCTTTCCCCGATGGCGTTCACGGCGCGCACCTGCACGTCGTAGTAGCTGTCGTTGGCCAGCTCCCGGATCGTGTAGCGTCGCGCGGAGGTCGCGCCGTCGACGACGGTCCAGGCCCCGGAGCCCTGCTGGCCGTAGCGGACATCGTAGGCGGTGACGGGCTGCCCGCCGCTCTCGGCGGGCGCGTCCCAGGAGACGGCGAGGAAGCGGTCGCCGGGCACGACGGCGCGGATGGCGGGGCTGGACGGCGCCGTGGCCCCGGTGGTCCCCGCCTGCATCCCGGCGCCGGCCACGAGGAGGGCAGCGGCCGCGGCCAGCGATCGGGCGCGGCTTGCTACGGCCACAGCGCGCCGGGGAGCGCCAGTCGCGAGCTGCGGGGTGCGCGCGGCCGATGCGTTATGGCTCACCGTCACCGCCAGCACCGCCCGTCCACCCTGTGCTCGGCCTGGGGCTCCTTGCACCTGTCCGGCGCAGGCTGGCTGACCCGCAGACCCAAATTCACGGGTGCACGCTTGAGGGGTGCACGCTGCTGAAGGGCGGTCTCGGGCTCGGGCGTGCGCTCCGCGTAGACGGCCACGACCGCGACCTGGTACTGGACGGACTCACGGACCGGCATATCCACGGTGGTCTGGGAAGGGTCCGGCAGGTGCAAGCTGAGCGCCGAGCCGTCGTCGCCTTGCACGTCCACGATGAATCCGGTCAGCTCGCAGGCGTCAGGTGCGGCGGGCGTCTCCCAGGAGACGGTGATCGTGTTCTCCACACGGCTGGAGGCCACGCCGCCCGGAGGGCGAGCGGCGCAGAGGTTGGAGTCGGCGGTAGCCAGGGATGTGGCCTCCGGCCCGCAGCCCGCGTCGTTGCAGGCCTGCAGCAGCACCTCCCAACGCCCGTCGCCCGACACGGTGATGATCGCGCCGGCGTCCGCAACGGTGGTCGCGTCGCCCGCCCGGAAGTCCTCGCCGTCCTGCCGCCAGCGCAGCCTGTAGGAGGTTGCGCCGTCCAGGGCGTCCCACGTCGCCGAGATGTCCAGGCCGCCCGGCGTGGGGCTGAGGTCGAGGTTCTGGGGCGGGCCGGGCAGATCGAGGATGGAGACCTCGACGGCCTGCCCGGTGAAGGAGGGCGCACTGTCGCCGCCTGGGGCGGCCCGTTTCAGGGGAGCCTCGTCGTCGTGGGTGTAGTCCAGGGTGACCGTCTGGCCCGACTCGAGGGCCGACGCCAGGTGCAGCGTCACGACATTGCCGTTCACCGACACGGCGCTGACCGCGACGGTCCCGGCGGAGCCGTCCTCGTTGATCACGTTCACCGTGAACCGGTCCGGCGGGGGGGCGGGGTTCGCCTGCACCTCGAGATCGAAGGCCAGCGCGACAGCCGTCGGGCCCGCCGAGGCGCTCACCAGCGCGGGATGGCTCTCCCAGTCGATGACGAAGTCGCCGGTCAGGGAGATGGACAGGCCGCCCGGGTCGGTGGCCGTGAGCGTTACCCTGATGGTGAGGGGGTCCGGCAGGCTCGGGCTGACCGCCTTCCAGTCGTCATCGGCGTCCATCTCGATGGTCAGCAAGTCGGACTCGTCGTCCGTGGCTCCCACAGACGTTCCGAGGCTCTCCACCAGCCGCCTCCGGTCGTCGGGCACGGATACGGAGTAGGTCAGCTCGTCGCCGTCCGGGTCGGAGAAGATGCCCTCAAAAGCCTTCGAGGCCTTGACGCCCCGGCGCGCGGGGTGCTGCCCCACGAAGTCGTGGTACGCCTCCGCTTGCTCATCGACCACCGGCCCCGGGTTGGGCGCCGGCTCGGTCCATTCAACGGTCAGCAGGTCCGAGGTCACCGAGTCCCCGGTGTCGTAGGACACCGTGACCAGGAAGGTCGTGGTTCCGGCGCTGCCGTGGGCATAGGAGGCGGTGGCAGCCCGGCCCAGCGAGATCCGGCTGCCCCCGCCCAGGTCGATCTCCCATGTGTACGAAGGGTCGGAGCTGGAGGGAGCGTTGGAGATGACCGCGCTCAGCGTCACCACCTCTCCCGGCCGGGGCTGGGCCGGGCTAGCGGTGATGGACACCTGCAACGCGGCGGGGTCGGGCGTTGGCTCGGGCGTGGGCGTCGTCGTCGGTTCCGTCCCGGCCCCGGAGGCCGACGCCTCCAGCTTCGTCAGCTCCGCTACCACCGGGTCCCAGCGCTCCGCCAGATGGATGTCGGCAAAGCCCTGGGCCTCGGCGGCGGTCATGTTCTCGAC